>JAZQOW010000001.1:0-4383 GCA_045628065.1 Faecousia sp.
CATGCGGATTGAAGTTAAAGATATTTGCTTTCGCTACGACAAAAAAACACCTCTTCTGAACAAGGCGAATTTAACAATCGAAGCAGCCGAAAAAGTTGCGTTGGTCGGCCCCTCCGGCTGCGGAAAAAGTACGCTTTCCCAAATCATTGCTGGCAACCTTAGACCCACCTCCGGCGAAATATTGGTAGACGGCAATCCGCTGCCCCGCAAGGGCTTCTGTCCTATACAGATGATTTACCAGCACCCCGAAAAGGCCATCAATCCCCGTTGGAAGCTTGGCAAAACGCTCACCGAAGCATGGGAGCCGGATGAGGCATTCCTGCGTGAACTCGGCATCGAACAGGCATGGCTTAGCCGCTATCCCGCTGAGCTCTCCGGTGGAGAAATGCAGCGCTTCTGCATAGCGCGAGCCCTTGCTCCCCAGACTAAGTTCATCATAGCTGACGAGATCAGCACCATGTTGGACGTCATTACCCAGGCACAGGTATGGGAACTGCTTCTTAAAGTGCTGAAAGAGCGTGGAATAGGTCTGATCGCCATCACGCACAGCCCTGAACTGGCGGTAAGGATCTGCGACCGTGTTATTGATTTTAATGATATCAATGACCTTTGATGTTCTGACAGCACGATCTTGAATGAAAATCAACCCCGTTAACAACCCGACTTAACAGAATAAAGCATCATTATCAGGGAAACCACAATGAAATTCATTGTGGTTTCCTGTTTTTGAACCAAATCGTCACCCTGTGACGATGGCTTGATTTACATTTTCTCATATATAAAGGCTATCTCTTGCTGAGGTAGTCTTTTTTGTTTACTCTATTTTTGCAACTGAATACAAAAATCCCAAAGATGATACCAGTTTGGCGACCACTTCATCTTTGGGATTCCCCAGGTTAAAGAAAAAATATCTTTAACACCAAAGATGAGTATACTTGTTTTTTTGTTTTTCGACAAGTGTCCTCGTGGTCCTCCGGCATAAAACTTTGTTTTTTTACTGAAAATCTATGTTTTATGACGCCCCACCATTCGGGCAGCTTTTTCATTGGTGTCGTACGGCGTCCGCTTACGCCTCGACGGGAGTCTGCGGCATAGCCTTTTTCGCATTTTCCTGTGCATAGAAGGCGGCTTCCGCATCGGTGATCCGGTAGCCTACAAAGGCCAGCAGAGAAGCAAGACCCATGCAAAGGGCGGGGAAGAGTGTGAACCAGAACATGAAGCCCCTGGTAATCTCGGGGGTCATGGCACCGCCGCCGATGGAAACGGAATCGAAGTTGATCCAGCCCAAAGCCAGACCGGACATGGTTCCGGCAAGCATGGTGGCCAGCTTGATGGGAATATTGAACATGGACATGGCGATGGTGCGGTTGTCCTCGCCGGTGGTGTAATAGCCGTACTCACCGCAGTCCAGGAAGTAGTTCACGCCGAAGCCGGAGAATACATACATTGCCATGGAGTTGATGCAGGAGAATACGGTGTAGATATACCACGGAGCGCTCTGGATGCAGAGATAGGCACCCAGCAGTCCAAGGCCCCAAAGCAGGAGACCCACACCTATGGCCTTTTTCTTGCCCAGCTTCATGCCCAGCTTGGGGCCGATGATCGCGCCCAGAAGAGCGGCGCAGGAACGGCAGGTCTGGTGAATGGTCATAGGCACGGTAAAGGTGGCAGGCGTCAGCTTGAAGAACATGAAGAAATACATCTCAAAGCCGGCCGCAAAGTTGAAGCCGAAGTTATAGATCGTGTAGATCAGGATCAGGCACAGAAGCTGTTTGTTCTTGACCACAGAGGCAAACATGGCACCAACCGTGGGGCCTCCCGCTCCGGCAGACTTCTCGCCGGCAGGTCTGGGCAGGTCATAGTCCTTGGAAACATCCAGCGTGCACTTGGCGCCGATGAGGATGGTCAGGCCGAAGAAAGCGGAGACGATCAGGTAACCCAGCTGCTCATTGCCCGTGGCGTTGGTAATGGCCGTCTTTACCGGCAGAATGGTCAGTGAAGTGATGATGGTGGCAATCGCCATCATTCTGGCACCCATGATGGAGATGCGGTTGCGATCCTCCAGTGAGGGGCCAGCCATAGCGGCCAGAATGCCGAAGTTCGCATTGCCCAGAAATGTGACTGCGCCGCAGATGAGAATGTAGCCCAGAATGGTCACAAGACCCTTGATCAGGCTGCTCTGAAGATCGGCAGGCGCAATGAAGCAGACGATTGTGCCCGCAAACATCACGAAGGGGAAGATCTTGAACCAGTAGCGGAATTTACCGTGTTTGCCGCCGTTGGTTTTCTCGACGATGGGGCCGGCGACCAGAGAGAGTACGAAATCAACACCGGTTCCTACCAGAACCAGTGCAGCCAGCAGCTCTGCGGAAACGTGCAGATTGACCTGCATAAAGGTGCGGTAGTACATGAATGCCGGCATCATAGCCATGAAGGATGTGAGACCGTAGATGTTGTACTTGACTACTTGTGCGTTGGTCAGCTTTGATTCGCTCATGTCTTTTCCCTCCTGAAATAAAATTGGTTCCTCTTCGAAGAGGAGTTCATGCAATAATAATATTTCAAATCGGGAAATTATGCAATGTACTTATAACACAAGAAACAATCTTGACATATACTCATAAATTTGTGCATTCATAACATCATTTTGCTATTTTTAGGGGGAAAAAATTCTCTTTTTGACATGCGCTGCAAACCGATTGGGTCGAAAGATAAAAGGACAGCTGTTCTCTGCGCAAAAAAGCAGCCTCTGTTTTCTACAGAGGCTGCTTTTTTACTTCGGCTCGCCGCTATCGGCAAGAATGCGGAAGCCGCAGTTCAGATATACAATGTTGGACACAGCGGTAACGGTGCTGCGGAGCATCTCCTTCTCCAGTGTGGAGGTAACACCCAACTCCGCCGTGCTGTCGCGGAGGCCGAAGCGAAAGTAGAGAACGTTTTCCAGCTCATCGCAGAAGTAGTCATAGGCTACCTGCACCGTATAGTCGGTGCGGCCATTAAGCAATTGAAAGAGGCTGCTGATATTCTCCAGATTCGTAACCTGCTTGAGAAGTGCGAGCACGATCAGATGGGCAAGCTGTGCAGCGGAATACTGCTTGCGCACAGGATTGGCAATGAGACCCAGCTTCACATAGTTGCGCACCATGGAGCCGGTCACATCCTCAAAGCCCAAGGGTCTGATGGCGCGATTCACATATTTGGCTGCCTGTTCCAGATAGAGACCCATATCCGGGATCTCCGAATATCGCGGGAGACGAAATCCGCGCATAGAATCGGCAAGAGCGTCTGCAATTTCCCTGTTCATGGTCTGATTATATCGAAAGGGCTGTTGGATGTCAAGCAAAAACTCCATGACAGAGTTTCAAAAAACCCTTGACAGAAGTTAGATTACCCTTTACAATACGCACAGGTTTTTTAATAGCCCAAGAAAGAATACTGATTATCAGAAACAGAAAGGCATATCAATATGAGCGCTATCACCACCCATGCAGGAAGAAGACGGATCGCCGCGGACTCCTCCGCGAATCTGACAGAGTATTCCTCTGTTTCCTTCGGACTGGCACCCATGAAAATCATTACGGAGGAACGGGAGTTCGTGGATGACCCAGGGCTGGATCCTGAGGATATGCTCCGGTACTTTGACCGCTTCAAGGGCAGGTCCCAGACCTCCTGCCCGAATCCGGAGGACTGGCTCCGCGCCTTCGGGGATGCGGAGGAGATCTTCTGTCTGGCCATCACCTCCGCTCTGTCCGGCAGCTACAACACTGCCTGCATCGCAAAGGAAATGTATGAGGACGCGCATCCCGGCAGACGCGTTTTCGTGATAGATTCCCGTTCTGCCGGCCCCGAGCTGACGCTGACCGTGGAAAAGCTGGCGGAGCTGATCCCGACGGAGAGGAGCTTTGAGGACATCTGTGAAGAGATCACCGCCTATCAGCAGCAGACCGGGCTTCTGTTCTCGCTGGAAAGTCTGAAAAATTTTGCCGCAAACGGGCGGGTATCGCCGACTGTTGCAAGGCTGGCGGGGGTGCTGGGGATCCGCATCGTAGGTAAGGCCAGCGACGAGGGAACGCTGGAGCCCACCGACAAATGCCGGGGCGAAGCAAAAAGCATAGCGACCCTTGTGAAGAACCTGAAGGCAAACGGGCTGAAGCAGGGAAGGGTGCGGATCGCCCATTGCTGCAACGAGGGCGCGGCATTGAAGCTCAGGGCACTGCTGGAAGCAGAGCTGCCCGACATATCCGTGACCGTGGGCATCAACAGAGGGCTGTGCAGCTACTATGCCGAGCGCGGCGGGCTGCTCATCGGGTACGAAAAAATCTGAATGATCCGGCAAAAGCCGTGGCTGCGGAGGGTATCCGCAGCGGCGGCTTTTTTGCTTTA
>JAZQOW010000002.1:0-7196 GCA_045628065.1 Faecousia sp.
GCTGAGATCGCTCCCGCTCTGATGAAGAAGTTCGGTTACAAGAGCGTGATGCAGATCCCCAAGCTGGCAAAGGTTATCGTCAATGTCGGCTGCGGCGAGAGCAAGAACAACGCCAAGGAGATCGAATCCATCTGCAAGGAAATTGCCCAGATTACCGGCCAGAAGCCCATCACCACCAAGGCTCGCAAGTCCGTTGCAAACTTCAAGGTGCGTGAAGGCGAAACCGTCGGCGTGAAGGTTACCCTCCGCGGCGAAAAGATGTGGGAATTCCTCGATCGCGTTTTCAACGTAACCCTGCCCCGTGTCCGCGACTTCCGCGGCATCAACCCCAACGCTTTCGACGGCCGCGGCAACTATGCCTTCGGTCTGAAGGAGCAGATCATCTTCCCCGAAATTGAGTACGATAAGGTTGACAAGATTCGTGGTATGGACATTTGCATCTGCACCACCGCCAACACGGACGAAGAAGCCAAGGAGCTTCTGAAGCTGGTCGGCGCACCGTTCTACGCTTAATAGGGAGGAGAAAACTATGGCTAGAAAAGCGATGATCCTGAAGCAGCAGAGAGAGGCCAAGTTCTCTACTCGCCGCTACAACCGCTGCAAGATCTGCGGCAGACCCCACGCCTACCTGCGTGATTTCGGCATTTGCCGTATCTGCTTCCGCGAACTGTCCTACAAGGGTCAGATCCCCGGCGTCCGCAAGGCCAGCTGGTAAGAAGCGTTTTATTTGTAAAACAGGCATCAGAAGTCAGAGGAAAATGGAATCGGTTCTCGGTTTACATTCCTCTGATACTCTGGCGTCTTAACGGATTTTTATCCGTAACTTCATAAAGGAGGATTTTCTAATGCAAATCACCGATCCCGTTGCAGATATGCTGACCAGAATCAGAAATGCAAACTCTGCAAAGCACGACAGCGTTGATGTTCCTGCTTCCAATCTGAAGAAGTCCATCGCGCAGATCCTTCTCGATGAGGGCTACATCAAGTCCTTCACCGTAGAAGACAATGGTACCCAGGGTATCATCCACATCACGCTCAAGTACCTTGGCAACAAGGAAAAGGTCATCACCGGCCTTCGCCGCGTTTCCAAGCCCGGCCTGCGCGTTTATGCCGGCGCAGACGAGCTGCCCAAGGTTCTCAGAGGTCTCGGCATTGCCATCGTATCCACGTCCCGCGGCGTCATGACCGATAGAGCTGCCCGTCAGCTCCACATCGGCGGTGAAGTCCTGGCGTTTGTCTGGTAAGGAGGTAACATTATGTCTAGAATCGGCAAAATGCCCATCACTGTACCGGCAGGCGTAAAGGTTGAAATCGGCGAAGGCAACTTCGTTAAGGTTACCGGCCCCAAGGGTACCCTGAGCGGCAAACTGAACTCTGAAATGGTCATCAAGCAGGAAGGCAACACGATCACCGTGGAGCGTCCGAGCGATGAGCGTCATCATAAGAGCCTGCACGGCCTCACCCGCACCCTGCTGGCCAATATGGTCAATGGCACCGACAAGGGCTTCAGCAAGGAGCTCGAAGTCAACGGTGTTGGCTACCGTGCTGCAAAAGAGGGCAAGACCCTGGTTATGAACCTGGGCTACTCTCACCCCGTTAAGATGGATGAAATCGACGGCATCACCATCGAAGTCCCCGCTCCCAACAAAATCATCATCAGCGGTCCCGACAAGCAGAAGGTCGGTCAGTTCGCTGCTAATGTCAGAGGAAAGAGACCCCCCGAACCCTATAAGGGCAAGGGCATCAAATATACTACCGAGACCATTCGCCGCAAAGAAGGCAAGGCCGGCGGTAAGAAATAATAGGAGGTGTGCCTAAATGGTTAAGAAGTTTGATAAGAACGCGCAGCGTCTGAAGCGCCATACCAGAGTTCGCGGCAAGATCTCCGGCACGCCCGAAAGACCTCGCCTGAATGTTTTCCGCAGCAATGCGAACATCTATGCTCAGGTCATCGATGACGTCAACGGTGTCACCCTGGCCTCTGCATCTACTCTGGATAAGTCCTTCGAAGGCGCCGCAGGCAACTGCGAAGCCGCGAAGAAGATTGGTAAGCTGGTCGCCGAGCGTGCTCTGAAGAAGGGCGTCAAGCAGGTCGTATTCGACCGCGGCGGTTATATCTTCCACGGTCGCGTGGCAGCTCTCGCCGAGGGTGCCCGCGAAGGCGGACTTGAGTTTTAAGGCAGGAGGAAGATACAATGGCTTACTACAACAACAAAGATCGTGCAGCTGAAGCAGCTGCCCCCGAATTCATCGAAAAGGTTGTTTACCTGAACCGTGTTTCCAAGACCGTCAAGGGCGGCCGTGTTATGAAGTTCTCCGCGCTCGTCGTGGTGGGCGATGGCAACGGCACCGTTGGTTATGGCCTGGGCAAGGCTGCGGAAGTTTCCGAGGCCATTCTCAAGGGCATTGCTGATGCTAAGAAGAACATGGTCAAGATCACCCTGTCCGGCACCACCATTCCTCACGAAGTCGTGGGTATCTACGGCGCTGGCAAGGTTCTGCTGAAGCCGGCTTCTGTCGGTACCGGCGTTATCGCAGGCGGTGCAGTTCGTGCCGTCATGGAAGCGGTAGGCATTTCCAACATCCGTACCAAGTGCCTGCGTTCCAACAATCCCCAGAACGTTGTTAAGGCTACTATGCAGGGTCTGATCTCTCTGCGTGACGCAACTCAGGTTGCCCGCGTCAGAGGCAAGAGCCCCGAAGAGATCATTGGTTAAGGAGGAGCTTCATTATGCTGAAAATTAAACTTGTGAAGAGCCTCAATGGCCGTCTGCAGAAGCACATTGCTACTGCCCAGTCCCTTGGCCTGCGCCGTATCGGCCAGGTAACTGTCCAGCCCGACAACGCCCAGACTCGCGGCAAGATCGCCAAGATCGGCTATCTGCTGGAAGTCACCGAAGTGGAATAAGGAGGCAAATATGGAATTACACGAACTTTCTCCTGTCTTTGGTTCTACCAAGGTAGGTAAGCGGAAGGGACGTGGCTGCGGCACCGGCAACGGCAAGACCGCAGGCCGCGGCCATAAGGGCCAGAAGGCCCGCTCCGGCGGCAAGATCCGTATCGGCTTCGAAGGTGGCCAGATGCCTCTGGCTCGCCGCATCCCGAAGCGCGGTTTCAACAATATCTACGCAAAGCCCCTCACCGCAATCAATGTTGCTGCTCTCAATGCATTCAATAATGGTGATGTGGTTGATGCTGCTGCTCTGATTGAAAAAGGCATCATTCACGACTGCAAGTATGGTCTGAAGGTTCTGTCCAATGGCAAGCTGGAAAAGAAGCTCACCGTCAAGGCAGCTGCCTTCTCCAAATCTGCCGAGGAAAAGATCGCACAGGCAGGTGGAAAGGCAGAGGTGGTGTAAGTGTTTACTACCCTGCGTAATGCATGGAAGATTCCCGAACTGCGGAAGAAGCTTCTCTTCATCATCCTGATTCTTGCGATTTACCGTATCGGTAATGCAGTTCCCGTTCCTTATGTTAATGTTCAGCTCCTCAGCGAATATTTCAACTCCAACCTGAGCGATACCGTTCTGGGCCTGTACAATGCCCTGTCTGGTTCTGCATTCTCCCATGCCACCGTTCTGGCACTTTCCATCCAGCCCTATATCAACGCATCCATCATTATTCAGCTGCTGACCATCGCCATCCCTGCTCTGGAACGTCTGAGCAAGGAAGGCGGCGAAGAAGGCAGAGAAAAGATCAACAACATCACCCGTTACACCACCGTAGGTCTGGGCCTCATCATGGGTCTGAGCTACTACTTCATGCTCCGCAACTATAACCTGCTGGAGACCAACACCATCTTCCCCTATATGCTGGTTATCGTTGTAGCATTCACTGCCGGTTCCGCATTCGTTATGTGGCTCGGTGAACAGATTACCGAGTTCGGCATTGGCAACGGCATCTCCATGATCCTGTTTGCCAACATCATCTCCCGCATCCCCTCCGGCGTTAGCACCATTGTCACCAACGTGGTCGCAGATCCCATCCATTCCTGGTACAAGTATCTTCTGATCCTTGTCGGTATGCTGGCTCTGATCGTTCTCATCGTTTTCATCGACAATTCCGAACGCCGTATCCAGGTTCAGTATGCAAAGCGCGTTGTGGGCCGCAAGGTTTACGGCGGCCAGAACACCCATCTGCCCATCAAGGTCAACATGTCCGGTGTTCTCCCCATCATCTTTGCACAGTCCATCTGCTCTCTCCCCGCAACCATCTGCGCATTCTTCAGCATCAGCAGCGGCTGGTGGTATGACCATGTTTGGTCCACCAGAAGCACTGTCTATGCTATCATCTACTTCCTGCTGATCATCTTCTTCTCCTACTTCTATGCTACGATCCAGTACAATGCTGTGGAGATCGCTAACAACATGAAGAAGAACGGCGGCTTCATCCCCGGCTTCCGTCCGGGCCGTCCCACTGCCGACTTTATCAGCAAGGTCATCAACAAGATCACCATTTTCGGTGCTCTTTATCTGGCTGTTGTAGCTCTGCTCCCCATCATTGTTGGTAATGTGTTCAAGATTACTTCGCTGTCCATTGGCGGTACTTCCGTCATCATCGTGGTCGGCGTTGCCATCGAGTTCATGGCCGCTATCGAGGCCCAGATGATGATGCGTCACTACAAGGGCTTCCTGGAATAATCTGGAGGTTTTTGTATGAGACTGATCCTGTTGGGCGCACCCGGCGCCGGAAAAGGAACACAGGCCGAGATTATCAGCAATACGCTGAATATCCCGACCATCTCCACCGGAAACATTCTGCGTGAAGCTATCAAAAATGGCACGCAAACCGGCCTTAAGGCCAAATCATTCATGGATCAGGGTCTGCTCGTTCCTGACGATGTCATCATCGGCATCGTCAGCGAACGGCTCGAGCAGGATGACTGCAAGGGCGGCTATATCCTTGACGGTATGCCCCGCACCATCCCGCAGGCCCAGGCACTGGAAGATACCGGAATCTGTATCGACAGTGTGGTTTCCATTGAAATTGACGATGCAGTGATCGAGCCGAGAATGACCGGCCGCCGCGTCTGCGGCAGCTGCGGTTCCAGCTATCACATCGCTGCACATCCGCCGAAGCAGGAAGGCATCTGCGATGTCTGCGGCGGCGAATTGGTAATCCGCAAGGATGACAAGCCGGAAACGGTTCGTCATCGCCTGGAGGTATTCCACCAGGAAACCGAGGCACTCAAGGGCTTCTATCAGAAGCTTGGCAAGCTCAAGCTTATCGAGGGAAATCAGCCCATTGAAGATGTGACTCGTGATATTATGACCGCTCTGGGTGTGTAAGCATGATACCGGTGAAAAGCCAAAAAGAGATCGAGATCATGCGCCGAGCCTGTGAAATTACCGCGGCAGCCCGTGCTCTGGCAGGGGATATGGTAAGACCCGGCGTAACAACCGCTCAGATCGATAAGGCAGTCCACGACTTTATTGTGTCACAGGGCGCAACCCCCACCTTCCTCAATTATGGCGGCTTCCCCGCCAGTGCGTGCATCTCTGTTAATGATGTTGTCATCCACGGTATTCCCGACAAACGGGTGCTCAAAGAAGGCGATATCGTTTCAGTCGATGTCGGCGCCAAATGGAATGGCTTTACCGGGGACTGTGCCGGGACCTTCCCCTGCGGGAAGATCTCACCCACTGCACAAAAGCTCATAGATGTCACCCGGCGCAGCTTCTTTGAGGGCGTGAAATTCGCACGTCAGGGATGCCGAGTCTCTGACATCGGACATGCGATTCAAACGTATGTCGAATCAAACGGTTTTTCTGTGGTTCGCAGCTTCATAGGTCACGGTGTTGGCGCGAACCTGCATGAGGAACCGGAAGTGCCCAATTTCGGCGCTCCCGGCAGAGGGCCCCGGCTGATCAAAGGCATGACGCTGGCGATCGAACCCATGGTCACAGAGGGGACATATGATGTCCGCATTCTGTCTGACCGTTGGACCACCGTCACCTGCGATGGAAAGCTGGCGGCTCACTATGAGAATACTGTGCTCATTACAGACGGCGAGCCGGAAATCCTCACCGTCACAGAGAGGCGCTAAAATGGAGTTATCCGTATCGGACCTGGTCGAATCTATTGCCGGCCATGACAGGGGAGAACTGTTCTATGTAATCGGAACAGAAGGCGTGTACGCCCTGCTTGCCAACGGCAAAAATCGACCCATTGAGCATCCTAAACGGAAGAAGCGCAAGCACCTCCGCCGCGTCCCTCAGATGGAATCGGAGGTCGCACGGATGATCCGATCCGGCGACAAGGTACTCAATGCGCAATTACGAAGAGCATTGGCGCAGGCGCGCCAAACCTTCACAAGTCAAAACCAAGGAGGTATTTGAAACTTGGCAAAAGACGACGTAATCGAACTTGAGGGCATCGTAGTTGATGCACTGCCGAACGCGATGTTCAAAGTCGATATCGGCAATGGACGCACGATTCTGGCGCATATTTCCGGCAAGCTGAGAATGAATTTTATCAAAATCTTGACCGGTGATAAGGTAAAAGTTCAGTTGTCTCCTTACGATCTGACCGTAGGCCGGATCATTTGGAGAAACAAGTAAGAGAATGTACTCATAATGGAGGTTAAACAGTATGAAAGTTAGACCGTCCGTGAAACCCATGTGTGAAAAGTGCAAAATCATTAAGCGCAAGGGTCGCGTTATGGTAATTTGCGAAAATCCCAAGCATAAGCAGAGACAAGGCTAATAGGAGGTGCTTTAAGAAACATGGCACGTATTGCTGGTATCGACCTGCCCCGTGAAAAAAGAATTGAAATCGGCCTGACCTATATCTATGGCATTGGCCGTAAGAGTGCTACTGATATTCTGGCTGCTGCCGGCGTGAATCCTGACACCCGCGTGAAGGATCTCACTGAAGCCGACGAAGCTGCCATCCGTGATGTCATTGACAAGGGCTACACCATCGAAGGTGACCTCCGCCGTGAGGTGGCTATGAACATCAAGCGCCTGACCGAAATCGGCTGCTATCGTGGCGTTCGCCACAGAAGAGGCCTGCCTGTTCGCGGTCAGCGCACCAAGACCAACGCTCGTACCCGCAAGGGTCCCAAGAAGACCATTGCAAATAAGAAGAAGTAAGGGAGGGATATGTAATGGCAAAAGCTAATGCAAAGAAAGTGATCAAGCGCCGCAGAGAGCGTAAGAACATTGAAAAGGGTGCCGCTCATATCCGTGCTTCCT
>JAZQOW010000003.1:0-16818 GCA_045628065.1 Faecousia sp.
GCTTTCTTTTGAACTGTCTGCCATAAGTTGATGGCATTGCTCCGGAAAAAGGCGCCTTTTGGCTTGAAATCTTCGTTTTTTTTCACAAAAACCATGAGAAAAGTATATATGCTTTTCATTATAGATACGATTTTGCGAAAAACGGTGTTCATCTCTTGACTTTTTATCGCCTGAAATGTAAAATAAGGCGATTGAAAAAATGTCGAAAAAGGGAGGCCTCTGCAATGGTGATGTATCTTAGTCAGCTGCACAAAGGTCTTACTGTTTCCTTTTTTCATCCCTATTGCAACCCCGGGAGAGCACATCGGATTTTTATTTAATCCGGTGTTTTTTTCTGGTCTTTTTTCCTGGAACTAAATATGAAAAGGAGATTATTATGGGAAAATCTGTCAACACTGACGCCATCTACGATGCCAGAGAATTAGGCGCCGCCAAAATGATCACGCTGGGCTTCCAGCACATGTTCGCCATGTTCGGCGCAACGGTTCTTGTCCCCGCCCTCACCGGTCTGGATGTTGCCACCACCCTGCTCTTCGCAGGTCTCGGCACCCTCCTGTTCCACCTGCTTGCCAAGGGCAAGGTTCCCGCATTCCTCGGCTCTTCCTTCGCTTTCCTCGCCGGTTACTTCGCAATCGCTCCCAACGGCGAACCCGAGCTTCTTCCCTACGCCTGCTTCGGTGTGGCAATTGCCGGTCTGATGTATGTCATCCTCGCCGGTCTGTTTAAGGCCTTCGGCACCAAGCGTGTCATGCGCTTCTTCCCGCCCATCGTTACCGGCCCCATCATCATCGCCATCGGCCTGACCCTCTCCTCCTCTGCAATCGCCAACTGCACCGCCAACTGGTGGATCGCTCTGGTCGCTATCGCTGTCATCATTGTTGCCAACATCTGGGGCAAGGGCATGATCAAGATCATCCCCATCCTGCTCGGTGTTGTCGCTTCCTATATCTTCGCCATGATCGTTGATCCCTCTGCCCGTCAGGCTCTGGTCGAAAATGTTTCCAACGCTGCATGGATCGGCATTCCCATCCACAAGGAAGCTACCATCTTCGGTCTGTTCTCCGGCAACGTGGATACCAGCCTGCTCGTGACCTCCATCGTCACCATCGTTCCCCTGTCTCTGGCTACCATGGTTGAGCACATCGGCGATATCTCCGCCATCTCCTCCACCTGCGGCCGCAACTTCATGGAAGACCCCGGCTTCCATCGCACCCTCCTCGGCGACGGCCTCGCAACTGCCCTCGCTTCCGTGTTCGGCGCTCCTGCCAACACCACCTACGGCGAAAACACCGGCGTTCTTGCTCTGAGCAAGGTCTATGACCCCAAGGTCATCCGCATCGCCGCCGTCCTCGCCATCCTCTTCTCCTTCAGCCCGAAGTTCGCTGCCATCGTCAGCTCCATGCCCGTTGCCACTGTCGGCGGCGTTTCCCTGGTGCTCTACGGCATGATCTCCGCTGTCGGTGTCCGCAATGTTGTTGAGAACAAGGTCGATTTCACCAAGTCCCGCAATGTTCTGGTCGCAGCTCTGATTCTGGTTCTCTCCATCGGCATCACCTATTCCGAAGCCGGTGCTGTTGTGATCGGCCCCATCAGCCTGTCCGGTCTGGCTGTTGCCTCCATCGTTGGCATCGTCCTCAATGCCATCATGCCCGGCAAGGATTACACCTTCGGCGAAGACGCACAGGGCGACAAGTCCGTCAACTTCATCGTTCAGTAATCAATCCCCTGATTTTTCACCCGCAGCTGCCCCCCGGCAGCTGCGGGTTTTTTGTTTCATGCCTTCCCATCTGGAAAGGCTCCCCTTATTTATAAGGGGAGCTGTCGCCGCAAGGCGACTGAGGGGATTTTCACGCCGGAAGTCTGCTGAAATGATATGATTTTTGCTTTATTCTTACGATGGTAATTCCCTATGTTTGAAATAGGACAGATGGTAGTCAACCCCCTCAGTCGGCTTCGCCGACAGCTCCCCCTTTCCGGTGGAGCCTTGGGCCGTCTCCGTAGGGGCGAACTGCGTTCGCCCGCTCCGGCTTGCAGTTTAATCAAATGTCGGTTGAATCGGCAGGCGGGCGAACGCAGTTCGCCCCTACGGGGGCTGGGCGCCACGGAATGCATCGCGGTAGGGGGGGGGCTTGCTCCTCCCCCATAGTGGGATCAGGACCTATTGGAAGGCATGCAGAAAACCCAGGTCGGATTCGGGAGGGGCAAGCCCCTCCCCTACGGTATTGCATAACACAGGCATCGGCTTGCTTTTGAAATGTCAGCCTTAAATTGCCGACATTGCCCTCAAGGGGAAGGCTATTTTCTCAAAATTCATCAAACCTTAACCTTCTACCCCCTTTCTTCTTAAGCGCGGATGGTATATGATTATGGCAGAAAACGAAAGGATGTGTTTCCATGCCGAATATCCTGATTTGTGATGACCAGCAGGACATTATCAATGCTTTGAAAATCTATCTCTCCGACCCGGACTATACGCTCTTTGAGGCGCATGACGGGGAGGAAGCTGTTGAGATCACGCAGCGGGAGGAGATTCATCTGATCCTGCTGGACATCATGATGCCGAAGCTGGACGGACTTGCCGCCATGCGCGCGATCCGCGAGGAGCACAACATTCCCATCATCCTGCTCACCGCTAAGAGTGAGGATACCGACAAAATTCTCGGCCTGAACGTGGGCGCGGATGATTACATCACCAAGCCCTTCCATCCTCTGGAGGTCTGCGCCCGGGTGCGGTCGCAGCTGCGGCGCTATCTCACCTTAGGCGGCGGCGGAAAGAGCCCGGAGACCTTCACCGTCGGCGGCATTACGCTCAATGATGCGGCAAAAAATGTCACCGTGGACGGCGACCCGGTCAGCCTCACCCGGACGGAGTATGAAATTCTCAAGCTCTTCATGCTCAACCCCGGCAGGGTCTATTCGCCCAAGGAGATCTACAGCCTCATCTGGAAGGAAAAGCCCTTCGGCACCGACAACACCGTGGCTGTCCACATCCGCCATCTGCGCGAAAAAATTGAAATCGACCCCGCCCGACCCCGCTATATCAAGGTCATCTTCGGGCAGGGCTATATCATGGAGAAAGGAAGAACGATATGAAAGGCTTTACAAAAACCATCGGCGGCAAAATTCTCCTGTTTATTCTGTGCCTGAGCTTTCTGGCCATCAGCGTAGGGTCTGTGATCGGGATGGGCGTTATGATATTTGAGGATTTCTACACCCTAACAGAGCAGGAAAGCGTCAACAATGAGACACGCGCTATGGCCTTAAGCGAGGCCGATGACATTCTCTGGCAGGTGAAGGAAACGGATTCCCGCCCTGCCATCCTGCCCGACCGGGGCAATCTCGAATTTATGGTCACGGATGTTGAGGGCAATACCGTGGCATGGTCCGAGCGTGCATGGGGAAATAAACGCTCAGATTATGTATTCCACTTCCATTTCCGTCATTACCGGGATAACTATAACAGCGAATTCGACTGGTTTGAATATGCTGACTACAACACATCGGTAACGCCGCAGGATCGTTATGTCCATGTGGCCTTTACAGAGGGAATGCCCTATATGGATCAGTATTCCTTTACCTGCATCGCCATCCATCTGCTCTATGCGCTCCGCTATTGGGTAATCCCGATCGCAATTGTATCGCTGGTGCTGGGCATTGTCTGCTTTATCCTCCTCATGCGTGCCTCTGCCCGCCGGAAGAAGGATGACGGCTTCTATCCGGGGCTGCTCTATAAGGTGCCCTTTGATCTGCTCCTTGCTCTGACGATCCTCCTTGCCGCGTTCGTCATCGCGCCCATTGGCTATATTCCGCACGATGCGGTCATGTTTATCGTTCTGACAGGCGCATGTGTCGGCGTTGGCGCCCTGTTCCTCGGCCTGTGCATGAGTGCAGCGGCAAGGTGGAAGGGTCACACCCTCTGGAAGAATAATATCATCGCCTATATCCTCCGCGGCGCGTGGCTGCTCGCCACAAAGGTGCCGCTGGTATGGCGCACGGCGCTCATCCTGCTGGGGCTTGGAATTTTCAATTTCTTCATTTTGGCACTCGGCTTTCACAGCAGCGGCGAATTTGTACTGTTCGTCCTGTTTTTGGAGGCGCTTGCCATCATAGCAGCCGTGCTCTATGTGGCGCTGTGCCTGCGGAAGCTGCAAAAAAGCGGCGAAGCATTGGCTGCCGGTGATCTGAGCTACCGCACCGACACCTCCAAAATGCTTCTGGACTTCAAGCGCCACGGTGAAAACCTCAACAGCATTGCCCAGGGCATGAATGCCGCCGTGGAGGAGCGCCTGAAAAGCGAGCGCATGAAGACCGAGCTGATCACCAATGTCTCCCACGACCTGAAAACGCCCCTGACCTCCGTGATCAACTATGCCGACCTCATTTCCAGAGAGCCGTGCGACAATCCGAAAATCGGCGAATATGCGCAGGTTCTCACCCGCCAGTCTGAGCGCCTGCACCGCCTGATTGAGGATCTGGTGGAGGCCTCCAAGGCCGCGACCGGAAATCTGGAGGTTGCGCTCGGCCCCTGTGACGCGGCAGTGTTCCTCACGCAGGCAGAGGGCGAATACAGCCAGAAGCTCTCCGACCATAACCTGACCCTCGTGACCCGCCAGCCCGATACCCCCTGCCGGATCATGGCCGACGGACGGCGGATGTGGCGCGTGTTCGACAATCTGATGAACAACATCTGCAAATACGCCCTGTCCGGCACGAGAGTTTACCTCACACTGGAGGAAATGTCCGGCAACGCGGTCATCACCTTCAAGAATACCTCCCGCCAGCAGCTGGACATCAGCGAAGAGGAGCTCATAGAGCGCTTCGTCCGCGCCGACCCCTCCCGCAGCACCGAGGGCAACGGCCTCGGCCTCTCCATCGCCCGCAGCCTCACCGAATTGCAGGGCGGCACCCTCCGCCTGTTCATCGACGGCGATCTGTTTAAGGCAATCCTGATTTTCCCCATGATCCCCTGAAACGCACCGCCCAAGCCTTCCCCTTGAGGCAATGTCCTCTGGCATATACGGAATGCATCGCCGTAGGGGAGGGGCTTGCTCCTCCCCGATGGTGGGATGAGCACCAATTGGAAAGCGTACAGAAAACCAAGGCCGGATTCGGGAGGGGCAAGCCCCTCCCCTACGGCATCGCATAGCATAGACATTGGCTTACTTTTGCAATGTCATCAACTTAAGGGCTACCCTATTATTGAATAGACTTCGTAGGGGCGAACTGCGTTCGCCCGCTCCGGCTTGCAGCTATATGAAATGTCGGTTGAATCGGATAGCGGGCGGACACAGTTCGCCCCTACGGGGGCTGGGTGCCATTGAATCACCTTAAGTTGATGGCATAGCCTCAAGGGGAAGGCATTAGAGCGGAAATCTCAAAACTGCATTGAAAAAGCCCACTCCTAAGCATAGGAGTAGGCTTTCATTCTATATTCTCTTATCAGAACTGCCCCAGAAAAGCATCGATCAGCTCGCACGACTCGGAGAAGAAGTCTTCCGTCATGTCGATCCAGTGGATGTCGGGGTTGCGTCTGAACCACTTGACCTGACGCTTGGCAAATTGCTTGATGGCGCAGGACATGGCGCTCTTGAATTCCTCGATGGAGGCATATTTGCCTTCGAGATACCAGGCGATATACTTGTATTCCAGACCCAGATCATAGAGATATTGCGGATTTCCGCCCTGCGCGAGGTAGGAGCGGACTTCCTCGAGCATTCCCTGCTGAAGTCTCATTTCCAGACGCTGATCGATTCTTTCATGCAGCTTTTCCTTCGGCCAGGTGACCCCGAGCTGGAGGACATGCTCCAGCGGGTGATTGTTGGGGAGCAGCGAATTTCCGCTTCGCTCCTTCTCCAGCACGCGGATCAGGCGGCGCTTATTGTTGTAATCGGAATGATTCCCGATGAGGTACTGCACGGAGGCCTCCGAGAGCATGGCTTGCAGCTCGGAGATGGATTTCTGCTCCAGCATGCTCCTGTATTCGGGATCGGGCTCCTCTGCCTCAAAGCTGAAGCCCTTGACCACGGCATCAATGTACATGCCCGTACCGCCGACAATAAAGGGCAGCTTTCCCCGCGCATGAATCTGCGGGATCAATTCCCTGACCTGCTTCTGGTAGTCCGATACGGAATAATAGTCTCCGATCGTGCAGATATCGATCATATGATGCGGAACGATGGCCCTCTCTTCCGCATTCACCTTCCCGCAGCACAGATCAAAGTCATTAAAAATCTGCCGGGAATCGGCGGAAATGATCTCTCCGTTGTATTTTTGCGCCAGTTCAATTCCTAAAGAGCTTTTCCCGGAAGCGTTTGTTCCTGAAATGACGATTACGGGGATTTCGCTGTAATTTAACATTCTTCTGACCATGCCTTTCCCGGACAGAGAACCGTCCCCTGTCCTGCATTTCTGCAAGATGGAACGGGCGAGCAATGCTCGCCCCTACGGAAAAACGGTGGAGAAGGACAGGGACGGTTCTCTATCCTTCCTAACCGAATTTATATGTCTGGCTCTGCGCTACGGCGAGCTCGTCGCAGCGGTTGTTATAGGGGTTATCGGCGTGACCCTTGACCCAGTGGATTTGGAGATCATGCGTTTCCATGTGGGCAAGGAGCTGTTCCCATAGATCGACATTCAGGGCGGGTTTTTTGTCGGCCTTGCGCCAGCCGTTTTTCTTCCACGAGAAAACCCAGCCCTTTAAAATCGCGTCGGCGATATATTTGGAGTCGGTGTACAGCTCGACGGTGCACGGTTCCTTTAATGCCTCTAAGGCACGCAGGACGGCGGTCAGCTCCATGCGGTTGTTGGTGGTCTGCGCCTCGCCGCCGGAGAGCTCTTTTTCGTGCTCTCCGTAGCGGAGGATCGCCGCCCAGCCGCCGGGGCCGGGGTTGCCGGAGCAGGCGCCGTCGGTATAGACGGTGACGGTTTTACGCATCCTCGCCATCCTCGTCGGCTTCTTCACCGGCAGCAATCGCCTGCACACTGCAAACGCGGCTGCCTTCCTCGACACGCATCAGGATGACGCCCTGTGCGTCTCTGCGGTAGAGGTTGACATCCTGCACCGCCATGCGGATAATGACGCCGCCCTCTTCGATCATCATGATATGGTCGCTTTCGCGGACAATGCAAACGCCTGCGATTTTGCCGGTGCGCTCGCTGATGGCAAGATTCTTCATGCCCTTGCCGCCTCTGGACTGCGGTCTTCTGATCTCGCCGTCCAGACGGAGGTATTCTTCCACTGCCGTGCGCTTGCCGTAGCCGCGCTCGGTGACGGTGAGCAGCTGGGTGCCCGGCTCTGCAACGCCTGCGCCGACGATATAATCGCCCGCAGCAAGGCTCATGCCCTTCACGCCCACAGCCTCTCTGCCCATGCAGCGCACATCGCGCTCGTCAAAGCAGATGGCAAGACCGTCATGGGAGGCCAGAATGATGTTATCCTCGCCGCTGCTTGCCAGAACGGCAACCAGCTCATCGCCATCCTCCAGACTCAGGGCGCGGATGCCGCCCTTTCTGGCGGTGTTCAGAGCCTTCAGCTCCAGCCGCTTCACGGTGCCCTTGCGGGTGACGAAGATGAGGTAGCTCTCCTCCTCCATCGACTTGGTCAGGAGCATGGCGGTGATCTTCTCATCCTGCTCCAGCGGGAGGATATTGACCACAGCGGTGCCTCTGGCGGTGCGGGAGGCCTCGGGGATCTGGTAGCCCTTCCTGCGGTGCACCTTGCCGATGCTGGTGAAGAACAGCAGGTAGTCATGGGTGGAGGCCACGAAGAGGCTCTTGACATAGTCCTCCTCCTTCAGGCTCTGCCCGGTGACACCGCGGCCGCCGCGGCGCTGGATGCGGTAGGTATCCACGTCCATGCGCTTGATGTAGCCGGTGTTCGACAGGGTATAGCAGCAATCGCGCTGCTCGATCAAATCTTCAATATCGAGATCGTCCTCCACATCCTCGATCTGGGTGCGGCGCTCATCGCCGAACTTATCGCGGATGGCGGTCAATTCCTCTTTCAAAATCTGACGAACCAGACTTTCATCTGCCAGAACCGCGCGGAACCACGCGATCTTCTTTTCCAGCTCATCATATTCAGCCTGAAGCTTCTCGCGCTCCATGCCCTGCAGGGCCTTGAGGCGCATATCCAGAATGGTCTGCGCCTGCATTTCGCTCAGGCCAAAGCGCTCCATCAGGCGCTCTCTTGCATCGTCATAGCTCTCGCGGATGATGCGGATGACTTCATCAATGTTGTCCTGCGCAATGAGCAGGCCTTCCAGAATGTGGGCGCGTTCCTCTGCCTTTTTGAGGTCATACTGCGTGCGGCGGGTGATGATCTCCTCCTGGAAGCTGAGGTATTCATCGAGCATATGACGAAGAGACAGGATTCTGGGCTGGGTCTGGTCGTTGACCAGTGCCAGCATATTGACAGAGAAGGTGGTTTGCAGCGCCGTCTGGGCATAGAGCCGGTTCAGCACGACCTGCGGGTTGGCATCGCGCTTGAGCTCAACGACCACGCGCATACCGTTGCGGTCGGATTCGTCGCGCAGGTCGGAAATGCCCTCAAGGCGCTTTTCCTTCATCTGCTCGGCGATATTCTCAACCAGTGCGCGCTTATTCACCTGATAGGGCAGCTCATTGATGATGATGCGGATGCGGTCATTGGCGAATTCTTCCATTTCCGCACGGCCTCGGACGGTAATGCGTCCGCGACCCGTTGCATAAGCGGCGCGGATGCCGCTTCGACCGAGAATAATGCCCTTGGTGGGGAAATCAGGTCCCTGAATATACTGCATGAGGTCGCTCAGTGTGGCCTCCGGGTCATCGAGAATGCAGATGCAGGCATTGATGACCTCGCGCAGGTTGTGGGGCGGGATATTCGTTGCCATGCCGACGGCAATGCCGGACGAGCCGTTGACCAGAAGGTTCGGGAATCTGGACGGCAGCACACGCGGCTCAAGGCAGGATTCGTCATAGTTCGGGTCAAAGTTGACGGTCTGCTTGTCGATGTCGCGCAGCATTTCGTTGGCGATTTTGGACATTCTGGCCTCGGTATAGCGGTAAGCTGCGGGGGGATCGCCGTCCACGGAGCCGAAGTTGCCGTGGCCGTCCACCAGCATATAGCGCATGGAGAAGTCCTGCGCCAGACGCACCATGGCGTCATAGACGGAGCTATCGCCATGGGGATGGTACTTGCCCAGCACTTCGCCGACACAGGTGGCGGACTTTTTGAAGGGCTTATCCGAGGTCAGGTTATTTTCGTACATGGCGTAGAGAATGCGGCGGTGGACGGGCTTCAGGCCGTCGCGCACATCCGGCAGGGCTCTTGCCACGATAACGGACATTGCGTATTCAATAAAGGAGGATTCCATTTCCTTCACGAGGTCATTGCTCACAATGGTCTGCTCGGGGAAGGTAATATCCTCCGGCTTATAATCCTTTGCTTTTGCCAAATGGGTTCCCTCCTATCAGAAGTCGAGATTCACGGCATATTGCGCGTTCTTCTCAATAAATTCCTTTCGCGGCTCGACGACCTCACCCATGAGCACGGTAAAGCACTCGTCGGCGGACACGGCGTCGGAAAGGGTGATGCGGCGCAGGGTGCGGGAGGTCGGGTCCATGGTGGTTTCCCAAAGCTCATGGGGGTCCATCTCGCCCAGACCCTTGAAGCGGCTGATATCGACCTTGGCATTGACATTGTCGCCGCGCATTTCCTTCGATACCTGATCGCGCTGCTCATCGGAGTAGGCCACGCGCGTGGTCTTGCCGCGGGTCAGCTTATAAAGGGGCGGCACAGCGGAATAGACATAGCCATGCTCAAGGAGCGGGCGCATATAGCGGAAGAAGAAGGTCAGCATCAGCGTGCGGATATGGGCGCCGTCCACGTCCGCATCGGCCATGATGATGATTTTATGGTAGCGGAGCTTATTCAGGTCAAACTCCTCGCCGATGCCGCAGCCGAGACTCTGGATGACCGGCATCAGCTTATCATTATTGTAAATGCGGTCGGCTCTGGCCTTTTCCACGTTGAGCATCTTGCCCCACATGGCAAGGATGGCCTGGAAGCGGGAATCGCGTCCGCCCTTGGCGGAGCCTGCGGCGCTGTCGCCCTCGACGATGTAAAGCTCGGTCAGGGCGGGGTCGCGCTCGTTGCAGTCCCAGAGCTTGCCGGGCAGGCGGTCGGAATCAAGGCCGGTCTTGCGGCGGATATTCTCTCTTGCCTTTCTGGCGGCCTCTCTGGCGCGGGAGGCCATCATGGCCTTATCCAGAATGGTACGCGCCGTGGCGGGATTTTCCTCCAGAAATTCGGTGAGTCCGCGCATCACAATGCTGTCCACGAGCGTGCGCATGGAGGCATTGCCCAGCTTCTGCTTGGTCTGGCCTTCGAACTGCGCTTCGGGCAGCTTGACCGAGATCACGGCGGTAATGCCTTCGCGCACATCCTCGCCGGAAATCTTCTCTTCGCCCTTTAAAATGCCGCTTTTCTGGCCGTAGGCATTAAGCACGCGGGTCAGCGCGGTCTTGAAGCCGGTCTCGTGCATGCCGCCCTCCGGGGTATGGATGTCGTTGGCAAAGGAGACCAGCACCTCATTGTAGCCATCGTTATACTGCATGGCGACCTCAGCAAGGCTATCCCCACGGCTGCCGGACATATAGATCACGTCCTCATGCACCGGGGTCTTATGGCGGTTGATCCAGCGCACAAATTCGCGGATGCCGCCCTCATAGCACATGGTATCGCGCTTGCCATCCTCCGTCCGGCGGTCTTCGATGGTAATACGCAGACCCGCATTCAGGAAGGCCTGCTCGCGCATGCGCGTGTGGAGGGTCTCATATTCGTATTCCAGCGTGTCAAACATCTCAGGGTCAGGCTTGAAGGTGACCTTCGTGCCATGCTGATCGGTCGTGCCGACGATCTTCATGGACTGGGTGATGCTGCCGCGGGAGAACTTCATCTGATAGATTTTTCCATCCTTATAGACCTCCGCCACCAGCCATTCCGACAGGGCATTGACGACCGAGGCACCGACGCCGTGCAGGCCGCCGGAAACCTTATAGCCCCCGCCGCCGAATTTGCCGCCGGCATGGAGCACGGTGAATACCACCTCCAGCGCGGGCTTGCCCGTCTGCGCCTGCACATCCACGGGGATACCGCGCCCGTCATCGGTGACGGTGATGGTATCGCCGGGATTGATGGTCACGGTAATATGGCTGCAAAAGCCCGCCAGCGCTTCATCAATGGAATTGTCCACGATCTCATACACCAGATGGTGCAGGCCGGAAGCAGAGGTCGAGCCGATATACATGCCCGGTCTCTTGCGGACGGCCTCCAGCCCCTCCAGAACCTGAATTTGACTGGCGTCATATTCCTGAGCAGAGATTTCCTTTTCGTTGATGGGTTCAATCATTTTATAAAGCTCCTAATTAAGAGATTTTCGAAGAAATTATACCTATTTCAGTCTTTTTTCAAGCGTAACAGGGGAAAACTGGCTGAAATAAATGCGGTTCATACCGAATTCCGAGGTCAGGAGAAAGGATTTCGGAAGCTCCTGCGTGGTTTCGGCGGTCTCGCCGCGCTCCTCCGCGCTGCGCAAAAATTTTCTTGTGCGGGCAGACCAGGTGGTGTTGTCGAGATCGAAAATACCGATAATGCTCGAATCGCGCACCGCCATATCCCCGCCGATGGGTAAATACATTGTTGTGTCCCCTTTAAGATTATTCATCTTCCGTAGGGGCGAGCATTGCTCGCCCGCCAAGCCGATTTAACCGGCCACAGCGCATATACGGAATGCATCGCCGTAGGGGAGGGGCTTGCTCCTCCCCGATGGTGGGATCAGCACCGATTGGAATGTGTGCAGAAAACCAAGGCCGGATTCGGGAGGGGCAAGCCCCTCCCCTACGGCATCACATAACATAGACATTGCCTTTCATGGGGAGCCTTTGGCTGGGAGCATTGCCTGCTTCATGGCAGAATTTCTCCATTTTCGACCACATAGGCGCGGCCGATGGAGGAGAGGCGGTCTTTTTCGCAGCAGGTGATGAATACCTGCCCCTGCCCGAGGCGGTTCAGGACAAAATCCTGCCGTCCGGCATCCAGCTCGGATAGCACATCGTCCAGCAGCAGGATCGGCTCCTCCTCCAGAAGGCGGCGAAGCAGCTCCCGCTCACTTAATTTAATCGAAATGGCCGCCGTGCGGGTCTGCCCCTGCGAGCCGAAGCTCTTGACGCTCATGCCGTTCAGCATGGCGTTGAGGTCATCCTTATGCGGCCCGGAAAGGCACTGCCCGGATTCCTGCTCAGCTCTGGCGTGGCTGGCCTGATGGGCCTTCAGCCAATCGTAGAGCGCTTCCGGGGGTGCGAAGGGGTCTTCCACGGTCGATACCGTCTGGTAGCAGAGGGTCAGCGTTTCCCTGCCGCCGGAAAACTCCGCGTGGCAGGCCTGCGCCGCCTCCTCAAGCGCCTTGATATAGCGCGACCGGTAATAGATAATGGTTGCGCCGAAGCGCGCCATCTGCTCGTTGTATTCGGGAAGAATTTCCAGAAGTCCGGGCTGCATTTGCCAGTCCTTCAGAATTCTGCTTTTCTGCTCATAGCACCTGCCGTATTCCAGCAGCGCCGAGGCATAGACCGGGCGAAGCTGACACAGCGTTCTGTCGATCATCCGCCGCCGCGCCTGCGACCCGGCGCGGAGCACGCCCAGATCCTCCGGGCAGAACAGCACCACCGGAAGTATGCCGGATAGCTCTGCGGCAGATTTCTTTTTGACCTCATTCACATAGAGCTGCCGCGGCCTTCTCCCGGCGAATATCACCGCCCGAAGGCTCTGCTCCCGCCCGGCGCTTTCGATCCGGGCGCTGAGCTCGGTAAATTCCGCGCCGATGCGCACCAGCTCATTTGCCGTGCGCGTGCGGAAGGACTGCCCCTGTGAGAGGTATACAATTGCCTCTAAAAGATTGGTTTTTCCCTGCGCATTGTCGCCAACGAGCAGGTTTACCCCGGGTACAAATTCGCATTTTGCCTGCCGGTAATTTCGCCAGTCATAGAGGCTCAGGTCATGGATTCTCATGCCTCCGTGACCCGGAAGGTCTGGCCGAGGCAGGTCACTCTGGCATCGGGGCGCAGCTTCCTGCCGCGCTGTAGGCAAACCTCATCATCCACCAGAACCTCTCCGTCCTGGATCCACTGCTTTGCCATGCCGCCGGTGGGCGCCGCGCCGCAGAGCTTGAGGAAGCTTTCCAGCTTGATATATTCCGTAGAGATCGGAATTTCAATATCGGATAAATGTTTGACTTTTACATGTACTTTCATGCTTCTGACTCCTCATCAGATCCCGGACTTGATGCGAACCGGGAGCACCATGTAGCTGAAATCCTCATCGCTGCTCTCGCAGGGGGTGAGAATGACGGGGCTGAGGTGGTTGGAAAGCTCCAGCATGACCTCGCCCGTGGGGATGACCTTGAGCGCATCGAGCAGATACCGGCAGTTGAAGCCGATTTCCAGATCCTTGCCGTCGCCGGAGAGGCTGCAAACATCGTGCGCAGAGCCGACGGTGGTCACCGTGCGGAAGTCGGCAACATTTTCGCCGAACACGCAGCGCACCGGGCTCTTCATCTTCTCCGAGACGATCAGACTCACGCGCTCAATGCTGGCGGTGAGGGAGGCAACATTGGCGCAAAGCTTAATGGGATTGTAGTCGGGCATGACCCGGCGCCAGTCCATAAATTCACCCTCCAGAATACGGCTGACCAGCGTGACTGCGCCGACCTCAAAGAGAATGTGGCGCGGGCCGAGCGTGAACACGGCGTTCTCCTCGCTGTCCTCCAGAATCTTTTCCAGCTCGCGCAGTGCATCGGCAGGCACAACGAATTTTAAAAGTCTGCCGGTCGGCTCCTGCGTATGGTAGCTGCGCTTTGCCAGACGGAAGCCATCCACGGCGACCATGGTAATGCTGTTTTCCTCGACCTCGATCAGGCAGCCGGTGAGGATGGGGCGGGCAGGATTCTGGGAGGAGGCAAACAGCGTGCCCGAAATCAGCTCGCGCAGTGCCTTCTGGGGAATGGAAATGCCGTTGGTAAATTCAACGTCGGGCAGCTCGGGATAGTCGGCGGCATCCTCCGCCATGATGGTGAAGGTGGCAATGCCGCTGCGCAGCGTGACCTTCAGGCCGTCATCGACACTGACCGTCACCGTGTCGTCCGGCATTTTGCGGACAATATCAAAAAACAGTCTGGCAGGCATGACGCATTCGCCGCAATCGGCAATTTCAGCAGCTACCCGGATGGTAACGCCGGTCTCCAGATTGAAGCCGGTCAGCTGCAGGTCATTTCCTGCGCGCATATACACGCCCTCCAGCGCGGTAATGGCGCTCTTGGGCGCAACGGAACGGATGGCAATGGAGATGGCAGAAACCAGTGCGTTTTTTTCACAGGTAAATTTCATATCCAAACCTCTCTTTCTTCCTCCCTATAGGGAGGGAGGATAAATAAAAAGTAACAGTAGTAGTAATAACTTATGTGGATAAATCGGAAAAACCGTTGCAGCATAAGGGAAAATCCAAAATCAGCCTGTTGATAAGCCAATCCGGTTTCCACAGGCGTTTTTCAGCCCGCTTTTCCCGAAAAAAGTGTTGACAATTAGTTATCAACTTTGCACAGCCCCATGTGGAAGAATCTTCCTGAGGCTTCCCTGTCTTATCGTAGTGGCGAACTGTGTTCGCCCGTGCTGTCTTGCAGCTTCATCAGCAGTCGGTTAAATCGGATAGCGGGCGAACACAGTTCGCCCCTATGGGGGCTGGGCACCACGGAATGCATCGCCGTAGGGGAGGGGCTTGCTCCTCCCCGATGGTGGGATCAGCACCGATTGGAATATGTGCAGAAAACCAGAGCCGGATTCGGGAGGGGCAAGCCCCTCCCCTACGGCTTGCAGCTTAATCAGCTGTCAGTTTTATCGGTTGGCGGGCGAACACAGTTCGCCCCTACGGCATCGCATAACGTAGATATTGGTTTTCTTTTGAAGTCTCAGCCTAAAATTGCTGGTACGGAGCCTTTGCTTTTTAAAGCCGGTTATTGATGTTGGAGGTGATATCGCGCAGGGTGTTTTTCATGCCGGATTTGGGGTCAGCCAGAAGCGATTCGACCTTGCGGATGCTGTGGATGACGGTGGCATGGTCGCGGCCGAATTCCTTGCCGATGTCGGGCAGGCTGCATTGGGTCAGGTTGCGGATGAGGTACATGGCGATCTGGCGCGATTCTGCCGTGCCCTTGTTGCGCAGGGAGCCGCGAAGAATGTGCTCTTCGATGCTGAAATAACGGCTGACCTCGGAGATGATGAGCGCCGGGGTGGGCAGGGATGAGGCGCCCTCCTTGTACATATCCTTGATGGCGCGGGAGACGCTTGCCACATCCAGCTCCATATTGTCGAGCGTGTGGTAGGCCATGACCTTTTTGACCGTGCCTTCAATCTGGCGGATGTTGGTGGTGATATTTTCGGCGATGTAGGAGCAGACCTCATCGGAAATGCCGATGCCGAGGCTCATGGCCTTATTCTTGATGATGGCCATACGGGTCTCGTAATCCGGCGGCTGAATGTCGGCGATCAGGCCCCATTCAAAGCGGGTCTTCAGGCGATCCTCCAGCTTGAGCATGGCAGAGGGCGGCTGGTCGGAGGTGAGGACGATCTGCTTGTGATTTTCGTACAGAGCGTTGAAGGTATTGAAGAATTCCTCCTGCGTAGAGTCCTTACCGGCAATAAAATGGATATCGTCCATGAGGAAGAGGTCTGCCTGCCGGAATTTGTTGCGGAATTCCATATTTTTACCCTCTCGGAGGGCTTCGATCATTTCATTAGTGAACTGGTCGCCGCGGATGTAGACGATATTGTAGTCGGGATGCTTTTCATGAATTTCAGCGGCGATGGCATAGAGCAGATGCGTCTTGCCAAGGCCGGACTGCCCGTAGATGAACAGGGGGTTATAGGCATCGGCCGGCATTTTGGCAACGGCCAGTGCCGCGCCGTGGGCAAAGCGGTTGGAGGAGCCGACAACGAAGCTCTTGAAGGTGAACTGGGGGTTCTTGACAAGGAAATCGGGATGGGTGCTCGTCTGCTTGCGCTGGTTCACTTCCTCTTCGCCGAGAAGCTCGATTTCCACCTGCATATCGAAAAGGATCTGCATCGCGTCCTTCAGGAGGGGCAGCCAGCGGCGGCTGATGGTCTCCCGGCGGAACGGAGAGGGGGACAGAATGGTCAGGCGCTGCTCGGTGAGCGAGATCACCTCGGCATCATCGAACCAGGTCGCAACGACAGTGGAGGAGAGCTGCTGCTCAAGATAGCTGAGAACCTTCGCCCAGACATAGGCGGATGAATACATAAAATTCTCCTTTCCATGCAGTAGTAGCGGCAGTTTTGCCATAGAATCTCTCAACATATATTTTAACATAATCTGTGGAAAAGAACAAGGAAAAATGGTCGTTTTTTTAAGCACTACAATATAAAAAAAGAAAAGCAGGAAACAATAGATTTTTGTAGAATTTTTCGCGGCTGCTGTTTACAAAAAAACGGCAAAAACAGTTCGGTTTATGTGACCTCATTACAGCAATTTCCCGCCCGCCGAATGCTTCGTAAGGGAGAAGGGGGAAAAGCGCCCAATGTCTATATTATGCGATGCCGTAGGGGAGGGGCTTGCTCCTCCCGCATCCGACTTTGGTTTGGAGTGGTAAACTAAAACTGGACACAGAGGGGGTAAAAACTGTACACATGATGTATAATGGATGTGCTGATCCGACCATCGGGGAGGAGCAAGCCCCTCCCCTACGGTGATGCATTTCGTATGTGCCT
>JAZQOW010000004.1:0-17144 GCA_045628065.1 Faecousia sp.
AATTTTCGTTGGCTATTCTTTTGACATCAAAAGAACAACTTACATTTAATAAATTGTCCAAGGTGCTTATTTGTTCATGTTTCGTTGTTTAATTTACAAGGTACATCCCGCTTCGCGGGCTTTACATCAACTTTGCCTTGAATTTTTCTCGGCGCCGTCAACATTTTTTATTATATCACTCATTTTCGCTTTTGTCAAGAACTTTTTTCATTTCTTTTTTCAGAAGCGTTTGTCTCGCTGAGTGCCTGCGTATTCTAGCATATACTGCCGCCCTTGTCAACCCCTTTTTTCCTTTTTTTCACAGAAAAAATCAGCGGAAGTACGATCCAGACAATAATGGTGCCAATCGCGCATATTTCACCTGCAATTGGTCTGCATAGGGAGCCCAAAGTCACCAGATATAGTATTGCGCAGATCGGTCTTGCGTACTTTCCGCACAGTGTCCCAACCGTGCGAAACAGCAATGCTGCCACGCTGCATAAACCCAGTGTCAGACACGCCGCAATAAGTGCTTCAAACCGTTCCACCACTCCAAACAGGCTGATCGATCGGCTGAGCGTATAAAATGCGCTCTCCTTCTGTCTACACAGCTGTTCTGATAAGCAGCCCATTGATACCGCGCTTAGAAATGCCGGTGCCAAAAACGCCGCCGCGCTCCAGCCTTTATTAAGTTTCGCTTCCGGATACACCGTTCGAATCAGCATTCCGCCGCTGCCGATTGATAGGACGATCCATAGCCCTTCCCAACTGAATGACGGTTTCAGCCATTGCCATCGGATATCGGTTACAGCACATAGGCTCACAATGCTTACAGCCGCCAATACAAAGAAGCCGATCAATGCACAGCAGGCTCTCACTCCGTCACCCGGCCGGTCTGCCAGCAGCCATCCCAGACCCAGCACCACAGCCGGAACATAGAGTGGATAACCCGCATCCGGAAATAAGGCTGCCGATGCTCTTCCGCAGACAGACAGAGGCACCACCAACCATACTGTTTGCAGGATTCTCACTGCTGTTCGCGGAAGCTTATAAGAAAAGTCAATCCAATATAGGATTGCCAGAACCGCACCGCCCACAAGTGCGCTGCACCAGTCCATCTTGCCGCACAGGATCGCGCCTGCGCAAATGCCAAAGCTGGCAAGCCACATACCAATACTTCGATCAAGTCCTCTGTCTGTCAATAATTTGATACCTCCCCTTACTGCCCGTTAAAATCGGCAGCTGAAGCTCCTCATTTCGCAGCTGCGCTGCTCTGGCTCTGGCAACAGTCGCCTCCACATGATGCCGACTTAAATACACATCCGCATCTGTCACATCCACATCCGCCGCACCCTCATAAAGCTCCGTACCGGGACGAAGCACGTCCATGGAAAGAAGCTCATCTGCATATTTCTCCGCTCCGGCACAAACCACCAGTTGCTTTGCGGTAGAAAGCTCCACAACGCCCGGTGCAGTCCGCTTTAAATCCTCCAATGCACTGGCAAAGCTTCTCCCCTGCCCCCAAAGTCCGCTGTCTGTTTCCAGAAGACACCATCCGTCCGATACGCGAAGGGAAAGCGTCTGTATCGGAAGCAGCTCTGATACATCCGTTCGCTGAAACGGCGAAAAAAGAAGCGTGGCACCAATCAGCACGGCTGTAACCCATTTTTTCATGTGTCCTCCTTGATTCTCGGCCGCACAATGGCATTTTTCCCTTCAACATAGGCAAAGGGTGCCAGATAGTTTTGACCGAGGCTTCGTAAATCCGCAAGGCGAATGAGCAGCAGCAGAAAGGCCGCTGTCATTCCAAATAATCCCGCCGCGCTGGCACACACCGCCAGCACCAGCCGCCAAAGGCGAATTGCATCAGAAAACGCCCGCTCCGGCAAAGCATATCCACAGATTCCCGCCACCGAAACCACGATCAATGCCGCCGGTGAAATCAGTCTTGCCTCCACTGCGGCAGTACCCACCACCAGACCGCCTACAATAGACAGCGTCTGACCAATGGATTGCGGCAGCGATAGTCCGGCCTCCTGCAGCAATTCAAAAGCAAGAAGAAGCCCTAATACCTCAAATACCGTGGGAAAAGGCACCGACTGTTTGCTTTCAATAATAGCAGTTAATAAGGGGTTGGGAATCATCTCCGGGTAAAATGTTGCCATAGCCACAAATAGTGCAGGCAAAAACAAGCTGATCAAAAGCGCCACATACCGAATCACACGAAGAAAGGAGGCGGAAAGATAATCTGTTGCCCGATCCTCCGGGCTTTTCATCATGTCTCCCAGACAAACCGGCAGAAGATAACCCTGCGGCAGTCCATCCACCAGTACGCCGACCCGTCCTTCCAGCAAGCCCTGTGCAAACTTATCCGTTCTCTCCGTGTACTGCAAAAGCGGGAAAGCAGTAGGGCGTGAACCGGTGAGAAGCTCCTCCACGCTGGCAGGAGAAATCAGCCCTTCCACCTGAAGCGTCGAAAAGCGATCCTTGACGCGCTGCGGAAGTACCGGGTCGGTTCGCCCGTCCAGACTGATCACACAGACATTGGTTTTTGCCCGGCTGCCAACTGCCTGCTCCTCCAGTCGAAGACGTTCTGTGCAAAGATGGCGGCGCAGGAGTGCGGTATTGGTTCGCAGCGTTTCCGTAAAGGCATCCTTGGGGCCTCTGACGGTATTCTCCACCTCCGGCGGTGCAGGAGAACGCTTTTCCGAGGTTTTCACTTCAAATGCCAGCGCACCTACCTCAGGAAACAGCACCACACAAAAACCGCCCAGCAGTTTTTCTGTTACCTCCGCGATATCGCCGCACGCCTTCGCCACTGCACTGTAAACATGATGATATAATGCCTGCCGATAAAGCTGCTCCATATTTTCTCCCTGTAAGCCCATGAGTGGCTTCAGGACAAAATCTGCAATATCACTCCCTGAGGTCAGGCCGTCCAGCGCATAGAGCGTCAGCGGCAGACCGGATACAAGGATCGGCCGAACTATAAAATCCGCCGCTCCTGAGAATTGGAAACGAATAGCCGCATCCGTCAATGTAGATTCAGTCTCCTGCATTTCATCACCTTCCGTTCTTTGATTCCTCTCTAAATTGCCCTGAAGATGGCAAAATATGCATTGCCTCTTGCATTAGACAGGGGATATCGCTACAATATAAGAAAAATGCGTGAAGGAGGGGTTCCATGGACGTCATCGCTGCCATTGCCACCGGCGTACAGCCCAGTGCAATAGGGATTTTGCGGCTTTCCGGAGACGGCTGCGGAGAAATTGCCGGAAAGGTCTGCCAGCTGAAGAGCGGTATGCCTTTATGGGAGGCACCGGATCGGAAGCTGTGTATCGCCAATCTGAAGGATCGTCAGGGCAGATTAATTGATGAAATACTCGCTGTCTATACCCGCGGCCCTGCCACCTATACCGGCGAAGACACCGTGGAGCTTCACTGCCACGGTTCTCCCGCTGTATTGGCCAGCGGTCTGGATGCCCTGTTCTTTGCAGGCGCAAGACAGGCAGGCCCCGGCGAATTTACCAAGCGAGCATTTCTGAATGGCCGTATGGATCTGACGCAGGCCGAAGCCGTGATCGACCTGATCGATGCCGAAAGCGCCGATGAAGCAGCCAATGCAGCCGGTCAGGTCGGCGGCGCACTCACAAGAAAGCTGGAGCCGATGTACGCGGCTATGACCGATATTTGCAGCCATTTTCATGCCGTTCTGGATTATCCCGACGAAGATATTCCCGCCTTTCAGATCGCAGAATTCTGCGGTACGTTGGGCAGCATTTCCGAAAAGCTTCGGGTACTGCATAAAAGCTTTGAAAAAGGGCAATTCCTGAAAAAGGGTGTCCGCGCTGTCATTTTGGGGCGACCCAATGCAGGAAAATCCAGTCTGTTGAATGCTTTGGCCGGATTTGAGCGGGTCATTGTCACGGAAATCCCCGGCACCACCCGTGATACCGTAGAAGAAACCGTCCGTATGGGCAGTGTGCTTCTTCGTCTTCAGGATACGGCGGGCATCCGTTCCACCTCTGACCGTATTGAGGCCATGGGGGTGGAGCGAAGCATTGCCGCCGCAAAGGAGGCGGAGCTTGCGCTGTTCGTATGCGACGGAGCAGAGGAATTAACTATGGAAGATCAGCAGGCCATGCAGGCCGCGCAATCTGCCGTCTGCGCCATTGGCCTGATCAATAAATCCGACCTGTGCACAAGGGTCACGCCGGAAGACCTGCCTTTCGAAACCGTCCTGCAAATCAGCGCCAAAGACGGCAGCGGTCTGCAAGCCTTGACCGAAGCGGTGGAAGAACGGTTCGGCACAAAAGGAAACGTCGATGGCTCAATCCTCACAAATGCACGGCAGGCCGGTGCCGTAGAGCGTGCCGCTATTGCCACTGAACAGGCCCTTGCCTCCATTCGCCGTGGCATGACGCCGGATGCTGTGCTTCTGGATGTGGAGGCCGCTATGATGGCACTGGGCGAAATCACCGGGCGTACCGTGAGAGAAGATATTACCAACAGAATTTTTGAGCGCTTCTGCGTTGGAAAATAAAAAGGAGCAAGCTATGATCGCATATCTGGATAATTCCGCCACCACCCGCCCCTGCCCGGAGGCAGTGGCTGCTATTGAGGAAACGCTTCACGATTGCTGGGGCAACCCCTCCTCGGTGCATCGGCTCGGCGTTGATGCAGCGCATCGTCTCACCCTTGCCCGGCAGCAGGTTGCCGCCGCCATGGGTGCTGAGACCGAGCGCGTGTTCTTCACCTCGTGCGGTACCGAAGCGGATAACTGGGCCGTCTTTTCTGCCGCGCAGAGGCTGAAAAAGAGGGGAAACCATATCATCACCACCAGCGTGGAGCACCATGCAATTCTGCATCCCATGCAAAAGCTTCGGGAGCAGGGCTTTGATGTCACCTATTTAGAGCCCGATGCTGCCGGACGCATTAGCCTCCAGCAGCTCAATGATGCACTGCGCGAGGATACCATTCTGGTCTCCATCATGATGGTCAATAATGAAAGTGGCGCCGTGATGCCCATTGAAAAGATGGCAAAGCTCACCCATCGCCGCTGCCCGCAGGCACTGTTCCATACCGATGCCGTGCAGGGATTTTTCAAGCTTCCCTTCCGGGCAAAATCCTTGGGTGCGGATATGATTTCCGTATCCGGTCATAAAATCCATGCCGTCAAGGGCATTGGGGCGCTGTATATCCGTCCCGGTCTTCCCCTGCCTCCTCTGATCCACGGCGGCGGACAGGAGCGCAATTTCCGTTCCGGCACAGAGCCGATGCCTGCCATTGCCGCGATGGGCGCTGCCTGCGCCGCAGGTCTTCCCACATTAAAGGAGGATATCGCCCGCCAGTGCGCCATCCGCGATGATATCATCGCACGCCTCTCCCAGCTGGAGGGTGCTGTGCTGCTCGGTGCAGCCGATGCACCCCATATTATCAGCTGTTCCCTTCCCGGCATCCCCAGCCAGAATACCATCAACATTTTGCAGGAGCATGAGGTCTATGTTTCCGCCGGTTCGGCGTGCTCCAAAGGGCATCGAAGCCATGTGCTTGAGGCTATGGGTCTTTCCCCCGAGGTCATTGACGGCAGCATCCGCATCTCTCTGAGCCGCTTCACGCAGCCTGAGGAGGTCGATCAGCTCATGGAAGGACTGAACGCAGTTCTCCGGCGTATGAAGCGCTAAACCCAGCGTATCGGGTGGGGCGCGTCTCCCATGAGCCGCCCCATCCCCCGTGCACACAGTAAGCCCATACCGCTTACCGGAAGCCACAAAAGACTGTAGCCCAGGCAAATCTGTCCCAGGAGCTGAAACCGCCTGTCAGAATAATCCCAGACCGCCAGACCGAGAAGCCGATTAATCAGCAGCCCGGACAAAAACTCCAATACTGTAATGCTTCCCATTCCCAAAAGCATCTGCATCCAGAAGGGCCATCGGCTTTTCCCGATCTGCTCAAGCAGTACAAAGCACAGTCCGCCCAGAAAAAACATACTTCCATGCGTCCACCCCCGCCAGCATAACTCCAGTCCCGTATAAAGCAATCCGCCGATCAGAAAATAAATTGAAAGCTTTGCCATTCGCATATTCTGCACTCCTCTCAAATATCTATGGAGAGTATGTTCAAAGCGCAGTTTATGTAAACCTAATAAGCTTTTTTATATTTCCTGACAGCTTTCGGTTGCTTTTTGAAAAAATTATGCTATAATACAGGCAAGCAAATGCGGGTGTAGTTCATCGGTAGAACATCAGCTTCCCAAGCTGAATAGGGGGGTTCGATTCCCCTCACCCGCTCCATGAAAGAAACCTCTTTTGTCTGCGAAGGCAAAAGAGGTTTTTCCTACATTTAGGGGCAAAACAGTCTGAAAATGCCGGTGTACTTTTGGTATTTCTTTGCACCCGCAAAGAAGTAGTCAAACAACAGACTGACGGGATTTGAACGGAACGATTGTTCTAAAAATCCCCAAAAATCAACGGAACATAACAAAAGGTTACGCCTGATATTTGAAATTTTGACAAAAACATAGAAGTGTTCTTCAAATGCGGCGGCAGCGCAGAACAGGAATACCTCTGACACACATAGCCCTCTGCCACCGGCAGCAGATGTCAATGATCGAGGGCTTTTTCTGCGTTTAGGCGTAAAAAAATCGTTACGAAACATGGAGATGGATAACGGGACGTTAAGGAATGATTGAAAAATTCACAATCGCTTACTAAAATTAAGGAGACAAAGCACACTGGAGGCGGCCGCCATGATGATCAGCCCTGAGGGTTACTACGAAATGGAATTGAAAGGTAAATCTATCAAGGATATCGCCAAGAAAATCCGTAGCCTAAAGAATGAAATTGGCCACCTGAAAAAAGCAATCGAAAGTCCAAAATATGGTACCACAGTCATCATCATGCCTGATGAACATACTCGACTATGGTATATCCGGCTGTATTTAGCTCGCGCCATCGCTGCCTACGAAGAAGCTGGTGGAACATACCAGCCCAGCAAGGCCGAACAGCGTTCAGTTGCATTTGATGCGGATATCCCGAACATCATAAAAATTACATTTATGATTGGTAGCTTTTTCAGTGGGCACGAAACATGCACCATCACACTGAGCGGAGACCACCTGCAAATGTGGGTGGAACATACACTGACCCCGACACCGACAAATTTCAATATAGAGCCAGGCTGTCCCATTACAAAGGAAGAGCTTTTTGATGGGCTCCGCGATATTCACATCGGAGAGTGGAAGCACCACTACTATGATCCTCATATTTTGGATGGCACACAGTGGGAACTCACAATCGAGTATGCGGGTGGCCGTAAAGTAGAATATGACGGCAGCAACGCATACCCATTCAGCTTCGAGAGATTTTGTGAGCTGATCGGCTATGGAGAGGAAATGTCCGATGAAGAAGACGAATAGATATCTAAATAGGTAATCGTATGGCAACATTTGAAGAAATAAAGAATATGCTTGCAACAATCAGCGAATGCGGCTCGACCGCTGAATTCGGCTTCACACTGGAGAGCCACGACTATATGATCATTCAGTATAAAGACTGTTGCACCATCCAGCGCTGCGGCTATACTCCGGAAATGGCAGCGAAATTCCGCACAAGTTACATAGCCAGCGAGATTTACACCTATCCCACACTTGACGCCCTGTACGCCGCAACGACGGTCGATGGTATCTGTCTGAAGGATTGCTGGAATCAGCTCGACGGCATGACCATCGAAGACAATACCCTTGATGACTTTCCTTTCATCGTAGAAGCCTATAAGAATTCCAAGCCGAAGCAGGCTTACCGGGAGCAAAAGAGAGAAGGCAACAAATGAAAATATTCGGATTTAGAAAGCAGAAGCGCCTGCTGGAATGGCAGAAGGCAGTCCTTGCAAATAGCCCGGACAAGCTGATGTACACCGAAGAGCAGCTTGCCAAAATGACAGAGCCACTGATTGCAAATGACGTCCGCATCATTACGGAAAGCATGGAAATAGTGGCAAACACACAAAATAAGGATACAGAATTGTCGCGGAAACGGCTAATCGCGGAGCGGGCGAAGCATTTGGAAATGCTGGACGCTTTCATGCAGAACAAATATAGCAAACTGATCGCAGAGGCAAAAAGATTGAAATAAACCATGACAGAGATGCCCCATACAGAGATTGCGGGCATGAGTTTGTGACGCGGGAGCGACAGCATAGCTGCACCTTTTGTGGTTTTTTGCCTGCAAATAGAACGTGCTCTAACCGAGCGCACAAAAACTTTGGCTGGGTATACGCCTTTTTCGGGGCGCATACCCAGCCATTTGCTTAGGGATCAGGATTTACTTGTGCCAGTAATCACCGGAGTGTGGAGTTTTGCTGAGAATTATTCAGCAATCGTGCGCTGGAGGAAGGTGACAGCCTGTGCACGGGTGCAATCGTTAGCGGGCTTGAAGAGGTCTTCGGTGATGCCGGTGGTAATGCCAGCTTCCACTGCCCATGCAACTGCATCGATGTAGTATTCGCCGGGTTCCAGATCATCGAATGCTGCGGGTGCTTCGGCCTTCGGCATGCCCATGTATCTCCACAGGAAGGTCACGATCTGAGCGCGCGTGCAGATGGTTTCAGGCTCGAACTTGTTCTTGCCCATGCCATTGGTGATGCCGTTCTCAACTGCCCATGCAACTGCCTTGGTGTAGTATGCACCGGCTTTGAGGTCGGAGAAGCTTGCTTCGGTCTCGGGTTCGGGGCAGCCGGCAGCACGCCACAGCATGGTTACAAAGTTGCTGCGGGTCACGCCCAGATTGGGAGCGAAGATGCCTTCTTCGAAGCCATTGGTGATATTCTTTTCCAGTGCCCACCTTACAGCGTCGAAGCAGTAGGAACCGGGCAGAACATCAGCGAAGAAGCCATCAATGATTTCCTTATCACCGCAGAGGCTGCAAACGCCGTTGACATAATCATGGCCAAGAGCAGCTACGACTACGCTTTCAATGTTGATTTCCTTCGTGGCAGCTTCGTTGGAGAAGGTCTTTCCGCAGACACTGCAAGTCCAGTAAGCCGTGTTGCCGGCCTCGGTGCAGGTTGCTTCCTTTGCTTCCGTAGCAACGAGCGTATGGGCAACGACGGGAATGACCACATCGCTGGTGGCAAGTGCATTCTCGCAAGCTTCATCAGCGAAGTAAACGCCGCAGCCATCGCAATACCAGCACTCGGCAGCAATACCGGTCTCGGTGCAGGTCGCTGCCTTGGGCTCTACCTTCACAGGTGCATGGCCTGCGGGCTTAGCGAGCGTGGTGGTGGACATCAGATCAAAGTTGACATCGTAGTAAGACAGGCTTACCGCAGCGTCCGGAGCGATATAAGCCAGCAGACCCTTTGCCGTGGTTGCAACTGCATGGGCATCATATTCGTCATCGGTCATGCAGCCGGCAGAGGCATAGGTAAACTTGATGGGCAGGTTGTCAGGAATATTCTCACTGTCCTTACCAAATACAGTGCCATAGTTCGGGTCTTCCTCGGTGTGGTTATGACCCCACAGGAAGATGATCTGCTTGGTATCGGCATACTTGTTCAAAACATTGACAACGGTATCTCTGTTTCTTTCGGTGCGGTTGTAGTTGTGCAGAGGATAATGAGAGATGATGAAGATCGGCTTGTCTGCGGGTGCAGCTGCAAGATATGCGTCCAAAGCGTTGATATCCGCATTGTCGAAGCTGTTATTGGTCTGTGCACCGCTGAAGCTGTAGATCACATACTGCGCAGTCTCTTCTACATAGCCAGCCGTGTGGATTCTCTTTGCGGTTTCATTGGTGGACTTGTAGGTATTATACTGGCCGTTGGCCCACTCGTGGTTGCCGTTGATGAAGAAGCCGCCGCCGAGTACCTTTTCGTGGTTTGCTACGGTGTCCATAGCAACACCGACTCTCTCCCAATAATCGTTCCCCTTGATCTTGGTGTTGGCATCGGCCTGGTCACCGCAGGAGATGAACTGGTCGAAGTAGATGCCGCCAAAGTCATTGGAAATCTTATCGAGCCATGCGCTCAGGCGCTCAACAGATTCCGTAGTGCCGATGACTTCACCGGTTTCAGCATTGGTGGCAAAATCAGCTCTGTACTTATAGTGAATATCAGAGGTGATGGGCAGATAGATGCCGTCCTGTGCAGGCGCAGAGGTCTTCTTCCACAGCTGCACTGCATCTGCCTTGTCGCTCGTGCTGAGAACACTGCCGACAACATCGAGGTATTTCTCACCGATCTGCAGCTTCTCGTCTGCATAGACCGCAGGATCAGCAGCTTCTGCCAGCTTGAGCTCTTCGTTCAGAGCGGATTCACCGGCGTACAGCTTGCCGTCACGGTACTGCCACAGAGCGCCGTCGCCGATCTTGCGTGCGCGGCGTGCGTTGCCGAGGCTGATGGGATTCAGGGAGAGATCATCGGTGATCACATAATTGGAAATCACCAGCTTCTCAACATCATCCGCAGCGATGCCTTCGCTGAGGAACTTGGTGCCCTCAGGGTTGCAGATATAGGCCTGGAACGCTCCCTCAGGCAGAGCGGTCAGCTTGTTGCCTTCGGCATCATACAGGGCGATGGGATCGCCGAGATTCTTGTTTACAACAAACGTCTTGCCGTTGTAGAGCAGATAGTACTTGCTGCTGGTGTTATTGCGCAGCGTCACTGCGCCATCCTCCATGGTAAGGGTCCAGGAAGCCTGGCTGCTGATGGTAGCAGAGGTGCAGTACAGTGTGGAGCCTGTTGCATAAAGATATGCACCGGTGCCCTTAATGCTGTAGGTACCTTCCACAGAGCCATTCTGCGTAAAGGTAAACAGGGTGCCGCCGTGGACAGTAGCTTCGTCACGAACGGTCAGGATGTACTCGCCCTCTTCTTCCAGTGCGTTGACCTTTTCATAGTAGTCCGCACCGATAACCGCATTGGTCTCAACAGCTTCACCCGCAGCAGAAGCGAAAACTGTCGGCAGCAGAGAACAAACCATGCAGATAACCAATATCATAGCAACAGTTTTATTAAAAGTTTTCATTTATATCCTCCTTTTTATAATCAACTGGACTTGTGGGGAAAACATAGAAAAGACACAAATTGCTTTTCCTCTGAAAACAGCTCTAAAAAAACACTTCCCTTCCCAATCATTTGTTCGCCGGGAAATTCCCCTTTTTTCCGGCATTTTTATTACATACTCGTTTGACCAAAGCAGTCTCCGAGGTAATAACAAAGGATTGCCCCGCTCGACGCAAGCAAAGAAATCCGCCGTTGTTATATTAGGATTTTTCATACATTTCCGTACAATGGCTTGCTGCCGGGAATGATATTTCAAGCATAGATTTCTATAACCACAAAAGAAATCATATACGAATATTGAGATAAATCAAGTCCAACTTTTATTTTTGTAGAGCCTGCACAATCTGCCCGAACGATTTTTGTTGGTATTTTGCTCTCATTCTTCCAAAAACGACCGCAGGCAGGCGTTGTTTGCTGCAAAGAGGCGCTCTGGCTGTGGATCATAGAGCCAGCACCGGGCGAAGCTTGCCTGCCCGAGAAAGGCCGCAGCAAAAAACTCGCACTTGCCGGATAAGCCGTCTTATCCGACAAGTACGAGTTTCTTCATAAATATAATTATTTCCGGGTGACCATTTGATCAACGGGAGGTTTCATCCCGCTCGTTTCATTCTATGATCTTCTCTCAGATTTCCAGCTGCTCAGCAGGGATTGCTGCAACAACAGCGGCGCAGCGCGGGCAGAGGTCGTCCTCGCCGGGAGTCTGGGTGTGCATCCAGCAGCGGGGGCACTTGACGCCGGGGGCGTTGGAGACTGCAACAGACAGGCCGGGATAGTTGGTGCCGTTGCCGGTGATGGCATCAGCAGGAGCATCGCCAAGGGCGACAGCGGAAACGATGAACAGATCGGAAAGGTTCATGCCTTCCACAGCCTTCAGGGCTGCCTGCGCGTCGGCATCTTCCGCCTTCAGGGTGACCTGTGCTTCCAGAGCCTTACCGATACGCTTGTCAGCACGAGCCAGCTCCAGAATGCCGTTCACATCCTGACGCAGAGCAATGGCGCTGCGCCATGCTTCCATGCGGTCAGCATCCAGTTCATATTCGGTGAAGGGTGCATCCATCTGGTTGAGAAGGATGTTTCGTGCATCATCCTCTGCGCGGTGCGGCATGGCAAGCCAGATCTCATTGCAGGTGAAGGCCAGAATCGGAGCGAAGAGCTTGGCCATAGCGCCCAGCATCAGATACAGGACAGTCTGTGCACTGCGGCGACCCAGAGAATCTGCGCCTTCGCAGTACAGGCGATCCTTGATGATATCCAGATAGAAGGAGGAGAGCACGATGACGCAGAATTCATTGATGGCATGGGAGACGCCGAAGAATTCATATTCGTCATAAGCCTTCAGGCAGCGCACGATCAGCTCATTGAGCTTGGTCATCGCCCAGCGATCCAGCTCCGGCATATCCTCAGCGGCAACCAGCTTGGCGGGATCGAAGTCCACCAGATTGTCCAGCATGAACTTGCAGGTGTTGCGGAACTTCAGATAGTTCTGGCTCAGCTGCTTGAAGATTTCATCGGAGCAGCGGACATCTGCATGGTAGTCAGCAGAGCCTGCCCACAGGCGGAGCATATCGGCGCCGTACTTATTGATGATTTCAGCCGGATCCATGCCGTTGCCAAGGCTCTTGTGCATGGCGCGGCCTTCGCCGTCAACCGTCCAGCCGTGGGTGATGCATTCCTTGAAGGGAGAGCCCTTGCCCACTGCGCCTACACTGATGAGCAGGGAGCTCTGGAACCAGCCGCGGTACTGGTCAGCGCCTTCAATATAGAGGTTTGCAGGCCAGAAGCCCTGATCGCGCTTCATGGCGCTGAAATGGGTAGAGCCGGAATCGAACCAGCCGTCGAGGGTATCGGTTTCCTTCTCAAAGTGCTTGCCGCCGCAGTGCGGGCAGGTGAAGCCTTCGGGAACCAGCTGATCGGAGTCGAGATCGAACCAGGCATTGGAGCCCTGGCTCTCAAACAGAGCAGAGATATGGGCAATGGTTTCGTCATTGCAGATGGGCTTATTGCATTCCTTGCAGTAAACCACAGGGATGGGCAGACCCCAACGGCGCTGACGGGAGATGCACCAGTCATTGCGCTCGCGGATCATGGCGATCAGGCGTTCCTTGCCCCAGCCGGGGATCCAGCGAACCTCATCGCAGGCGGCAACGGCAGCATCCTTGAAGGCCTCCACAGAGCAGAACCACTGCGGGGTAGCGCGGAAGATGATGGGGTTCTTGCAGCGCCAGCAATGGGGATAGGAGTGGATAACTTCCTCTTTTGCAAACAGGGAACCATCGGCTTCCAAATCCTTGAGGATGATGGGATTGGATTCATCGGTGGTCAGACCGGCATACTTACCGGCATAATCGGTGTGGCGGCCCTGATCGTCAACGGGAACGACCATCTTGATACCATAGCGGGTGCAGGTCATATAGTCCTCTGCGCCGAAGCCGGGCGCGGTGTGGACGCAGCCGGTACCGGAGTCCATGGTAACATAGTCAGCCAGCAGCAGGCGGGAGGTCTTATCCAGGAACGGATGCTTTGCCAGCATATTTTCAAAGAAGGAGCCGGGATAGGTGGCAATGATCTCATAGCTGTCAAAGCCGCCGATGCCCATGACCTTCTCGGTGAGTGCTTCGGCCATGATATAGATTTCGCCGTTATCCGCCTTGACCAGCGCATAGCTGTCTCTGGGGCTGAGGGCAATGGCCAGGTTGCCGGGCAGGGTCCAGATGGTGGTCGTCCAGATAACGAAATTCACCTTGGAGCAGTCGATGCCTTCGAGCTTGCCGAGGTCATCATACATGGGGAACTTGACATAAACGGTGGTACACGGATCGTCCTGATATTCGATTTCAGCTTCTGCCAGAGCGGTCTCATCCTTCGGGCACCAGTACACAGGCTTCAGGCCCTTGTAGATATAGCCCTTCTTGAACATCTCGCCGAAGACCTTGACCTCTTCCGCCTCAAAGCCCTTGTTCATGGTCTTGTAGGGGTGCGCCCAATCGCCGACCACGCCCATGCGGCGGAAGCCTTCCATCTGGCGGTCAATATAGTTCTGGGCAAATTCCTGACAGGCAGAGCGGAAATCGGCAATGCTCATGGCCTTGTGATTCAGCTTGTTCTGCTTGATGATGGCAGATTCGATGGGCATGCCATGGTTATCCCAGCCGGGGATATAGGGGGTATAGCGGCCGCGCATGGCATACATACGCACGATAAAGTCCTTCAGTGCCTTGTTCAGCGCATGACCCATGTGGATATTGCCGTTGGAGAAGGGAGGGCCGTCATGCAGGGAGAAGAGGGGCTTGCCCTCATTCTTCTTGAGCATTTCGTTGTACAGATCCATCTCATTCCACTGCGCGAGCATTTCAGGCTCCCGCTTGGGCAAACCTCCGCGCATGGGGAAGCCGGATTTTGCCATATTAAGCGTTTTCTTGTATTCCATATGATCCTCCAGATAATAAAAATTCATATTGATGATGCAATGCAAAAACTCTCTGCCCCATCAAAGAGACAGAGAGCATTTCTCTGCGGTACCACTCTTTTTGCCGCCAAAGCGGCCACTCAAGGACAGGATAACGGCTGTAAACCGTCCGGGCTTACTGAGCGGAAGCTGTTCGGCCGGATGCTCCGGGGTGATATTCAGGAGGGGCAGCCTGCCGCCGTTGCACCATAGGGCGGCTCTCTGTGAGGCGCTTGATCTCCCTGTTTGTCCCCATCATTGCAGATAAAGGTAATTTGTTATTTAGGATTGTAATTTTTGCCGAATTGCAAATCGCCGAATTTGGCGGTAATGGATTCGGGGTGAAGGGGGCGCATGACCTTGGTATCCTGGCTGGGCGCCTCATAGGTGGAGTTCGGAACACTGCCGACCAGCTTTTCGAGATTCTGCTCAATCTCCTTAGCGATCTCATCGGAGGCCTCAGGTGCCTCGGGCGCGGGGGCAGGTGCAGGCTTGGGGGCAGCGGGTGCAGCCTTGGGCGCTGCGGCAGGGGCAGATTTGGGAAGGTCGAGCATCTTCAGGTTGTCCAGCAACTCCTGATGGCGCTGAATATTGGCCTCCATGGTCTGTATGAAGCTGGCAGCTGCCTTTTTCGCCTGCGTCAGGCGATCCTCTTCGAGTTCCATTTCCCCTGCGCGAACCTTGGCGCTGACCTTAGCTTCGCCGAGAATGGCAGAAGCACGTTCTCTGGCATCGCGGAGAATCTCATTGGCCTTGGCCTCAGCATCGCGGATAAGCTCCTGCCCGGCCTGATCTGTATACTGTTGAGACCTGACATTGTTGGCAGCAGCAAGCTCCTGCTGGCGATATTCTTCCAGCTTTTCTACAAGAATACGCAGCTTGCTTTTCAGTACCGCATTCTCCTTGTAGAGGGTAGTGTAATCAGCGGTGAGCGGATCGAGCACATCATGAACCGATTCCATATCATAGCCGCCGAACACGGCCTTGGTGAAGCCGATCTCAGCCAGTTGTTGTGGTGTAAACATGGATGAAAGCTCCTTTATATCAATTAGAAGTACATACCGTTATTTTCCAGCTCTTCCACCAGATCGCCCACAATATCTACATTGTAGGGGGTGATGATGTAGGTGGCAATGGCGGCCTTCTTGATCTTGCCGTCAAGAGCATAGGCGCAGCCGGAGAGGAAGTCCACCAGACGGCGGGCAACATCCTTATTGGCAGATTCGAGATTCAGCACAACTGCTCTGCGTTCACGCAGGTGGTCAGCGATCTCGGAAACCGTGTCAAAGCGTTCGGGCTTTACCAGAACGACCTGCATCTGTGCAGTGGTGTGAATGTTGACCACCTTGCTGCCGCGGCGATCCGCAGGAGCAGCGGGAGCGGGTTTCTCTGCATAGGCGTTACGGCTGGGGCGGGCGGCAGGAGCCGGAGCAGCTGCGGCAGACTCTTCTTCTTCATAATCGTCGTCGTAGTTTTCGTAATCGTCGGGCTCATCCTCGCCGTAGGGGCGCATCACCTTTTTCAGTTCATCCAGAAATCCCATGGTTTATCCTCCAATATATCTACTTTAAAAGTTTTATTTTTTTGTATAGTCCCGGGCACCGAAAATTGCGGTGCCGACACGGATCATGGTACTGCCGCAGGCGATGGCGTCTTCAAAATCATCCGACATGCCCATTGATAGACATACCATAGTAACATTATCGTATTTTTTTTGCTGAATGTCAATAAAAAGCTGATGCATTTGTCGAAAAAATATTATATTGTCTCCCTTTTCGACGCTGATCGGTGGAATTGCCATGAGTCCGACCACTTCAACGCCGGGAAATTCTCCCATTTTGGACACAATTTGCCAAATCTCATCAACCGTGAAGCCGGATTTACTCTCCTCGTTTCCGATGTTGACCTCCAGAAGGATCTTCTGGCAAACGCCGATTTTCTCGGCCTGTGCATTGACCGCCTCCAGAAGCGGCAGGCGATCCACCGACTGGATCACATCCACATGGCCTACAACATATTTTATCTTATTCGTCTGTAAATGGCCGATAAAATGAATCGGCGCACCCTCGTAGGCGCCCTCCGGCATTTTTTGCTGAAGCTCCTGCACACGGTTTTCACCGCAGAGGTCAACACCTGCGCGAATGGCTGCCTTGACCTTATCGGCATCATTCATTTTGGTTGCAGCGCAAAGCTGAATGTCACCGGGATCTCTTCCGGCAGCCTCGGCCGCGGCGCGCATCTTTTCGCGGATGTCCGCAATGTTTTCACGGATCGACTGTTCATAAGCTTCCATGGTTATTTAATCACCTTTCCTTCTGATAGTTCCCCGGTGGTGATGATGATCTCGTCCCCCGGCCAGAGATTGTCTGTATCGGTTTTATCCTGTTTTACAAGGAAATAATCTGCTGCTTCATAAATAATATCCACAGGCTTCCACACAGCGACCGCGCCCTCGAGAATATAGACGCCGCCGCAGCCGTTTTCATAGCGAAGTGCCTTCTTGGGAATACGGATGCCGGAAAAGTGATGCATTACAATATCCGCCGTCTGCGTGCGCAGGCAGGAAATCTCTCCCATATGGTCTGTACAGGAGAGCACCAGCGTCTGTCTGCCGTCCTCCGGCTCAGAGAGATGCACCACCTGCATGGACAGCGTCCGG
>JAZQOW010000005.1:0-18330 GCA_045628065.1 Faecousia sp.
CGGCCATCAGCATACAGGTTGTCGATGATGTTCTGGACGGAGCCGATGCCCAGCCAGTCGGACTCATCCTGTCCGCCGCCATGGAGGACGTAGATGGTCTTGTAGGGCTCTTCGCGGTCTGCATCGTAGCCGTAGGGCAGATAGACGCCCATGTAGTAATCGGATGCCTGATCCTCACTCAGCTTGTAAGGAACGTAGCTCCAGGTACCGTTGTTCTGACCCTCTCTGGGATTCTCGATTTCACGAGCCTTCAGAACATCGTTGCCCTGCTTTGCATCGTAAGGAACATAGATTGCATTGTAAGCATTCTTGGTGTTCCAGTTGGAGGCGGGGCTCCACTGCGGGTGGTTTGCGGGGTCGGGGAGCATGCGGGTGTTGGTTTCGGTGTTGAACCAGTACTGGTTTGCACCTGCGGTCAGAGGCAGCTCGTAGTACCAGTAGCCATCGCCCAGATCCTTCATGGGCTCCTTAAACTGGCTGCCGCCGCGGCGCATCATGCCGGGCTTATAGTCGAACGGGGAGAAAGTAGCAGCGTTGCGGCCGGGATCATCGGTGTAGCTGAGCATCAGGTCGCCGCAGAAGTAAACCTGTTCGCCGGAGTCATCGAAGTAATGGAACTTACCGACATAGCCGGTGGGAGAAGTGGAGTCCTTAACGACAGCCGGGCCAAGCTTATAGGTGGGATTCATGATTTCGGTATAGTTCAGGCTCTTAAGGATGTAGCTGTTTGCAGCGCCGAAGGCCCAGGCGGAGGTGTTATAAGCGTCAATGATGAGCTTCTTACCTACCAGACCGGTGGAGTCAAATACAAAGAGCTGGGTGAAGTTCTCGCCATCGGTGGACCAGGAAGCGGTCACATTGTCGCCGCTCTTCTCGAGCTTGAACCAATGGGTTGCAGCGGAGGTCAGACCAGCCTTGGTGTTTGCGCCAATGGCTGCATTTGCGGTGGTAACCGTGCCGTTCTTCTTGACAAGGTTCAGAAGAGCGCCATTGCCTGCACGGATGCCGACAAAGTTGTCATTATCGTCTGCCAGATAGAAGCCCAGCAGGTCGGTATCGCCGAAGAAGCTGAAGCCGCCGCCGCCGGTGAAGTCGAACTTCAGGGTTGCACTGAAGCTGCCGCCTACGGGGATGCTGATCAGGTCGCTCGGCTTGAAGGAATTACCGGCAGCCTCGGGAGAGGAATTGGTGGTGGAAACCAGAGACAGGCCTTCGTTTGCAACGATGGCGCTGGAAGCCTTGTTCACGATTTCGTACTTTTCTGCATCAGCAGGATTGCTGAAGTCGATATCAGCGGGAACCTTGGAGCCAATGCGCGGGATTCTTGCGGTCTTGGTTTCGCCGCAAAGAGCGCAGGTGATGGTCATCACGCCATCGGCAGCTTCCGTGGGTTCTGTCGTGACAGTGCCCTCATCCCACGCATGATCGAGAGCATCGGTGTAATCATAGGTAGCTGTTCTGCCGCAGAGCTTGCAGACCTTGCTGGTATAGCCCTGCTTTTCGCAGGCAGGAGCAGTAACGGACACATCAAATTCATGATAGCATACCGGCTCACGAAGGGGAACCGTAACGACTGCGGGGTGCTCACGCACGGTGCCGTCATTGTTGACCAGGTTGGCATCATGGGTCAGCTTGCCGGTGCCGGGAATATAATAGGCATCGTCAATGCGGTTGTAGGTGAAGGTGATATCCTCATCGGAGAGCTGTGCGCTCAGGCATACGCCGGGGCCGGCGTGTTCGGTGGTATCACCGTTCCAATAATCATGGTAATTGTTCATGCAGCCTGCATTGGCATAGGTGAACTTAATTTCCTTGCCTACGGTCTGCGTATAGTAGAGGGTATCGCCGTATTGCAGAATATTATGGCGCATAGCGTCGGTATAGTGGTTATGACCCCAGATGAAGACGATGTTGAGATCATCACCGTAGCTGTTGATGGTGTCGATCATCTTATCCGCATTTTTAATGGTACGGGAGCCCCAGTTATCGCCCCAGTGGAGCGGCCAGTGGGTCTGGATGAAGATGGTCTTGTTGCTGCCGAGCTTGGAGGCAAGATAGCTGTCAAGCTTTGCAATGTCTTCGTCCCAGAAGATTTCCTTATTGACGTTCGAGGTGTTGCCCTGCGCGCCGATCTGGAAAATCTCGAAGTTATCGTTGGCATAGTTCATGCCGACACGGGGGAAGCCGAAGATTTCCTGGAACTTCTCGTCGGTCATTTCGGACCATTCCCATTCATGGTTGCCGGTCGTCCAGGCACGGGCGGCTTCGGGATAGGTGTTATCGACAATGTCCATCAGGGCATCATAGGTTTTGTACCAGTCATTATATGCGCTGAGCTGATCTTCAACCGTATCGCCGCCGGTGGTGACGACCGCAGGATAGAAGCCTTCATTTTTCAGCAGCGGAAGAATGGCGCGCAGATTGTGGAAGCCGTTCACATTGGCAAAGCCGGAATGCAGATCGGACATGAAGAGAATCTGATTTTCATTCGGAGCAATACGGGGAGTCTTTTCCAGACCGCAGCGGGTGCAGTGGCTGACCATGAAATTGGGATCCTCAGCGCTGACGGTTTCTTCGTCCCAGCTGTGTCCCAGAGGCTTTACATAAGAAGTGGTGTAGGTCCAGCCGCAAACAGAGCAGGTGTGCTCGGTATAGCCCTTTTCCTCGCAGGTGGGTGCAACGACATTTTCCGTAAAGTCGTGTTCGCAATCGGGAGCATAGCTGACCTCGAACAGGCGAAGCAGATTTGCCTGGCAGGTGCCGTCCTCATTGGCATGAGAGGTGCTCGGGCAGGTAAAGGTTTCGCCGCCCTTCATAACGAAGGAAGAGCTGTTGTTGGAGCTGTAGTTGCAGAGGAAGAGTGCCTTTCTATCGTAATGCAGCTCATCCTTCAGAACCCAATAGCAGTAATCGGGCTTGGTATCAACATTGGTCTCGTCATAGGTCGTGGTGTTCAGGGGAGCAGAGCTGCTGCCATTGGAGGAAGCTCTGGCAAGATAACCGCCGCCGGTAGCGTTGGTCAGGAAATAGCCGGTGGTATAATTGCCGCAGACAGCGGAGACACCTTCGCTGAAATGCCAGATCATATCCTCCGTAACCGGGGAAGCAAGATTGTCACCGTCGAGAGTGACGGGAGTACCGGCAAGGGTATTGCCCGATACGCGATTGGTCAGGGCGTAACCGTTGGATACGATCACATAGTCTTTATCCGGGCAGATGACTGAGGCGAGGGTGTAGACATTAAAGTCTTCGCTAAGGTTTTCGTTTGTTTCTGCGGCTGTGACAACGGGTGCCATTGAAAGCAATAGTACCAGACACAGCAGCAGCGCGATACAGCGGTTCATTTTTTTCATGATTTTCCTCCTTTTTTCTTTTCGTTGCAAATTTTTAGACGGAAACTTCTCCTTGAAACTAGCCGTCTTTCTAAGTTATAATACCAGATGTTTTTGTGCAAATCAAGCAAAATTTTATTTAAGCCATGAATTGATTTAGCCATTTTACTACAACACCGTTTCCTGTCTGCCATTTTCTCATTAAGCAAAAGAAATTCAGCGGCACATGAATCATGAAATGATCCATGTGCCGCTGGTTGGATTACGGTGCTTTACATCCTCCCGGCGTCTGCCGGGAGGATAGATTGGACATCAGACAGCTTCCCTGCTTTCCAGATAGCGCATGATGATGGAAGCGATCTGGGCACGGGTAGCATTGGCCTGGGGGTTGAGATAGCTTACGCCGTTGGTGCTTACGCCGTTGATGAGACCCTTCTGGGTTGCCCACAGCATGGCGTTCTTAGCGTATCCGCTAACCTTCGCACTGTCGGGGAAGCTCAGCGTACCGGTGACGGAGGGCTGGTTCTCGTAGCGATAGAGAATGGTTGCAATCTGCTCGCGGGTAATCTTTGCGTCAGGCTTGAAGGTGCCATCGGGATAGCCGGTGACAACGCCATTCTCTGCTGCCCAGATGACTGCCTTGGCATAGTATCTGCTCTCCAGCACATCAGAGAAGCTCTTGTCGGAGGTGTAGTCAGGCTCACCGGCGATACGGTAGAGGATGGTAACAAGCTGGCCGCGGGTCAGAGAATTGTTCGGGCAGAAGCTTGCTGCATCAATACCGTTCATCAGCTTGTTCTCCACGCAGTAGTCAATGCCTGCATGTGCCCAGCTGCCGGGCTTCGGGGCATCCTTGAAGGCCTTACTCGGGCAGCTTGCGCCGCCGTCGCATTCCTTCTTATAGTCGGGATCCTCTGCGCCGCAGCGGGTGCAGACGCCGTTAACATAGGCATGACCGAGTGCTGCCTTCTCATCGGCAGCATAGCTGTCGCCGCACTTGGCGCAGGTGTAGGTGGTATAGCCGGGTTCGGTGCAGGTGGGTTCAGTAACGACAGCCTTGTAGTCATGTCCGAGGGCAGCAACTTCGTCAGTCACATAGCTGCTGCCGCACTTGGCGCAGGTGTAGGTGGTGTAGCCGGGCTTGGTGCAGGTGGGAGCGGTCACAACAGCCTTGTAGTCATGCTCGCAGCCTTCCTTGACCGTAAGGACGGTAACGGTAATGCTGCCGGTAACCTTGGTGACGCGGTAGGTGCCTGCTGCAATTTCCTTGATGTTCTTATAGTTGGCAGGCTCAACCGTGACGCTGTCTACAGCATAGCCTTCTTCGGGAACGACAGTGAAGTTCAGCTGGCCTTCGCCGGAGATGTCGATCTCGCCGGTGACGCTGTTTCTGATATAGGCGCTCTTGGCGTTCTCCGTCTTTGCGCTGTCCTCGGCCTGAGAATCGAATACGGTGATGGAGGCATGCTCTGCTGCGAAGGTGGCAACATAGGCTGCTGCGCCGCACATGGAGCACTTGCCGTTTACAAAGCTGTGAGCGATCATATCGGTCGCATCATCAACATAGCTGCTGCCGCACTTGGAGCAGGTATAGGTGGTGTAGCCGGGTGCGGTGCAGGTGGGGGCGGTGACGTCCGCCTTGTAATCGTGCTGGCATTCGGTCTTGACCAGCTGTACGGTAACCGTGATGCTGCCGGTGATCTTGGTGACACGGTAGCCGTTCTCAATGCCGGTTTCATCCGGTGCCTTGAGGTTCTTATAGTTGGCAGGTGCGATAGAGACGTTCTCGACTGCATAGCCCGCTTCGGGAACAACCGTGAAGTTCAGCTGGCCGTTGCCGGAGACATCGACCTCGCCGGTATCGCCGTTTCTGATCAGGGCGGACTTGGCGTTCTCGGTCTTCTTGCTGTCGGCAGCCTGAGAATCAAACACAGTAATGGAAGCATGCTCTGCAACGAAGACCGCTTCAAAGGCTTCCATACCGCAGACAGCGCACTTGCCGTTTACGAAGCTATGCGGTGCGAGCGGGGTTTCATCCGCCGTATAGCTGCTGCCGCACTTGGCGCAGGTATAGGTGGTGTAGCCGGGTTCGGTGCAGGTGGGAGCGGTGACAACTGCGACATAGTCATGGTCGCAGGTAGCGGGGCCGGTGCCGGAGACCTTGACGGTAACGGTCAGATCGCCGGTAACCTTGGTCAGGCGGTAGTTGCCCTCAACGCCGGTATCCACAGGGGTCTTGAGGTTCTTATAGTTTTTCGGTTCGGCGGTAATCTCGTCGATCTTATAGCCGATTTCGGCCTTGATGGAGAAGTTTACCTGACCTTCGCCGGAAATATCAATGGCGCCGGTGTCGGAGTTTCTTGCATAGGCAGTCTTGGCATTCTCATGGACGGGAGCGCCCTCTGCCTGGGACTCGATGACCGTGATGGAGGCATGCTCGCCGCAGTCGAAGGTAACGGTGAACGCCTTCTCGCCGCAGACGGTGCAGACACCGTTTTCAAAGCTGTGATCGCCGAAGCCTTCGGTCTCATCGGCAATGAAGCTGTCGCCGCACTTGGAGCAGGTGTAGGTGGTATAGCCCTTTGCGATGCAGGTGGGGGCGGTAACCACAGCAGCATAATCATGATCGCATGCTGCGGGTGCCTTGCCTGCGAAGGTGAGGGTATCGAGCATGAAGGTGTAGCCTTCGGTCATGCCGGTGTAGGCGTCGATGGCAATGTTCTTTGCTTCGATGCCGGTATTCTCATAGGAGAACATTTCGGTGAATTCCTTGCCGTCGGAGGAACGGTAGCAGGTGTAGGTGGTGCCCTTCTTGGCGATTCTGTACCAGTAGTCGCCGTTGGAGGCAAGACCCGGCGCAGAATTCTGGGTCTCTGCGGTCACATCGCCGTTTACACGGAGGAAGTCCTGCATTGCGCCGTCGCCGCCGCGGATACCGGCGCAGTTGTTATAGTCTTCCATGGCATAGAAGCCGAAGAACTGATAGTAGCCGTTGCGGGCTGCTGCCTGATCGAAGGAGAACTTCAGGGTAGCTTCCCAATCGCCGCTGACGGGAACCAGCACCAGATCCTTGGGCGTGGTAGCTGCTTCACCGGTGAGCTGACCGTTGGCAGGCTCGAAGCCGTCCTTGGTGGTGATCATGTTCAGGCCTTCGCCGGAACGGATCTCAGAGGATGACTTGTTGACGATCTGGAACTTGGATGCATCCGCAGTATTCTTGAAGTCTACGCTGTAATTCTCGCTGACTACGGGTTCTGCACCGTCAAAGGTGAGAGTGTCAAGCATGAAGGTGTAGCCCTCGGTCATGCCGGTGTAGGCGTCGATGGCAATGTTCTTTGCTTCGATACCGGTATTCTCATAGGAGAACATTTCGGTGAATTCCTTACCGTCGGAGGAACGGTAGCAGGTGTAGGTGGTGCCCTTCTTGGCGATTCTGTACCAGTAGTCGCCATTGGAGGCAAGACCGGGCGCAGAATTCTGGGTCTCTGCGGTCACATTGCCGTTTACACGGAGGAAGTCCTGCATAGCGCCGTCGCCGCCGCGGATACCGGCGCAGTTGTTGTAATCAGCCATGGCATAGAAGCCGAAGAACTGATAATAGCCGTTGGAGGCGCCTGCGGTATTGAAGGAGAACTTCAGCGTTGCTTCCCAATCGCCCTCCACGGGAACCAGAACCAGATCCTTGGGCGTGGTGGCTGCAATGCCGGAGAGCTGGTCGTTTGCAGGCTCAAAGCCGTCCTTGGTGGTGATCATGTACAGGCCTTCGCCGGAACGGATCTCGGAGGAAGCCTTGTTGATGATTTCGAACTTGGAGGCGTCTGCGGGGTTCTTGAAGTCCACGCTTGCGGGGCCGACCTTGATGGCGGGGATGACTTCCGTGCGGGTGGCGCCGCAGCGCTGGCAGGTGTAGAGCTTGATGCCTTCCACGCCGACATCGGCCTGCTTGGTGATTTTTCCTGCATCCCAGTTATGGCCGAGCGCTTCTACGACATCGGACTTGTAGACATTGCCGCACAGGGCGCAGGTGTAGGTGGTGCAGCCCTCCTGCGTGCAGGTGGGGGCGGTGACGACAGCGCTGTACTCGTGGGGGCAAGCGGTTGCGGTGGTGATGGTAACGGTAACGTCACCGGTGACCTTGGTAATGCGGTAGCCGTTTTCAACCAGAGTCTCTTCGGGGAGCTTGAGATTCTTGTAGTTCTTGGGCTCGACGGTGACAGATTCGATGCTGTAACCGCTGTTGGGGATCACCTTGAAGTTGATCTGGCCTTCGCCGCTGATATCAACGATGCCGGTATCACTGCTTCTTGCATAGGCCGTCTTGGCGTTTTCAACAAAGTCGCTGTCCTCGGCCTGAGATTTGTAAACGATGACGGAGCAATGTCCATCATGATTGAAGGTAGCCGTGTAGGGAACCAGACCGCAGACGGAGCACTTGCCATTGGCAAAGGTGTGCTCGATCGGCAGGGTTTCATCGGCGGTGTAGGTATCGCCGCACTTGGAGCAGGTGTAGGTGGTGTAGCCGCCGGTCTGGCAGGTGGGAGCGGTGACCTTCTTGGTGTAGGTGTGGCTGCAAACAGCGGAGCCTGCGACCTTGATGGTAACCGGCTGAGAGGAAGCGCGGATGCTGCCCTCCGCAACATTGACGGTGACATCCACATTGGCTGCATACAGGGGCTTGGTCACCTTGCCGTCAGCGGAAATGACGGAGGGATCGCTGGAGGTGAGGGTCACGGTGTAGCCGTGGGGAACCTTATCGAGAACCAGATCGCCGGAGGTCTCTGCGGGCAGATCGGCTGCAACATAGTCGGCAGCGCTCTGTGCGGCCCAGGTCAGTGCAGCTTCGTTGGTGATCTTTGCCATGTCGCCGCGCTGGCGGACGACAAAGTACTCGAAGTTTACGTCAATCGGCGCTGCATTGCTGCCTTCGGTGGCAAACAGAGCAATCTTCGGCTCGGCATAGTTGGCAGTACGGCCGCTGAACTGGGTATAGTTGGTGCCGTCCTGAGAATAGGAGAGGTTGATGGTTGTGCCAATGCGCTCAATGGCAAAATAGGCGGTTACAGTATTATCGGAAGCGGCAGTCAGTTTTCTGGAAGTTGTGGAGCCACCCCAGCCACCGCTGCTGGTGGAGATGCTGGTGTAGCTGCCGTTGGTTTCCTGACCGGCTTCTACCGTCAGGTCGGTATTCTGACAGCCGATGGCGATATAATTGTTGTCATCCTGCCACAGCATGACCTTTGCCTGCTGGGTAGCAGCCTTGGGTGCTGCGGGGAAGTGCACCTTGGTAACGACCTTGAAGTCGCCTTCCATGATGCCGGTGGTGAAGCAGTTTTTCCAGCCGGTCGTATTGCCCTTGACATCGACGTTCTGCGTCGGAAGGACAAGGCCTTCGCCCTTGACCAGCTTATATGCGGACGTATCTTCGTTGAGCACGGTCCAGTCACTGTTGCTGCTGCCATTGGCAAAATAGGTGCTGTAGGGGCCGACTCTCTTGCGGGTGGTGACCTTGAAGGTCACGGGGCCGCTGATCTTGGTGATGCGGTAGTAGCCCTCGGTGCCGGTTTCTGCGGGGAGCTTCAGATTCTTATAGTTGGCAGGAGAGGCGGTGACGCTAGCAATCTCGTAGCCGTCTTCAACGGCAACCACGAAGCTGGCCTGACCTTCGCCGGATGCGTCGATCTCGCCGGTCACGCTGTTGCGCGGATAGACAGAGGCGGGATTCAGAACGCCGCCGGTGGTCAGATCCTGTGTGGGGTAGGCCGTGACGGTGCAGTGCTCGTCATGCTCAACTGCGACCCCGAACAGCTCCTTGCCGCACTTGGTGCAGACACCGTCCACAAATTCATGCTCGCAGATGGTCGCGGCAGTCTCGATGGTAACATCAATGGGGCCGGTGACCTTGGTGATGCGGTAGAGATTCTCCTCGCCGGTATCTGCCGGGCCCTTGAGGTTCTTATAGTTGGATGTGGGCAGGACGGTCACATTGACCAGCTGATAGTTGTCGGTCAGATTGACGCGGAAGTTGATCTGGCCTTCGCCGTCAAAGGAGATTTCGCCGGTCTCGGAATTGCGGGCAAAAGCCTCCTTGGCATCGGGATGACCCTCGCCGGTGGTATCCTGCGTGTCGTACACCGTGACAGAGCTGTGGCTGCCGCACTTGAAGATGGCGCGGTTGCCTTCGTCCTCGATCTCGCGGGTAAAGTTGTCGCTGAAGAACAGGGAGCGGGCGGTGGTAAAGGTCTTCAGGTTTGCCAGATAGTCCGACCAGGTATTGGTATCGACATAGCGCTGCTCATACTTGGTGCCGGACTGCTTGGTCTGGGCTCTCATGTTGCTGTTGTTGTAGGTTTCGCGGTTGTGGGGGTCCTTGATGAAGTTCATCTCGGCGGAGGCCTCGATCAGCTTGGCATCCTCATCGATTTTCTTCGGCACATTGTCAAAGACATCGTGGTAGCGGTTATAGACCTTATAGACCTCTTCCATAAAGTCCTCGTGCTGACCCAGGGACTTCCACAGTGAGGTGCCGTTGATTTCCTTAATATAGAAGCCGTAGCCGTCGGTCTCTCTGGCGTTGCTGCCAAGAGAGGGATTGCTCTGGGTACGGCCGAGGGCGTTATCGCAGTCCCACAGGGGGCCGCCGATCAGCTTGTCCGAATCGGAGGTGCCGTCTCTGCGGAAGAGCTTACTGCCTGCGTTTACGTCATAATCCTTGACGTATTCCTGCATCAGATACATGGCAGCCCAGGTACGCAGATCGACATATTCGGTATAGTACTTGCCCTTGGAGTTGTAGCCGGTGGAGGAATTGATGGCCTCCCAGGCTTCCTTGGTCCAGCCCTCGATCTGGCTGGCAACAGCCTTGATGTTTTCGACAGATTCTACGCCGTCGGGGAACAGCGCAGAGCCGATCTTCTTGATGGTGATGCGGTCATTGAGGTTGGGCAGCGTGAAGGTGGGGTCGCCGCCTTTTTCAACAGGATCCTCAACCTTGTTGTCGTGCTCAAGCAGATAGCCGCCAGAGGTAATATAGGCATCGTACTTGGGGGTAACGAGGTAGCAGCCCTGATATTCGCCGTTCATCCAGATGTCTGCATGCGCGCTGTCCAGACCAATGCCCATGGTGTATGCCATGTCATAGGCGGTTTTGTTGCGAAGCAGCGTATGGTCGGCGATGTTGTTCAGCAGGCTCCATTTCTTGCTTGCGCCGGATTCAATGCCCAGAATGCTGACCTTCTGATCCAGCGTAATGTTGTAGCCGCGCTTCAGAACAGCGGAGAACCAGGTATAGTTGCCGCGGCCCTTCATCTGCGGCAGGCCGTAGCGCTCGCCGTCGATGACGATCTCGCCGGTGCAGGTGGTGTTGTGATCGCGGTCGCCGTTCATGGCAGCGATGGTGCCCTGACTTTCATCAATTTCGATGAAGATGGGCTTGACAGAGGGAGAACCCTGATAGGTCGTAACCGTGAATTTGGAAGTGGTGCTGCCCTTGGTGAAGGTATAGGTCTTGGAGGAGCCGGGTGCGGGGACGGGCATAGCGCCGCTTGCATAGTTGGCAGAGCCGTCATTACCCTGCAGGCCGTCAGCCCAGGAGAAATAGCAGTTCTTATAGTCTACATTGCCGGGAAGGAACAGAGAATAGCTGCTGCTTGTCGTGCCGGTGTTGCCGCCGCCACCGGGATTCCAGCCGCCGCCGGGATTCCAGCCGCCGCCACCGCCGGAGGTGGAGCTGGCAGTGTAGAGATTGATTTGTGAGGGAATGTTGTTGGTTTCTGACGGTGCAATCCACATTGTGGTCGGCAGATCTCCTGCTGCTGCACTCGCCGGAAGGCTGATGGCAGGCAGAAGAGAAAGAACCATGCAGATCACAAGGATCATGCTGAACAGGCGTTTCTTCATAGGTATTACCTCCAATTTAAGTGAACTCACTGTAATGCCTGAAGCTACAGCTCCTCCACTTTATTCTGCTCTATATTATAGATGAATTTACTTCAATTGGCAACTTTAAAATTTGAAATAATTGCTAATTTGGGCAGCTTTTTTCTGGATACCTTGTGAAGGATTGCCATATTTTACGCCGTGCCTGATAAAAAAGCCGTTCGCAACAAAATCACAGCAGCAAGCCCCTTTATGCAGCCTGCCAAGGCTGCATAAAGCCCGAGCACAGCTTGTATGGGTACAGGCACCTTTGGAGCAGCCTTCATATGTATATTCCCTTCTGCATACCCTGAGAAGCAGGAGGGATGTGCATGTCTTTATTGATCGTTTATCCTGCGGATGCCGGGGCGCAGGCGCTGGCACAGAGCATGGAGGGAAAAAGCCTCTGTCTGGATGAGGCAGCAGCTTATGCGCCGGAGGCAGAGCTGGTGGTGCTGGTGAGCACAGGCTATTATGAGAAGGGCTGCTGGGAGATCAAGCGCTGGCTCAGCGCCAACCGGGATGCCCTTCAGGGCGGGCTGTTTGCCTGCTGCATATGCACAGACAGCGGAGAACTGGCGCTTCGCACGATCGTCAGTCAGCTGCTTTCGATGGCCTGCTTTGTTGCTCCCTGCGCCTGCCTCGGAGCAGACGGCATCCTGCATCCCGGCGGCAGCGGGCAGGCCCCCGGCGGCGGGTGGACGCCGAGGGCATATTATAGAAAGCTGGAACATATCGCCGCCTCTTTCAAACATTCTCGCGAAAATACGTTAAACTTTCAGATTCCCCTTGTAGGATGAGGAAAAACATGCTATAATATCGCATATCATATCCCCTGAATGGGGGAGGAGGGCAATTCTATGAAACGTGCAGTTACCCTTATGCTGACCCTTGCACTGCTCATCGCATGCCTGTCCGGATGCAGTGCATTCAAAAAGCTTGTGAAAAACCAGCCGGATGCCGAGGTCGTGATCGACCCCAACAAAAAGGTGGAGGACGTCATCGACCGCTGCAATATCGCCTGCAACAATACCGATATTGAAGGCATTCTCGACTGCATCGACCCCCAGCTCGCCAAGCCCATCCGTGCGTCCCTGAAGGTCGCCAAAGGCATCGGCGGCAAGGATGATGAGGATATGCTCAACACCGTGGTCGGTCTTCTTGCCAACACCGATGTGAAGGACTCCTTCGATGTCTGTGAGACGTTGGAGCTCAACGTGGAATCCCTCGAGCAGGACGGCGATGTTGCCACTGCGGAGGTCAAGTTCAGCTACAAGCTCGACGGACAGAAATACATCGGAACCACGACTGCCAAGTGCAAATACATTGACGGTCAGTGGTACATCTCCAAGCTCTCTGCCTGATTATGATTACGATTTATCTGACCATCTGCGGCGCTCTGGTCTTCGGCCTGTGTTTTCTGATTGACAGCCTGATCCAGCGTCTGCGGGGAAAACCCGACACAAAGCACTGCGTTCGCCAGCCCACAAGGGCGGCAGGCATCGGCATCCTGCTGCTCGTCGGCGGTATTGCGCTGCTGCTGTTTTTAAAGCAAAGGCTCGGTCTGGTCGGCGGCATTGTGCTCATTGTGCTCGGTGCCGTGCTGATCGGAAGCTACTTCTGCTTCCGCGTGGACTATGACAGCGAGGGCTTTACCTGCAAAACCCTGCGGGGGACAAGCCGGTATTCATATAATCAGATTCGCGCAGAGCAGGCACTTGCCACGCGCAGCGGCATTAACCTGATGCTGTTCGTCGGCGGGGACATCGTAGAGCTCAGCGAGGCGATGCAGGGCGTGAGAGACTTCCTCTCCTTTGCCTACTATGCCCGCTGCCGCCAGATGGGCATCGACCCCGAGGATGCACCGCCCCCTGCCCCCGAAGACCTCGTCTGGTTCCCGCCCCCTGCGGAGGAAGCCTGATCCTATGACAACTTCAGCCGATTCATCTCTTTAAATATATGGAGGAATATACAATGGAAAATAATAAACGCCCGGAAACTATGGAACGCATCACGACCCCCGCTCTGGCGGAGGCCTTTATTCAGGAGCAGATCAAAGAGCTGCAAGCACAGATCGGCGATAAGAAGGTTCTGCTGGCACTGTCCGGCGGTGTGGACTCCTCTGTTGTTGCCGCTCTGCTGATCAAGGCGGTCGGCAAGCAGCTGGTCTGTGTCCATGTCAACCACGGCCTTCTGCGCAAGGGGGAACCCGAGCAGGTTATCGAGGTATTCCGCAATCAGATGGATGCCAACCTGATCTATGTCGATGCCGTTGACCGCTTCCTGGACAAGCTCGCAGGCGTGGACGATCCCGAAACCAAGAGAAAGATCATCGGCAAGGAATTCATCGAAGTATTTGCCGACGAAGCCAAGAAGCTTGAGGGCATCGAATTCCTCGCACAGGGCACCATCTATCCCGACATCCTCGAATCCGACGGTGTCAAGGCCCATCACAATGTCGGCGGTCTGCCCGAAGACCTCAGCTTCGAGCTGGTTGAGCCGGTCAAGTTCCTCTATAAGGATGAAGTCCGCGTCGTAGGCAAGGCTCTGGGTCTGCCCGACAACATGGTCTACCGTCAGCCGTTCCCCGGCCCCGGTCTGGGCGTCCGCTGCGTCGGCGCCATCACCCGCGACAGACTCGAAGCTGTCCGCGAATCCGACGCCATCCTGAGAGAAGAATTCGCAAAGGGCGGCCTGGAAGGCAAGGTATGGCAGTACTTCACCATCGTCCCCGACTTCAAGTCCACCGGCATCAAGGACAACAAGCGCACCTACGCATGGCCTGTTGTCATCCGTGCCGTCAACTCCGTAGACGCCACCGCAGCTTCCATCGAAGAGATCCCCTATGAGCTGCTCCGCCACATTACCAACCGCATCCTCAATGAGGTTGAGGGCGTAAACCGCGTGCTTTATGATCTGAGCCCGAAGCCTGTGGCAACCATTGAGTGGGAATAATTTAAAAACTAAGAGCGGTTCGCAAGAACCGCTCTTATCATAACGCCCGCAAAGCAGGCTCATCACTGATAACTCTAAACTATTTTTCTCCGCGAACCGCGTTATGATTGCCTTCGGCAAGTTATCAGTTATGATGCCTTCGGCAGTTGGGGGACGGAAATGGCAGATAGTATTTTGAGAGAAAAATCAAAAGAGTTTGCAAAGCAAATTGTTTTTCTTTGCAGGAAACTGAAAAATGCCAGAGTCGAAACGGCACTTGTCAATCAGCTTTTGCGCTGCGGCACATCTGGGAGCACCGCAAGGCGCTCTATACCGGGCTGTTCCTCGACGGGAAGCTCAATAGCTACCTTGCCGATCTGAACGAGCAGGCGGAGAATATGTTCTTTCGGCTGGTAAATGAACTTGCCGAAAAGGAAGGTATCACGGAAACACTCAAAGCAGAAAATCAGATGCTTTGGGTACAGCGGATGAACGTAGTGCGGGAAATGGCAACGGAGAACGTCAATAATGATCTGATTTACGCATAACAGACGCACGGCGGTGGGGAGCAATCCCTGCCGCCGTTTTGCGTTATCATCGTCCAAATATTGACAAATGCTATATCAGATGTTATAATATCAATAATGTCGTAAAGGCGGTATTCTATATGGAGTTTTCAGAAAAAGTTAAAGAGGCTCGGAAAAAAGGGAATTTCTCTCAGGAAGATATGGCTCATCAACTTGGCGTTAGTTTTGCTACTGTAAACAGATGGGAAAGCGGCAAAACCAAACCAAGTAAGTTGGCTCTAAAAGCATTTGAAGATTTTTGCAAAGAAAAATCTATTGTTTTTGAGCGCGAGGAAGCGTAGGTAACATTTCATGAAGTTTGGAATTAGAAAGCCCAGTCTTAAAAAATCGCTAAAAGCTCGCACCACAGGGAAATTAAAAAGATCTGTAAAAAAGGCTTTGATACCCGGATACGGTAAAAAAGGTATGGGCTGGATAAAGAATCCCAAGAAAGCTGCTTATAACAAAATCTATAATAAGACGTCGTTTAGTTTATTTCCCGCAGGAACTTCATCGGGAAAAACAAACAGAAAAAGGACTACTAATACAGCAAGTGCAAAGAGAAGCCCGCTTCAAAATAATCAATTTGAATCTCAAGCTTATTCTTACATAGAAGGAGAAACAGAAGCTATGAAGGTATGTAAATTCTGTGGTGCAGAGAATCAGGATTCTGCAACCGTTTGCTCATCGTGTGGAGGAAACGAATTTAAACACAAGTGCGGTAATTGTGGTACGGTATTTGAAGAAGGTAATTTCTGCCCAAAATGTGGCGTTAAAGCAGGGACAAAGGCAAAAAAATGCCCTAACTGCGGGGCAGAATACTTTTCTGCCGCTTGCCCGGACTGTGGTTATACCAACAAAGCTGGTTATACTACCGTTGTATATACAAATACAGCCGCCCAACCTGCCAAAAAGAGAAAGACTTGGCTTTGGGTTCTGGGCTGGATTTTCATTTTCCCTGTCCCGCTTACAATTCTGATGATAAGAAATCAGAAGCTGAACAAGTGGGTTAAAATTGGAATAATTGCTGCTGCTTGGATACTTTATCTCATTATTGCATTAGCTGGTGGAGCAGACGATACAAACACGACGAAACAGGCTCCGGGGGAGTCGAACATTTCTGTAGAAGCCTCCACAACTAATATCAAAAAACTTGCATTTATAAACGATAACGATGTAACCGTTAAGGTCGGGAAAACAGTTTCACAGGGATACTTAAAAGTTACTGTTAAATCCAATAATAATTTTTCACCAGCAGATATTGTATTTGTAAGTGAAAATCCTGAAATTGCTGAGATAGCTTTTTCGCATGACGCGCTAACTACATGCTTGTATTATGATATCACAGGTATTGACGGTGGTGAAACTAATGTTTATGCAACCACTATTGATGGTTCTGTGAAATCAGAAACTATTCATGTTATTGTCCCGGAACCAATTAGAGTTGAAAAAATAGATTTGACAGGAGAAAAGTACGATCTCGTAATCGGTGAGACGGTTAGTATTAAAACTTCGATTTCTCCTACAAATGCCGAAGATAAGACATTAACTTGGTCTTCAAGTGATGAAACCGTTGCAACGGTTGATGATAAAGGCATTATTGTTGCGGTAGGCGGCGGCAATTGTACAATTACTGCCAGTGCATCCAATGGGGTTTCTTCCGCTGTTGATATTACAGTTGATGGAACAAAAACCCTAATGAGGCTAAATGTAAGACATCCTCGTGAGGATGATGTCAATATCGGAGATGAGTGGAGTTATGATATTCAGCTTAATGGATCGCGAGTAACCAATACTGTTGGTCTTGCAGTCGGTGACGAGCTTTCATTCTATGCACAAATCACAGAGTCTGATGACAATCCAGATGTGGGAAGTGCATCTACAACGCATACTGTTACCGCAGAGGATATAGCGAATGGGTTTGAAATAAAGATGGATGTATATGTTACTGAAAACGGCGGTAAGAACAGTGGTCAAAGCGCTCATTTTGTTGTCACATATTCATTTTCTCCAAACAACTGATTAGGCATGAAAATGTATTAGGTCTCTTGTATTTCAGACATTTGACAATTAGAAGAAACCTATAATCTGTGGCTTATCTCACAATCCTTTTGCATTTTTCATAATAGTCCTATTCACGTCTGGAGGGAATAGAATGTCAGAAGACATAGTAAAAAACGCCAATGATTTTGGGACGATAATTTCGATTATTGAAAACTCAAAAGGACGCGCACTGAAGGCAATCAATGCTGAGCTTATCAATATGTACTGGAGTGTTGGCGAATACCTTTCAGCGTTGTGTGCAAAGTCTTCTTTTGGGGATAAGGTAATTGAGGAGGTCGCTGCATATATTTCTGAGGTAGCTCCGACAATAAAGGGCTTTAATCGTCGTGGGCTTTATAGGATGAAGCAGTTTTACGAAACATATAAAGATGACGAGTTTGTGTCAGCACTGCTGACACAAATAAGTTGGACAAATCATCTTATGATAATGTCTAAGTCAAAATCGAAAGAAGAACGGGATTTCTATATTGCATTATCGGCAAAAGAGAATTATTCATCCCGGGAACTTGAACGCCAGCTTGACAGTTCATACTATGAAAGATACATGCTTTCGTCTGGTAAACAGCCGCCGGAGCTTGTCCCGCAAAATGTGCGGAACAGTATCCTCGATACTTATGTTTTAGAATTTCTTGACTTGCCGGAGCAGTATTCAGAACGCAATTTTCGGAAGGCAATTATAGAAAATCTGAAGCAGTTTATCCTTGAGTTTGGCAAGGATTTTACGTTTATTGGCGAAGAATACCGTGTTCAGGTCGGCGGTCAGGATTTCTATATCGATCTGCTTTTCTATAATCGTGCGTTGTCCTGCCTTGTCCCGATCGAACTGAAAATCGGCAAGTTCAAGCCGGAGCATATCGGCCAGATCAATTTTTATCTTGAAGCTTTGGATCGAGATGTAAAGAAGCCGAACGAGAACCCGAGCGTCGGTTTGATTCTCTGCGCAAGCAAAGATGATGCTGTAGTAGAATACGCATTAAGCCGCAGTATGTCCCCAACACTTGTTTCGGACTATACGCTCCGACTTCCGGACAAGCAGCTACTGAAAGACAAACTACAGGAGCTGGCAGGGCTTGCATTGGAATCAGATGAGGATTAACAATCTTCCTTGTATTTGATAGGAAAGCCATTTCCTATGGCAACATATTGGCAACAAAAATTTGGATAGCCCAAGTTTTTGGGATAATACAGATAATACAAATCCTACGAGCTAAATCGCATAAACAAAATTGTTTAGATCAAGAAATCAAAGAGCGAGTGGGAATAATTTAAAAACTAAGAGCGGTTCGCAAGAACCGCTCTTATCATAACGCCTGCAAAGCAGGCTCATCACTGATAACTCTAAACTAAATTTCTCAGCGAACCGCGTTATGATTGCCTTTGGCAAGTTATCAGTTATGATGCCTTCGGCAGTTGGGGGACGGAAATGACAGATAGTATTTTGAGAGAAAAATCAAAATAGTTTGCAAAGCAAATTGTTTTTCTTTGCAGGAAACTGAAAAATGCCAGAGTCGAAACGGCAC
>JAZQOW010000006.1:0-24678 GCA_045628065.1 Faecousia sp.
TTCCCATTGAGCATAGAGACATTCTCTCCTTTCTTGGTGTAGGGGTACATTCATTGTAAAGGAAATTATCTCTATGCTCAACCTTTTTATAAAACTTTGGGGCCAGGCTCTTCACCTGACCCCAACATTTATTATAGAACCCTTTTTTATTACAGCTGTGCAGATTTTGAGCGTTCCCATTCAGCGATTCTTCCCGCTCTTCAAAAACATCTCTTGACAAAACGAATGGAATTGCATACGATTTTATCATTAAGGCACGGGATAGAGAACGGAGCCTCCGCTTTCTTCCTTCAAGGGCAAAGTCATCAACTTAACATAGGCATATACGGAATGCATCGCCGTAGGGGAGGGGCTTGCTCCTCCCCGATGGTGGGATCAGCACCGATTGGAATACGTACAGAGACCAAGGTCGGATTCGGGAGGGGCAAGCCCCTCCCCTGCGGCATCGCATAACATAGACATTGGCTTTCTTTTGAAATGTCTGCCCTAAGTTGATGTCATCGCCTTCAAGGGAAAGGCTCCCTGCCGGATCAGGCGCTTGTGTTCCGCTTTTCCCTGATGATGCCATGAGCTTATATCGGATTCTCCACGAAATGATGGATAAGTTTTGAAAGGAGCATTTTATGAAAACATTGGTCGCTTATTTCAGCGCCGGAGGCGTCACTGCCAAGGTTGCAAAGGAGTATGCAAAACTTACCGGGGCTGACCTTTTTGAAATTGTGCCGGTTCAGCCCTATTCAAAGGCAGACATTAACTGGAAGAATCCCTTTGCTCGCTGCAACAGGGAGTTTTTCGGCAAGAAGGATGTTCCCGTTTCCGGCAGAATTGAAAAGTTTGAAGCCTATGAGCAGGTTTTGATCGGCTTCCCCATCTGGTACGGCTGCGCTCCCAACGTGGTAAACACCTTCTGCGCCGGGTACGATTGGACAGGCAAAAAGGTGATTGCCTTTGCGACCTCCGGCGGAAGCCCCATTGGCAAGACAGCTGAAAAGCTTCAGCCTTATCTAAAGGGTCAGGCATCCCCGGAAGCGGTGCTGGTCAAAAATGCACAAGAACTGAAAAATCGGTAATACGGTCCTTTTGATCGCTGCACACAGTATACCGAAATAAAAAAAGCCGGCGGAACGCACGATAGAAGTGCGGTTTCGCCGGTGCATTTTATGAGAGGTTTTTATTCCTCTTTATCGCAGAACATCTCCGGCTCGATTCTTACATCTACACCGGCAGCTCGATTTTGCCGTTTTCGCGCTCAAAGGCTTCGATTTCGCGACGGATGAGGTAGAGGACTTCGCGGTTAATGGAGCGTCCTTCGTAGGCCGCCAGGTATTTCAGCTTGTCGTGTAGGTCCGGGTCTACGTGCAGGCCGAGGTGTTTTGTCTTTCTCTCCATAGGCTATCCCCTTTATTATTTTTAATATATAAATTGATTTTAATTCACAACTATGGTATAATTTAACAAATGTACTTATTTTAAGTATACTATATTTGGGAGGAAGCTATGGAACAAACTGCGTATTTTATTCAAAAGCCGCGCCGGATCGAGGAGCTGGAAGCGGCAGAAGGCGGCGCATGGCATCCATATCGAATCACTGCAACAGTTCAGCTTAGCGGGTTGGACTTTGGAAACTTTGCGGCAGATCTTCTGGCAGACCGGGCTTTTCTGGAAAATACTGACGGCTGCGGCAGAGAAGACAACCTCATCTGCTGCCTCTGCGTAACCTGCGGCAACGGGAAAGCCATCCTCGTCCTGCCCGATGATACGGGTCATGTTGCCCTGGCCGCCTTGCTTGAAACCGATCCCTTGATTTTATCTTGATAAATTTCCAATACATGGTATAATCCTTTTGGGTACCATTTTCAGGAAACACGCGGGTATCTGATAAAAAACAATGGAGTACAAACATGAAAAAGATCATTGCTGTTATTCTATCCCTGCTGCTGTGCCTGAGCCTTGCCTCCTGCAAAGCCAAGGATGAGCCGATACCCGAGCCTGTCCCGCCCATCGTGGAGGAAGAACCCCAGCCGCAGGAGCCGCCGCAGAGCGAGGAAATCCCCGAACCCGAGAAAATACCCGAACCGCCCGCACAGGAAGAGCCGGAAGCCCCTCCCGAGCCGGTGCTGACCGAGATCAATCACTATGTCATGAGTCCCGCAGACAGGTATTATCTTACCGATTCCAGAATGGACGCCTATAAAAAGGCGCTCGATGCCGTATTTGCGCATGAGGAAGAAGTCCGGCTCTCTGACAGCTATGACGATAATCTTGCCGTTCTCGGCTATCTCCAGCAAAGCCCCTATACCTTTGTTGTTTCGGATTATACCTTTACGCCCGATCATACCGGCATGTATTTTGAATACGCCTACCCGGCAGAGGAATGCACCGAAATGTTTGAACTCATTGATCAGGAATATCTGACCTTGATCAATGAGACGATCACCCCGGATATGACAGAGCTGGAAAAGGTTCTCGCCATCCACAAATACTTTGCCCAGCGCATCTCTTATGATTATGACTGGCTGGACGAGCTAAACATGTCGGACGATCAATATTTATTCCCGGACATTGTCATTTATCAGGCGCTGACCACCAATAAGGGCGTATGCCACACCTATACTTATCTTTGTGAGTTTGCCTTCCAGCAGCTGGGCATTGACTGCCTCCGGCTGACGGCCGATATGCAGGACGGCGATTCCGGCCATATGTGGCCGCTGGTCTGGATCGACGGCACAACCTACCACATCGATCCGACCTGGGACCGCAATGGCGACAGCGTTTCTCTGCGCTACTTCGGCATGACCGATGAAGAAAACAGTGAAAGAGGTCTGGTAGACAACTGGTCTGTCACCATTGATATTGCGCTCGATGGTACCTGCACCGATCCCCGCTTCGCCGATTGGCGCGACATCGTGGATTACACCCTCATCGGCAACCACCAAATGGAAGTCACCCGCGAGGACGGCACCACCGAAATCATCGACCTGACACAGTATTGTTGACGAATGGGCAAAAACGCGCTATGATGTCAAAAAACGAAAGGACTTGTTCTATGGTCAAGGTGATTTGTCCGGTATGCGGTGCGCCGCTTGCCATGAATCCTCCCTGCTGGTGCTGCGGGGCGGGGCACAGCTTCGATGTGGCGAAGCAGGGTTATGTTAACCTTCTGCCCGTGCAGCAAAAGCACTCCCTCCATCCCGGCGACACCGCCGAGCAGGTGCATGCCCGCCGCCGCTTTCTGGATTGCGGGTTCTATGCCCCCATTTCTGAGGCAGTCGGAGAAATGCTTGCCGAAAAGGCGGCTTCTGTTCTGGATGTCGGCTGCGGAGAGGGCTATTATCTGCGCTCGTTGGGTGCGAAAAATCCGCAAATAGAGCGCTGGGGAATCGATATTTCCAGAGACGCGGTGCGCCTGGCGGCAGGCGCTGATAAAAAGGCGCAGTATCTGGTAGCGACAGCTGCGCATCTGCCTTTCGAAAACGGGTGCTTTGATGCGGCGCTCTCCCTGTTCGCGCTGACCCTGCCGGAGGAATATGCCCGGGTCTTAGCCGATGGCGGCCTCTATGTACAGGCGCTGACCGAGGAGGATCATTTGCAGAGGCTGAAGGAGACCATCTATCCCCAGCTCACCCATCGGGAAAAAGAGGTCTGCCCTGCCCTTCCCGGCTTCCGGCTTGTGGAATCCAAAACGATTCAGTTTGATTTCACGCTGACGGATCACCAACAAGTTCAGGATCTGCTCGCCATGACCCCCCATTTCTGGCGCATCACCAAGGAGGGCGCGGCAAGAGCCGCGGCGCTGGAAAAGCTACAGGACACCGCCCATGTGCGGCTGAATCTATATCAGAAGACATAAAAAAATCGGTGCAGCTCCAATAACGGGCTGCACCGGTTGTTTTTTATTCTTCTGTCGGCTCAGGTTCCGCTGTTTCCTCAGCAGGCTCCACGATCTCGGGACCGGGGGCAAGGAAGGGCCAGAGCTCGGCGGCAAGGTACAGGCAGAGGGCAAGGACGCGAAGGAGCATATGGAAATCGCCGTCCACAAGCACCGGGCCTGCAAAGACGATGGCAGCGGCTGCAAAGAAGGCCGTCACGCGGCGCTTGCCCTGCGCAATGCGGAAGGCTGCCAGATGGAAGGAGGCCAGCATAGCGCAGACCAGAAAGAGGATTTCAAAGCAGAAATGGGAAACAATTGGATCATAGCTCCAGCTGCGGTAGTCGGTGATCAGCACGACAGCCAGATACACCGGCAGCACACAGCCGCCCAGCAGGGAGCCGCTCTGCCCCTGCATATGGAACACGCCCTCAATCGCGATGGCGCAGGCTGCCGCAAAGGCAAGCGCCGGAACGATCAGCTTGGCGCCGCCGCTCAGATCGGGCGGCATATAGGAGAACACCAGAGCGAGCGCGCTGACGATGACGGCAATGCCGCGGATGCTGCTCTTCCCGTCATCCGTGGGAGAGGCCGTCTTCTTCTCCCTCAGGCAGATGAGGGCGATCACGGCAATAGCCAGCGCACACAGGCCATAGAGAAGGATCGAGGTCCGACTTCCGGCAATGGGAAGTCCTTCGGCATCAAAGGAACCTGCAAGCTGTATTTTCCGCAGAACCAGACATGCTGCCGCGGCGACAAGAGCGAATACAGGCAGTATTTTTTTCATAGTAGCTCCTCGCTTTCTGTTTCCGGCAGAGCTGCAAAATAGGCGCGGGTCTGCCGGGCGTTGTCCATAATTTCCTCCTGAAGAGCGAAAAGGTTGTCAAATTTTCTCTCTTCACGCAGAAAATCGTAAAAATCAAGGGATATTTCTTCGCCGTAGAGGTCTCCCTCATAATCCAGCAGCCAAGCTTCGACCGTGCGGGTCTGTCCGTCCACCGTGGGGCGGCAGCCGATATTGGTCACAGCGGGGAACGTGCCGGCGGCGGTCACAGCGCGGGTAATATAAACGCCGTTTCGCGGCAAAACGCGCGCAGCGCCCACCTGCAAATTGGCAGTCGGGAAGCCCAGCGTTCTGCCCAATGCCGCGCCGTGAATGACCGTGCCTGTCAGGCGATAGGGGCGGCCTAAAAGGCGGCGTGCGCATGCGGCATTCCCTTCGGCAAGCGCACGGCGAATGGCGGTGGAGGAAACAGGGGCGCCGTCCAGCTCGATTTTCGGGATGATATCGCAGCCGATCCCAAGCTTCCGGCAGGCTTCCGCCAGCAGCAGCGCATTTCCTTCGCCGCGATAGCCAAAGCGGAAATCTTCTCCGCACACAAGCCATGCGGCGTGCAGCTGCTCCAGAAGGATGCTCCGTAGAAAGTCCTCCCACGGCATGGACATCATCTCGCGGTCAAAGGGAAGGGGGATGACCTTATCCATATGGCAGCAGGTGCGCATCAGCCTCTCCCTCTCCCTGCAATCGGTGAGCAGGGGGACAGGCGTGCCGCGCAGAAGGGTCTGCGGATGGGTGTCAAAGGTGATGGCAAGGGCCGAAACGCCCAACGCCCGCGCCCGATCCTTTGCCCGCCGGAGAAGGGCAGCGTGTCCGAGATGGACGCCGTCAAAAAAGCCAAGAGCAATGACGTTTGGGTTATTCAAGTCCGTTCACCTCAAAAAAGCTCTTGATGGTTTTGGCACAGCCCTCCTGCACCTGCCCGAGTGCCAGGAATTCCCCGTCCGCACCGTAAAAGCGGTAGCGTCCATCGGGCTTCGGGAAAGTGAACTGTGCGCCGTGGCGAACACAGCGGGACTGCTTCTCGCTCAGCTGCAATGCCGGATATTGGGCAAACAGGCTGTCCACAGGAAGAAGCAGCGCCTGGCGCTCCTCCATGGAAAGATCCATGATCTCCTGCATGGTATGCGCCTGCCTGAGCGTATAGCGCCCGGCTCTGGTGCGCCGCAGGGCTGCCATGCAGCCGCCGCAGCCCAGACGATCGCCCAGCTCCTGACACAGGGTACGCACATAGGTACCCTTGGAGCAGGCAACGCGGAAGCGCCACAGGCTGTCTGCACCCTCTAATAGCGCAGCATCATGGATGACAATGCTCCTTGCGGGGCGCTCCACCTGCTTTCCGGCGCGCGCCAGCTCATAGAGCTTGCGTCCGTGAATCTTGATGGCGGAATACATGGGCGGAATCTGCTCCATGGGGCCGATGAGAGAGGCCACCGCCGCTTCTACCTGCTCTTTTGTGACGCAAACAGGGTTTTGTGCAAGCGTTGTGCCAGTCGTATCCTGGGTATCGGTGGTGAGACCCAGACGAAGGTCGGCAATATATTCCTTATCGGCGGCCTCAAAAAACTCCACGGCGCGGGTCGCTCTGCCGATAAAGATGGGCAGGACGCCGGTCGCCATGGGATCGAGGGTGCCGCCGTGACCGATCCGTCGCTCGCCATACAGGCCGCGCAGCTTGGAGGCCACATCCTGAGAGGTCCAGCCGGTGCTTTTGTCAATGATGAGGATTCCGTTGGGCATAGGTACTCCTTACTTCAGCTCAGGATAATAGCGGTAGATTTCGGATAAGAGCGTTTCGGCAGCTTCTGCCGGGGTGCCTTTGACCGTGGCACCAGCCGCGCTGAAATGTCCGCCGCCGCCAAGCAGGCCGCAGATGGCGCCTGCATCATAGACGGTGCCGGAACGAAGGGATATTTTCACGGTGCCGTCGGGCTGCTCACGCAGCATGGCGGCAAGCTCTACGCCTTCAATTTTTCTGGCGTAGCCGGAAATATCATCCACATCGTCCTCATTCAGGGAAAGCTCCTCCCGAATATTGGAGGGAATGGTGCAGATGCCGATCCTGCCTTCCGCGAAAAAGGTCATGGTTCGGGTCAGATAGGCCTCCAATTGCAGGCGGGCAAAGCGTTTGATCTCAAACATGACGCGGTTGATGCTGTAAATATCGGGCTTTGCAGCCATGAGCGCCGCCGCCGTCTCAAAGGTATGCGCGCTCACATTGGAATAGCGGAAGCAGCCGGTATCGGTGGAAATTGCCACATAGAGCGCCTCTGCAATGTCCTTCGTCAGCGCCACGCCCATTTCGGAAAGCACATCAAAAATGATCTCTCCGCAGGCGGCGCGGTCAGCGCGGACAAGGCTCTGCGCCGCATAGCCGGAATTGGAGGGGTGATGGTCAATGGCAAGCTCGATTTGTCGGGAGAGGGTCAGCCCCTTGGGCAGCATATCCTCTGCCGCAATATCCACAGCCACGACGGTCATATCCTCCGAAAGCACCCCGCAGGTGAGACCTTCGAGGAACGGGCTGTATTTCGGCGTGAGCTGGGGATTTTCCAGAACCCAGGCCTGTTTTCCCCTTTGCCGCAGGCCGCGGCAAAGGGCGGCTGCAGAGCCGATGGTGTCGCCGTCCGGTCTGCGATGGGTGAGGATCAGATAGCGGTCACCGGCAAGGAGGGCCTGCGCCATCTGCGTCTCATTCATCATCGTCTGTGTCCTCCGGAATATCGAGCTTGGATAGAATGTCGAGAATGTGTGCGCCATGGGTGATGGAATCATCCTCCTGCCACATCAGCTCCGGCGTATAGCGAAGCTGGAGGCGTGCGCCCAGTTCTCTGCGCAGGAAGCCGCCGGCGGATTTGAGACCCTTAAGGGCTTCCTTGGCGTTTTCCTTATCAAAAAAGCTGACAAATACCTTGGCGTAGCGCAGATCGGGGGTCGTCTGCACGCGGGTAATAGAAATCATGGTGGTCTGCACGCGGGGGTCCTTCAGATTGCGAAGAAGCTCACACAGCTCCTTCTGAATTTCCTCATTGATGCGTCCAAGTCGGTTAGATGCCATGGGGGGTTCCTCCTATAGGAATAGCGCGGCGCAGAGTGACGGTTCAGACCGACGCTGCGCCGCGCCAAATATAATTTTATCTAGGAATTTCTTCCATAATGAAGCACTCGAATACGTCGCCTTCCTTGATATCGTTGAAGCGATCGATGCTCATGCCGCATTCGTACTTCTCCTGCACTTCCTTGACGGAGTCCTTGAAGCGCTGGAGGGAGCCAATTTTGCCTTCGTGGATAACGATGTTGTCACGCAGGACGCGCACCTGACCGTCTCTGGTGATGCGGCCATCCTTGACATAGCAGCCTGCGATGGTGCCGATGGCGCTGACGCGGTAGGTCTGGCGTACCTCGGCGTGGCCGATGACGGCTTCGCGGTACTTGGGTGCCAGCATGCCCTTCATGGCGGATTCGATCTCGCCGATGGCATCATAGATGACGCGGTACATACGCATATCGACATGGTCGCGCTTTGCGGCAACCTGTGCAGCATCGTTGGGACGGACATTGAAGCCGACCACAATGGCGTTGGCCGTGGAGGCCAGAAGAATATCGGATTCGTTGATGGCGCCGACGCCTGCGTGGATGACGCGGACGCGAACCTCTTCGTTATTGAGCTTCTCAAGGGATGCCTTGACCGCTTCGGCGCTGCCCTGCACGTCAGCCTTGACGATCAGGTTCAGTTCCTTCATTTCGCCCTCCTGCATCTTCTCGAACAGGTTGTCCAGCGTAACCTTCTGGGTGAGCTTGGCGGCTGCATCCTTGATCTTCTGCTTGCGCTGCTCCACGAGCTGACGAGCCATGCGCTCATCCGCAACGGAAGCAAATTCATCGCCGGGTGCGGGAACCTCGGCAAGGCCGGTGATCTCTACGGGGACGGAGGGGCCTGCCTGCTTGACGGTGCGGCCCTTGTCGTTGGTCATCACGCGGACACGGCCGACAGCGGTACCGGCAATGATGATATCGCCCTGATTCAGGGTGCCGTTCTGCACAAGCAGCGTGGCAATGGGGCCGCGGTTTTTATCCAGACGAGCCTCAATGACCGTGCCCTTGGCAGAGCGGTTGGGATTGGCGCGAAGCTCGGAGAGCTCAGCGGTCATGATAACGATTTCCAGCAGCTCGTCGATGCCTTCGCCGGTCTTGGCGGAGATGCGGCACACCTCGGTATCGCCGCCCCATTCGGAGGGCACCAGCTCGTGCTCCGTGAGCTGCGTAAGAATGCGGTCGGGATTGGCGCCGGGCTTATCCATCTTGTTGACAGCAACAATGATGGGGATTTTTGCGGCGCGGGCATGGTTGATGGCCTCAATGGTCTGGGGCATGATGCCGTCATCGGCAGCCACGACCAGAATGGCGATATCGGTGCACAGTGCACCGCGGGCGCGCATTTCGGTGAATGCGGCGTGACCCGGGGTATCAAGGAAGGTGATGGGCTGACCGTTGATCTCAACGGTATAAGCACCGATATGCTGGGTAATGCCGCCGGCTTCGCCGGAGACGACATTGGTATTGCGGACAGCGTCGAGCAGGCTGGTCTTGCCGTGGTCAACGTGACCCATAACGACCACAACGGGGGGACGGCCGACCAGTTCTTCTTCGGTATCCACATGGTCATCAAACAGGCGCTCTTCGATGGTGACCACGACTTCCTTCTCAACCTTGCAGCCCATTTCGGTGGCAACATATTCGGCGGTATCAAAGTCGATGGTCTGGTTGATGGCGGCAAGAATATTATTCCGCAGCAGGCACTTGATTACCTCTGCCGCTGTTTTCTTCATGCGGGAGGCCAGCTCGCCTACGGTGATTTCATCGGGAATCTTGACAGTGAGCGGGGCTTTCTTGGCGATTTCCAGCTGGAGGCGGCGCATCTTTTCCTGCTCTTCATTGCGGGATTTGTTGCCGCCAAACTTGCCCTTCTTCTGCTGTTGCTGCTGCTTTTTCTTGGAGCCGCGGCCGCCAATGCGCTGCTTGCCGCCGGTGAAGTTCTGCTCGCGTTCGGAAACCAGAACATCCACGCGGTCATCAAAACGCTCGGAATTGACGGTAACAGCGGAGGTATCGACCACGCGGCGCTCGCGCTTTCTCTGGGGCTCGGCCGGTTTGGTCTCTTTGGCCTCCTTGGCAGGCGCACTCTTGGACTGGGGGCGCTGCTCCGGCTCTTTTGCGCTCTTGGGGGCGGGTGCCTTCTCTGCGGCCTTGGGGGCAGGGGCTGCCTCCTTGGGAGCGGGCGCGGCTTCCTTCTTCGGCGCCATGGCTGCGGCAAAGACCTGCTCCACAGAGCTGATCTGGTTATGCTGGGTCAGATGGTCAAACAGCACATTCAGCTGCTCGTCCGTCAGCACCTGCATATTGCTCTTGGGCTTTTCAAAATAATTGGCAACAATGGCCGTGATTTCTTTGGTATCCATACCAAAGTCCGCGGCTACGTCCTTTACTCTATACTTCACACTACTCATATAGCCACCTCCATACGCTACGATTTCTTCTTGCCGTGCCGGATGTTATCCCGGTGGGCTTTGCTCTCCAGCTGCCGCTGGCGAATGCGGTTTGCTTTGCTGGTCAGCTGCTCGATCAGTCCGGCATATTGCTCGGGGTCATCGAGCGCTTTTACAAAGGCCAGCGCCAATGCCGCATCGGTCAGTGCAGCGACAGCGCAGGCGGTGCGACCCACCGCGCGGCCAAGTTCATCTTTATTAAAAGGGATCCTCAGGTAGGGCTGCTCACTGAGCGCCACAAAGCTCTGCACCCGGCGCAGGGTATGCTCAGAGGCATCGGAGGCAACCACAACAAGTCTGGCCTTTTTCGCCCGGGTGATCGCGCCCACCGGCTCCTCGCCGACCTCCACGCGTCTGCCCCTGCGTGCCAGAGAGATGAGATTCAGCGCTTTATGCTGTTCCATCGGGCACCTCCATCTGCGCCAGAAGCGCATCATAGATTTCCTGAGGAATGGAAGTATCCAGATTCCGCTCCAGCGCATGGGAACGCAGCGCCTTTTTCAGGCATTCCGCATCCCGGCACACATAGGCGCCTCTGCCCGGCGCTTTGCCCTTGTTGTCGATGGAAATTTCGCCCTCGGGTGAGCGGACGACCCGCATCATTTCCCGCTTGGGCTTCATTTCCCGGCAGCCAAGGCACTGGCGCATGGGGATTTTTTTAACCATGATACTCCCTCCTGTGTATTGCAGCGATTATTCTTCCTCTTGCTGTTCCTCTTCGGGCAGCTCCTGTGCCTGAGAGGCGGGCTTGATGTCGATCTTATAGCCGGTCAGGCGGGCTGCCAGACGGGCGTTCTGCCCCTCCTTGCCGATGGCAAGGGAGAGCTGATCATCGGGAACGATGACCCGGCAGGCTTTGGAGCCGGGCAGGAGTGTGACACTGACAACATCTGCCGGGGACAGGGCAGAGGCGATAAACTCCGCTGCATCCTCAGACCAGATGACAATATCCATCTTCTCGCCATGAAGCTCATCGACCACAGCGCCGACACGGCCGCCTCTGGGGCCGACACAGGCACCGACGGGATCAATGTTCTCTTCGGTGGCGCACACAGCCAGCTTGGTGCGGGAGCCCGCTTCACGGGCAATGGACTTGATTTCCACAAGACCCTGCTCAATTTCCGGCACGTTCATCTCGAACAGCCGCTTGACAAGGCCGGGGTGGGTGCGGGACACGATGATCTGCGGGCCGCGGGTGCCTCTGCGCACATCGGCAACATAGACGCGGATCAGATCGCCCTCACGGTAGTGCTCTCCGTACACCTGCTCGCCTGCATTGAGGTAAGCATCGGTGCGGTCATTGCCCTGGCCGATACGGACGGTGATATCGCCGGTATCGGGGGTGATGCGCTGCACGGTGCCGGTGAGAATTTCATGCTGTTTGGATGAGAAGCTGTCATAAATCATGCCGTGCTCCGCTTCGCGGATGCCCTGAATGATGACCTGCTTGGCAGTCTGCGCCGCGATGCGGCCAAAGCCCTTGGGCTGGATATCGACATTGACAAGGTCGCCGAGCTGTGCGGTGGGTTCAAGCTCGCGTGCAGCTTCGAGGGAGATTTCGGTCATGGTGGACAGAACCTCATCCACGACCTCCTTCTGGGCATACATGCGGATGCCGTCTTCGGCAAGGGCGACATGGATATTTTCCTTATAGCCTTCGCAGTTTTTCTTATAGGCGGCGGTCAGCGCCTGCGTAATTTTTTCTACCATATATTCGGTGGAAATACCGCGTTCCTTTTCCAGCTGCTTGAGGGCTGCAAAAATTTCTGGATTCATAATGTTCCTCCTGTCAGAAGTCCACGCGAAGGCGAACCTGTGCGATTTCAGCTTTGGTAAAAGTGATGGGCGCGCCGCCCACGGCTACGGTCACATCGCCGTTGTCATATTCCTGCAAAACACCGGCAAATTCCTTGCTGCCCTCTCTGGGGCGGTAGAGGCGCACGAGGACATCTGCGCCAAGGAAACGCGCAAAATCGCTCGGACGCTTGAGCGTGCGCTCCAGACCTGCTGAGCATACCTCAAAGGTATAGCTGTCGGGAATGGGGTCAGCTTCATCTAAAATAGGGTCAAGGGCGCGGGAAATGGCTTCGCAATCGCTGATATCCACGCCGCCTTCTTTATCAATATAGACCCGCAGGAACCAGGCGCCGCCCTCGCGGACGTATTCCACATCCCAGAGCTCGCACCCCTGCGCAGCGGTCACCGGCTCGGCCAACTGGCGAACCTGATCTGTCACCTTCATATAATCTGCCTTTCTCAATCAAAAAGAGAGGGGGGAGAACCCCTCTCTCTGGTAATAGCTTACTCGAAGATCATTTGAATTATAGCACCATTCTTTCCCAATTGCAAGCCTTTTTCATATAAAAAACTCGACTTTTTTCTTCTATTTTCCTCTATCGGGTCCGGTTTCCCCCGTCAGTTGCTAAAATGCAAGAAATTTTGCTTCACTCCATTACAAATTCGCATAATGTTATTGATTTTTCCCAAGCAATATAGTATAATCGATTTAGAAAAGAACGAAAAAGACTTTGGAAAGGCTTAGTTTTATGGATACAAAGAAATATGAGGCTATGGTGACATCCATTGAGCAGGGCAGCTTCACCCGTGCCGCTGACATTCTGGGCTATACACAATCCGGCCTGACTCATATGATGAACGCACTCGAAACCGAGGTTGGTTTTCAGATCCTCAAGCGCGGGCATTTCGGCATCCGCCTGACCTCCAACGGCGAGCGGATTCTGCCCCTGGTACAGGAATTCCTTCAGGCCGCAGACCGCCTGAACGAGGAAATTCGCGGCATCAATGACCAGACCAGCGACTTCATTACCATCGGCGCCTACTCCAGTATTGCCTCTCATTGGCTGCCCCATATTCTCGACAGCTTCAAGCGCGAGTACCCCAATGTACAGGTCAATGTACACGATAAGGATCGCACGGCCCTTTTTGAAAATGTGCAGTCCGGGCACTTCGATCTCTCCTTTACCAGCGCACCCCGTGGGGAAAATGTTCAGTGGTTCCCGCTGCACGAAGACCCGCTGCTGGCTCTGCTGCCCAAATCCGCCCATCAGTTCCCCAGCAGGAAATTCTCCATAGACCAGTACACCGGGATGCAGTTCCTGATGCCCGCCTTCGGCTTTGACTGCGACATTCTCGACGTTCTCAACACCTATGATGTGCACCCGGATATTATGACCACCACCGTCAGCGATCCCGCCATCATCTCCATGGTTTCCCACGGTCTGGGCGTGAGCATGCTCTCCGAGCTTTGCATCAAGGGCTATGAAGAATCCGTCTGCGCCCTCCCGCTCAGCCCCCGCCATACCCGCACGCTGGGCATCATCGTCCGCAAAAATGCCATCCTCAAGCCCATGGTGACCAAGCTGATCGAATGCGCAGAGAAAACCGTAAAGGAGCTTTATAACGAAGCCTGACCGGCAACTGCCCGATACAGATCCGGGGCTGTCTCATTACACCGTGAGACAGCCCCTTTTTCATGGGATTTTATTCTAAAGTATTCGCCGCAATATATGAGAAACTCAAAGGGTTTTACAGAGAAATTCGGCGTTTTTCCTGATTGCTTCTCTGCGCAGCCTCAATGATTTTAAGGACATCCACGCTCTGGCGCGGAGGAACCAGCAGAGGGGCGCCCTCGGTGATGGCACGGTAGAGGTTATCGTAGTATTGGCTGTAGCTGCTCACCACGGTCGGGATGATCTCTTCTGCGATGGTATCTCCGGTATCATAGTACAGGGTGCCCCAGCACGCCTCGGGGTCTGCATTCCAGTCCGGTGCGTCAGGCCGCTTTCCGGCAAGCATATCGTCCTCCTGATGATCCATGCCGTACTTGATAAAGCCGCCGCGTCTGCCGTACACCGCATAATGGGGGCCGGGATGGGCAACCAGCTCACCGGCTGTGAGGATGGCCTTGCAGTTATCATAGTAAAGAATCGCTTCAAAATTATCCACGCCGCCGGATTCCGGGCGCTGGGTGCGCATGTCGCAGTAGACCTCCTTCGGCATGCCGAAGAGATCATAGGCCTGATCGATCAGATGGACGCCCAGATCATAAAGAATGTCCACGCCATGGTCACCGAAAAGCTTCCACGGCTTGTAGCTCACGCCGCGCACAAAGCGGTCGAACTGCGCCTTATAGTCCACAACTTCGCCGAGACGGCCTTCTTCCATGAGCTTCTTGAGCGTGAGGAAATCGCCATCCAGACGGCGGTTTTGATAAACCGTAAGGAGCACGCCCTGCTTCTCAGCCAGAGCGCACAGAGCTTCCGCTTCCTCAGCGGTTGCCGCGACCGGCTTTTCCACCACGACATCCTTGCCTGCCATGATGGCGGCAGTTGCCATGGGCACATGCTGCTGATTGGGGGTAGAAATGACCACAAGATCAATATCCTCGGTGAGCAGCTCCTCAAAGCTGCGGACGATTTCCACCTCGGGATATTCTTCCTTTGCCCGGTTTGTGGTACGCTCGTAAACCTTTCTGAGGGAATAACGGGGGTCGATCTTCAGAAAAGGCGCATGAAATACCTGACCGGATAAACCGAATCCGGCAATACCAACGCGAATGACTTTCTCCATTGTCCGGCCCCTTCCCTTCTTATGCTTCGATCCGGGTCACGCTGTAGCCCGCTTCCGAAACGGCCTGAACGAATGCCGCATCCGGGATGTCCTTTTCCATGGTCACAACAGCGCTGCCGGCTTCCAGCTCCACTACGGCCTCGCTCACACCGTCCATGGCCTCCAGTGCCTTTTTTACATGGGCGACACAGTGCATGCACATCATGCCTTCAATATAAATCGTTTTCTTCATAGTTTTTTCCTCCTGTTCAGGTTCCGCAAGGGCTATCGGCTTGCGGTTGTATTTTTTTGCATTCTGATAAGGCTTGCATAAGTTCAAACGCAGGGCATTGGATACCACGCAGAAGCTCGAAAGGCTCATGGCAGCCGCGCCCAGCATGGGATTCAGGGTCAGACCAAAGGACGGATAGAGAACGCCCGCCGCAATGGGGATGCCGATACAGTTATAGAAAAATGCCCAGAAAAGATTTTCCTTGATATTTCTGAGGGTCTGTCTGGATAGTCTTATGGCCGCCGCCACATCCATGAGGCTGGATTTCATCAGAACCACATCCGCCGCGTCCATCGCCACATCTGTACCCGCACCGATGGCAATGCCGGTATCTGCACGGGTCAGCGCAGGTGCATCATTGATGCCGTCGCCCACCATGGTCACGATGCCGGATGCCTGCAAATTGCGGATTGCCGATTCCTTCTGCGCAGGAAGGACATCGGAGATCACGCGGGTGACGCCGGCCTTTTTGGCGATGGCTGCTGCTGTGCGGGCATTGTCGCCGGTGAGCATGACCGTCTGGATGCCCATGGTATGCAAATCCTCAATGGCCTGCACGCTGTCTTCCCGGAGAACATCGGCAACCGCAAGGATTCCGAGCGCAACGCCGTCCGATGCAAAGAGGAGCGGTGTTTTTCCCTCCTCTGCAAGACGCTTGCAGGTTTTTTCCATATCCGAGGTCAAAAGGTGCTCATTTTTAAACAATGCCATGCTGCCGCCCAGTGCCGCTTTTCCGTCAACGATGCCCTTCACGCCAAAGCCGGGCTGCGCCTGAAAGCGCTCCGGGGTGCCGAAGCTGCCCAACGCCGCAATTGCGCGGGCAAGGGGATGCTCGCTTCCCGCTTCGAGAATGCAGGCGGTGCGCAGAAGCGTATCCCTGTCCACTCCATCTGCCGGGAGGATATCGGTCACAGCCGGTTCTCCCTTGGTCACGGTACCGGTCTTGTCCAGCGCGATGATCTGGGTTCGTCCGGTATGCTCCAGAGCAGCCGCGGTTTTGAACAGTATGCCATTGCGTGCGCCCACACCACCGCCTGCCATAATGGCAACCGGCGTGGCAAGTCCCAGTGCACACGGGCAGCTGATGACCAGCACGCTGATGGCGCGGGCTAAAGCAAAGCCGAAGGACTTTCCGGCAAGCAGCCAGATCACCCCGGCACATAGCGCAATGGCAATGACTGTCGGGACAAACACGCCGGATACCTTGTCCGCCACCTTTGCGATCGGGGCTTTGGTTGCCGCCGCATCCTCGACCAGCGCAATGATCTGCTGAAGCGCTGTATTTTCTCCCACGCGGGTTGCCTTGCAGGTCAGATAGCCCTGCTGATTTAAGGTAGCCGCGGAAACCGTGCTGCCGGGAGCTTTTTCTACAGGCAGGCTCTCGCCGGTAAGGGCGGATTCATTGACCGCGCCCTCTCCCTCCAGCACCGTGCCGTCCGCCGGGATGCGTTCTCCCGGACGCACAAAAAAGGTTTCGCCGAGCGCAAGCTCCTCCGCAGGAATGAGCTTCTGCTCCCCATCTCGCAGGACGCGCGCCGTCTCAGGTGCTAAGGCCATGAGGGAGCGAATGGCATCGGTGGTCTTTCCCTTGCTGCGCTCCTCCAGAAGCTTTCCCACCGTGATCAGGGTGAGAATCGTGGCAGCGGATTCAAAATAGAGATCATGGTGCAGCTCTGCAGCCCGCTCAGGTGAGAGCGCCATGAGGAAAGTTATGGCGGTGCTGTAGACAAAGGCCGCACCGGCGCCCATGCTGACCAGCGTATCCATGCTGGGCGCGCCGTGGCGAAGGCTCTGATAGCCTTTAATAAAGAATCTCTGGTTGATGACCAGAATGATTGCGGTAAGCAGCAGCTCATAAAGTGCAAGGCTCATGTGCGTTGCCCCAGCCGGAACCGGCCAGTTCCACATCATATGCCCCATGGATACATACATCAGCGGCAGCAAAAGCACAAGCGAACAGATCAGCCTCGGCAGAAGCCCGCCCTTGGGCGCATCGTCCTTCTTCTCTGCCTGACCTTTTACCGAAGCCCCATAGCCTGCCTGCGCAACCGCCCGGCAGATGTCGGCAGCAGTTGTCGGAGACGAATAGCTTACCTGCATGGAATTGGTCAGCAGACTCACCGCCACAGCCTCCACTCCGGGGAGCTTACTCACCGCTCGCTCCACATGCGCGCTGCACGCGCTGCATGTCATGCCGGTAACCTGAAATTGTGTCGTGTTCATGTCCCACTCCTTTCTATATAATACAATCAGATGCTCTTGTAAAACAGCAGCGATGCTGCCGCGCAGCATTTTTTGATATTCTCCTGCAGAACCATGCATCGCAAAAGAGGCGCTGTTCTACTATTAAATATAGAAGCGTATTACTATTATATTATATCTAAATTGATTGATTGGCGCAAGTGTCTATGAGTGGCGCTCATCTTTATATTATTGACAAAAATGCAGAGCGATTTTTCTCCTTGTTAGATTCCACAAAACATCTTATGAGTTTTTGTTGGATTTGATGTTTTTAAATTAGCTCGTTGATTTACTATTGAGTTGCAATACGGCAAGCGCTATACTATAAAAAATATAATGGAAAGTGTTAGCAAAAATACTTTTTCATTATAGTTTTAATTGTTGCTTTTGCTGCCGGGAATCCAAAGTACTTCGCGGCGCATAATGCATCAATACCGTTCTACCGAGAGGAAATTGAGCAAAATCGTATAAAATATGTGCAGGAAGGATGGTGAACACCGAATTTCCCCGGTAAAACCAAAAGAATTTGTTCTGAAAATTTAAAAGGAGGAAAACCATGAAGAAATTCTCTCGCGTCATTGCAATGCTTCTGTGCATCATGATGGTTCTCGGTATGCTGCCGAGCGGCGTCTTTGCTGCAGAAGACAAGGTCATTGCACAGGACGCCCCCATCCTGGCTGCTGAGGCCGAGGGTGAAGAAGAAGCAGCAGAAGAACCTGCTGTACAGGCAATTCCCATTTACAAAGATGAAAGCTATTCCTATGCCGAGCGTGCGGCTGACATGGTCTCCCGCATGACCGCTGAGCAGAAGGTCTCCCAGACCGCAGGTTACAATGCACCCGCCATTCCCGAGCTGGGCATTGAGACCTATATGTGGTGGAACGAAGCCCTTCACGGCTACAACCAGGAAGGTTGGTTCGGCATTCAGACCGACGGCTCTTCCTATCCGTCCAGCTACTCCATGGGTGCATCCTGGGACGTAGACCTGTACTATAAGGAAGCCGAAGAAATCGGTGCTGAAATCCGTGAGCGTGTTAAGAACAACCGCTACAACCTGACCATGTTCTCCCCGAACATCAACCTCGCCCGTGACCCCCGCTGGGGCCGCAACGACGAGAGCTACGGCGAAGATCCTCTGGTCGTCGGTAAGCTGGCTTCTGCCTTCGTCAACGGCGTAGAAGGCAAGACCCAGGACGGCACCTACAAGTTCATCAACGAGAACGGCGAAGGCATGAAGCAGGCTGTTACCACCATCAAGCATTATGCCGCCAACAACTCCGAGAAGAACCGTTACACCTCCGGCGCTGACAACGTCACCGTCCGTGAAATGCGTGAGTACTACACCCGTGCTCCCCGCATCGTCATTCAGGATGCCGACGTTTCCTCCGTCATGATGGCTTACAGCTCTGTTTCCGGTATTCCCATCTCCTTCAGCTCCTACTACATGGATACCGTTCTGCGTCAGAGCTACGGCTTCTCCGGCTACATTGTCTCCGACTGTGACTCTGTTGCCACCTCCTACAACCGTAACGTCCATAAGAACAATCCCCACACCGGAAAGAACTACACCCTTGGCGAAGCCTTTGCAAACGCACAGGCCAACGGCCTCGACCTCCAGTGCAACGCCGGTGAGACCGACAACCTGGGCTCCTATGCTCAGAACTACACCAAGATGCTGAAGAACGCCGACGGCTCCGATGTTCTTACCGACAAGGGCAAGTACACCGAAACCCAGATGGAGGTTTCTGCACATCGTCTGATGACCAAGCGCATGGAGCTTGGCGAATTCGATGCCGATAACAAGTATGCCACCATCGGTGCTGCCGGTCTCGCTGCCGGTAATGCAGGTGCCTATGTCAACGGTGTTGCAGGTCAGACCCAGAAGCGTATCGAGCTGGGCGACGAGACCTCCCGTGCCACCATCGTTCTTCTGAAGAACGACAACAAGACCCTGCCCATCACCGAGAGCGCCATCAATGCTGCGGATGACGGCAAGTACAATGTTGCCATCGTCGGCCCCATCGGCCAGTCCAACTTCCGCGGCGGCTACTCCTCCAACCTGCGCAATGAGGCCAACCTCGTCACCATCGAGCAGGCCATCAAGACCGCATTCAAGGATACCGCTACCTACAGCCAGAATGCCATCAATAAGCTGGATGTCCAGTATTACTATGGCTACACCGGCAATCCCAACAGAAGCAGCTTCACCAGCCTGAGAAGCAGCAATATTGATGTTTCCGGCGTTGCTGAAGGCGTGGATCTTGCGATTGTCACTCTGGGTCAGGGCTCCGGCGACTCCCGCGAAGACGGCGACCGCACCGACCTGAACCTTGCACAGGCCCAGATCGATCTGCTCAAGGCAGTCAAGGCCAAGCATCCCAAGAAGATCGTCCTCATCATGGAGACCTACGGTCCCATCCAGATGGTCGAAGATCTGACCAGCGTGGACGCCATCCTGTGGTCCGGCTTCAACGGCTTCCGCAAGGGCACCGGCTTCGGCGAAGCCATCACCGGTAAGAACAACCCCTCCGGCCGTACCAACGCCACCTGGCTTGCCGACTGCATCGGCGACATCCCCGGCTTCTTTGACTACAGCCTGTTCCCCGTGAACGGCAAGGGCGGCCGCTCCTACATGTACAATGTAGAGAAGACCATCTATCCCTTCGGCTACGGCCTGAGCTACTCCGATGTTGAATACGCACCTGTGGCAGGCAAGGCCTCCATCCTGGGTGCAAGCGCAAAGAACGCTCTGGTCATCAACTCCACCAACCGCGACAGCGAAATCACTGTCAAGTTCCAGATCACCAACACCAACAACGTCGCAGGCAAGCAGGTTGCTGAAGTTTACGCCGTATCCCCCGGCGCAGGCACCAACAACATCCCGCTCAAGCGTCTGGTTGGCTTCGACAAGGTAGACGTTGCCGCCAACGGCACCACCGAAGTTGAAATTCCCGTTAAGGTTACCGATCTGGCCTTCTTCAACGAAGAAAAGGATTGCTACGAAATGACCCCCGGCACCTGGCAGATCTGGGTTGCAAAGTCCAGTGACCTGAATGCCGAGACCGACCTGGTTGAGAACTTCGAGATCAAGGGCACCGACATCCGCGAGGATCCGGAAGTCCTGACCGTGAAGCCCACCCAGCCCGGCGACGAGAATCTGGGCATTTCCGAGCGCGTTATTTTCCAGCTTAGCGATGACGAGAGCAAGAACGTTGTCGATCCCGGTCTGGCTGTCACCATGACCAACGAAAAGATCTACGGCGTGCGCGTCATCAACAACGTCCCCGGCGTTGACATCGGCGTTGATGCTGCTGCTGTCAATGAATACACCGCTTCCACCGAAGCAGGCTATACCGTTCCCGACACCGCCGGCAAGGTCGAGCGTCTGGAAGCCGGCAAGACTGCTGACGAACTGCCCAAGGTTGGCACCAAGTTCGTCCTGCCCGAAGACTACAAGGTATCCTACGCCTCCAACCGTCCTGCTGTTGTGCAGGTTGGCGACGAGACCGAGGCCGGTGTCTTCGCAGAAGGCACCATCGTCATGAAGAACACCGGTGTTGCCACCATTACCGCCAAGGTCGAAAGCCCCAACGGTGTGGTTGCCACTACCGACTTCGTTGTTTACGCCGAAGGCGCTACCGAGCTCAAGGAAGTCACCATCAACGGTGAACCCCTCAAGGGCTTTGATCCCGATGTCTATGGCTACGAGCTGAACATGGCCGATTATGACACCGCTCCCGTTGTGAACGCTGTCGGCGGCCCCGGCCTGAATGTCAAGGTCGAGCAGTTCAACGGCAAGCCCGGCTATGCTACCATCACTGTCGATTGCCCGACCATGGCAAGCCATGTGGTTTACCATATCGGTCTCGGCAATGCTCCCATTGCTACCGACTTCACCGCCGGTAAGGCTGCTGCCGAAGCAAATGGCTGGGCACTGGTCGCAGGCGACGGTGCAAGCTTCAACGAAAACGGTCTGACCATCGCTGCCTCCGAGCCCACTGTCTATGCACAGAACGCTTTCGGCAACTGGGTCGCACAGACCGACATCTCTCTGGCTGAAGATCTGGCCGAAGGTCAGGTTGGCCTCGCTGCCTGGGACAATGCTGATAACAATGTCCTGCTGGTCTATGAAGTTGTCAACGGTGCCAAGGCACTGTCTGCATACAAGACCTACGGCGGCGAACAGTCTCTGGTTGCCCGTGTTTCCATGCCTGAGGGCCTGGCAGATGCCAAGCTGTCCCTCCAGCTGGTCAAGCAGGGCGGCGAGTACACCTTCCGTTATTCTCCCGATGGTCTGGAATGGACCGAAATCGAAACCAAGGCTTATGTACCCATGGGCTATCCCCAGCTCGGTGCTTATGCCAACGGTGCAGAGGCAACCTTCGCAGGCACCAAGCTGTTCAAGGTTACCCAGCTCTATCCTCGTCTGAGCGCCATCAAGCTCAATGGCATTCCCGTTGCCAAGTTCGATCCCGAGAAGTTCAGCTATGCTGCTGTTGTTAAGGATGCCGAGGTTCCCGTTGTTACCGGTATCGTTGACGATCCCGATCTGACTGTTGTAGTCGATCAGGCTGCTGACTTCGGTCTGCCCACCGTCATCCATGTCTACTCCGTAGCTTCCAGCGCTGCCTACACTGTCAAGATCAGACAGGGCGGCGACATCAGCGTCATCGACTTCAAGGATCCTGCTGATGCTGACAAGTACTCCATCGAATTTGCAGCTACCGCTGCTGCTACCGAAGGCGTTGGCCTGCAGATGGGCTCCACCACTGCCAACTTTGAGGCAACCGGTGCTTCCTTCGCTCCCTCCGACGTCATCGTGATCCCCGCTTCCGGCAACTACATGGCAACCCTGAAGCTCACCGGCACGCCCGGCAGCACCTTCTCCTTCGGTGGTGATACCGATATCTTCGGTATGTACATCATGGAAGACTATCAGAACGGTGTTGGCATCCGCGCCGGCAACAACTCCATGGTCAACTACACCCGTAAGGACGGCGTCTCCAGCAACAACAATGCTGCTATCGGCACCTCCTATGCTTCCGGCTTCTCCAAGAACGGCGGCACCTACTGGCTGCGCATTGAGAAGGTCGGCACCGATTATAACTGCTTCATCTCCACCAACGGCGAAGACTTCACCGAAGTATTCAACTTCGTGAACACCGGCGTGGACGGCACGATGATCGTTCTCGACGCTTACAAGACCAGCACCTGGTCCTTCGGCGGCAACAATGCCTACGTCCTCGACACGCTCGAGCTCGAGACTCCCGCTGCTGAACCCCATATCCACAACTATGTAGGCACCGTAGTCGAACCCACCTGCGCTGATAAGGGCTACACTGCTTATCTGTGCGAATGCGGCGCGAACTACATCTCTGACGAGATTCCCGCACTTGGCCACAATTACGAAGCCGTTGTCACCGAACCCACCTGCACCGAGGCTGGCTTCACCACCTACACCTGCTCCGTTTGCGGCGACAGCTATGTTGGCAACAACGTTGCAGCCAAGGGCCACACCTGGGGCGAAGCTGTCATCACCAAGGAAGCTACCGCAGAAGAAGACGGCATCAAGACCTACACCTGCTCCGTCTGCGGCGCAACCCGCGAAGAATCCTATAAGCTGGTGATGCACACTGTCACCTTCGACTTCAACTACACCGGCGCTCCCGATCCCGTTGTTGTCGAGGTTGAAGACGGCTCTACCGTCGAACCCATCGAAGCTCCCACCCGTGAAGGCTATGTATTCACCTCCTGGGGCACCGAAATGTCCTTCTGGGGCTTCGTCTTTACGACACCTTACAACTTCTCTAACCCCGTCACTTCCGACATCACCCTGAAGGCCAGCTGGGAAAAGGATTGGACCATGATGCCCTCCCTGACCGGCGAATATCAGGACTTCTTCATCCAGGGCTGCTTCGGCGGCTCCATCGGTAACGCACAGAACGATTACCACTACTCCACCCTGTCCGGCAACAACGGCAAGCTGACCTACAACATCGGCGGCGGCCGCGAAGCCAACGGCTCCGGCACCACCTCCCGTACCGCTTACGAGGCAGCTGTTGCCGAAATCAACGCGGATGAGACCCTCACCGACGAGCAGAAGGCTGCCAAGATCGAAGAGGCCAACCGCAATGTTGAACTGGTTGCAGGCGAACCCGCCCTGTTCAACACCCTCCGCGCTATCCGCAAGTGGAACGAGGAGAACCCCGACAAGCAGAAGAAATATTACCGTCAGCACGTTCTGGCATGGCACGGCTCTGAGCAGCCCAAGTACTTCTTCTGCAACGGCTTCTACTATGATGCCGCAAATCCCGACTGGGCAAGCCCCGAGACCATGCTCGCTCGTCTGGACTGCTACATCCAGAAGATGTTTGAACGTTATGTCCAGTTTGACGATGTCATCCTCTCCTGGGACGTTGTCAACGAAGCCATCGACGACTACTCCGGCCAGATCCGTAACTACGAAGACTACCAGGTCAGCGAATGGGGCCTGATCTTCCGCCGTCCCGATCTGGACAATGATCCTGATGCAAGACTGTTCGCAGAATCCGCATGGGTCCGCCAGGCCTTCGAATCCGCTTACAAGTGGAGAGAATACTACGGCGGTCACTGGACTCTGTACTACAACGACTTCCAGGATTCCAACAAGCGCTACCAGCCCAAGATGGGTCAGACCATCAAGATGCTCCAGCCCATCCACGAGGCCGGCTACATTGACGGCTTCGGCATGCAGGGCCGCCTGGCCTATGCCTATCCGTCCATCGACCTGCTCCGTCAGCATGTCGAGCTGGGCCTGACCGTTGCCAACGAAATCAGCTTCTCCGAATCTGATATCCGAAGCGACCTTGAGCCCAACCCCTACTTCGATCCCAACCGTCCCTCCACCCGCGTCACCGCTGATGATGTCCAGTGGCCCGAGAACTCCGGTTCCGTTGCTAACATCAGCCGCGACAACGGCAACACCTTCGATGTCAACAACTCCCCCGTCTACCGCAATCCCGAATGGGGTGTCGGCAGCCTGTCCGCACTGGCAACCGATCCCGAAATCATGACCAAGCAGGCTGACTTCGCCGCTGATGTCATGGATATCCTCCTTGAGCATCACGACCAGGTCACCGCAGTTGCTTGGGATGGCAACAACGACGCCAGCACCTTCAACCGCACCACCGGCTGCCATATGTGGGACCGCAATGGCAACGAGAAGTACTCCTTCTTCGCCATCATCGGTGCTCCCAACCGCTACAAGATGCGCGAAGCCATCGCCGCTGGCCCCGCTATTTCCGAAGAAGCCAAGTATACCGCTGCCTCCTGGACACCATATGCT
>JAZQOW010000007.1:0-18935 GCA_045628065.1 Faecousia sp.
AATTTTCGTTGGCTATTCTTTTGACATCAAAAGAACAACTTACATTTAATAAATTGTCCAAGGTGCTTATTTGTTCATGTTTCGTTGTTTAATTTACAAGGTACATCCCGCTTCGCGGGCTTTACATCAACTTTGCCTTGATTTTCTCTTGGCGCCGTCAACTTTTTTATTATACCGCGCATCCGCCGTTTTGTCAAGAACTTTTTTCGACTTTTGAAAACTTTTTTCTTAAGTCTTATTAAGTTCGGCTGTCACGCAGCCCTTATATAATAGCAAATTCATGCGAAAAAGCAAGTTGGAAAATCGCATAAAAATTGACCCCAGTTTTCGTTAGTTTTCACTGCTGTAGACAAAAACGGAGGCGCTTTCGCGCCTCCATAGGTTTTAATATTAAGGAGTATCCTCAATGATGCCGTAGCCATCGTTGTTGCGCTTATAGACAACGGCGAAAGCGCCGTCGTTATCCTCATCACGGAAGGCAAAGAAGTTGTGCTCGAGAAGGTTCATTTGCAGGATGGCCTCTTCTCTGGTCATCGGCTTCATCGGGAACTTCTTCGTGCGGATGATCTCATAGGATTCCTCGGGATCTTCGGGAACGAAGGAAGAAATCTCTTCGGGGGTGCGCATAAAGGCATCCTGACGGATACGCTTGGCAAGGCGGGTCTTGTTCTTGCGGATCTGGCGTTCAAGAGAGGAGATGGCTGCATCAATGGAGGCAAACATATCGGAAGTAGATTCGCTGGCACGGAAATAGGTGTTGGCAGCGTGAACCGTGATTTCTGCCTTATTGCGGTTCCTCTCTACGGAGAATACGACAAAACCCTCGGCATCATCTTTGAAATAGCGGGAGAGCTTGCTGACTTTTTTATCAGCGTAGGCGCGTACATTATCGGGAATGTGGACTTTCTTTTCGGTGAACTGGATTTTCATAGATGTCGCTCCTTTCGTCCATGTGGTTTACTGCTTTGGACATCTATATTATATCACAAGAAAAGAAATAATCAAGAGCTATTTTTTATCTATATTGCCCACATCCGCAAAATAATCTACCAGCTCCGGCATGGGCATCTGAAAGAATTGTGCGAAAAGGAACATATTTCTGGTACTAATGGCGTCCCTCTTGCCGTTGAGATATCCGCGAATCGTAGCAATCGGGATTTCTGTCGCTTCTGAAAGCTCCTTCGCACTATGTCCGCTTTCTTCCAGTAGCTTTTCCAGCAGGCGCGGATTACAGATTCCCTTACGCATCTCCATCCTCCGCCTCTTCATGATCCAGCAGTGCAGAGACAATCATCTGATAAATCTGCTCGGCACGCTCTGCAAAGGCATTCTCCAGGGCTTTGGCCTGCTTTCGGCTGGGTGCAGACATCTCCAGCGTCATCAGATTGCCCATGGGGTCATCGAGCCCCATAATGACGGAGCACTGTCCGTCCGGGCGGTCGATCAGGCTTACATGGACATAATCTCCGCGGCGGCGGGTTCGATTGAAGCGCTCCACTGCTGCCTTGACGCGCTGCATCACAGGAAAAGCCAAAGAGCTGTCGGTTACTTTTCCGGTTTCGATTCCTTTTTCGGTGATGGTATAATCTCCATTCTCGGTGCGGCTCAGGTGACCGGAGTCCACCATCTGCGGCAGAGCCTGCGCCACATCAAAATAATTGACGCATTCATCCTGATAAGCCAGCGCAAAAATGGTCTGAATATCCACCGGGTACTGCACCTGTCCCATGAGATAAAGAATCAGCACCTTCACATCCAGCATCGTGTGGATAAAGCCGTGTTGCTCCATAACTGACACCTCCCTGTTTTTATTATATCGTATTTCCAACAATCTGACAAGCGCTTTTGCACCAATTCCCCTGCGGGACATAGAATGGAGGGCGGAGGTGAGCGCTTTGCACGAAAATACCGTCTATCTGATCCCAGGTCAGGACAAAAGAAGCCGCTATATTGCCGAAGCCCTGACAGAACGCGGCTGCCGCGTGATGGAGTGTGCGGTTTCCGAAGCGGATGTTATTATCCTGCCGATGGGGCTTAAGCCGCCGCAGGAGCTTTTGGAGCTTCTTCGCCCCGGGCAGCATATTCTGGGCGGGCGGCTAGATCAGAATCTCTTCCGGGGTCTGGGCGTTCAGGTCTCGGATTACTATGAAGACCCGATTTTACCTTATATCAATGCCGTCCCCACGGCAGAGGGCGCCATAGAAATACTGATGCAGCGACTTCCGATCACCATTCAGGGTTCCTGCGGTCTGATTGTCGGCTACGGGCGCATCGGCTGCTGCCTGGCAGAAAAGCTTCACCTTCTCGGTTCGGATGTCACCGTTGCCGCCCGGAAGGCCGCAGACCTTGGCAGGATCGAAGCCGCAGGTCTCAAGGCAACGCAGATCGGCGAAGAATTCCGCGCCCTCCATCAATATGATCATATCATCAACACGGCTCCCGCGCCGGTGTTTTCGGATAAGGATTATGAATGTATGCGCCAGGGCTGCCTTCTTCTGGAGCTGGCGAGCAGTCCCGGCGGGATCCATGCAGGCAAATGCCGGGCTCTGGGGCTGGAATACGTCAATGCGCCGGGACTTCCCGGAAAATGTGCACCGAAAACGGCCGGCTATGCGATTGCCGATGCCATTCAACGAATTTTAAAAGTGGAGGCTCATCATGCGACATGAAACCATAGGCTTCGCTCTGTGCGGCTCCTTCTGCACCCTCTCCCGGGTCTTCACTGCGCTGGAGAAGCTGCGCAAAAGCTATGAGCACATCATCCCCATCGTATCCGAAGCTGTCGCGCAGACGGACACCCGCTTCGGGACAGCAAAGGAGAATTTACAGCAGCTGGCGGCCATCTGTGAAGCGCCCGTCCTTTCAATGAAAACGCAGGTCGAGCCCTTCGGCCCGAAAAAGGCGCTGGATGCCCTGATCATTGCCCCCTGCACCGGGAACACGCTGGCAAAGCTGGCCAACGGCATCTCCGACAGCACGGTCACGCTGGCCGCCAAGGCACATTTGCGAAATGAAAGGCCGCTGATTCTTGCGATTTCGAGCAATGATGCGCTCTCAGGCAACGGAGAAAATCTCGGTCGGCTGCTGAATCGGAAGAATGTGTATTTTGTCCCCTTCTGTCAGGACAGCCCGGAGACAAAACCCGCCTCTCTGATGGCGGATTTTTCCGCAATCGGCGCAACGCTGGATGCGGCACTGCAGGGGCGGCAGCTACAGCCGATGCTCTGCGCCAGATAGCTCAAACCCGTCGAAAAGGAATTTCTTTTCGACGGGTAAACTGCGGTTTATCGCTCTTTCTTTTTGAAAAATAACCTGCCAATTCCATTTCCCACAAGGGAGATCACTGCATAGATTACAATATATATCCATGCCGAAGCATTATAGAATATAAAAACGGAAGGTGCAAATACGATTGCCGTGATCAGGGAAAGCAAAGGCTGGAAGCCCTGCTTAATACCATAAACAGCAGAACAAATCAGCGTCAGGAGAGGAATGCCCAACAGCATAACAAGCATCCCCGACCCGGTATCTCGAATGAGCAAAGGCAAGGCATAAAAGATGATGATCAATGAGATTATATAAAATATAAAAGCAGTTTGTTTCTTACCCATATTAATTCCTCCACCAACGGGGACAGGAGAAGCACCCCAAGCAAGACAGGCTGCATACCGACTGCCGGCCTCGCTTTGCCAGTTCGGGTGTTTCACCCGACGATATCACACGCGCTAAACCGGCGCACAGCTGTCCCCCCGTCCCCATCATTCTATCTTCCTTGCTGTCCTCTGTGCTATAATCATCCGTAAATAATACGGATCAGAAAGATCTTTATGCCACCAATGATGACATTGATCTGGGTCTTCCTCTGCTTTCCTGCGGTTATCAGCTTTTGACAAAGTAATTAGCAGAATATTAAATCCGTTTAGAAGTTCCTTTTCTGGCAAATCACATATTTTATATCCAAATTTATAAAATGGCGCATTTGGATTTAAAAGCATGACGGCAGAAGTGGATTTTAATTTTCCTAATTGTTCGGCTGAGTTTTTTTAATCATCATAAGTCGGGTGCGCTTGGATCACCATATTTACTAAGTGATACAAAATTGTTTTTTTCTTTGATAAATCATAGGATTCAAACCAACAATTCATTTCATAAAGATCACGAATTCCTTGACTAAACTGATTTAAAAAAATTTCCTCATGAATAGATAGATTACATTTCATTACATCTCACCCTTCGGGAAAGAACTTAATAGAACAGGGCACGGTTCTCTGTCCTCAACTTCTTTGCAAAGATTAACGTTAATTTACTCAAAGAATCAAAAGATTTCCGAACTATTTCACTCATGAAAGAGACCCGTCCTCCGTCCTAATTGTCATTTAACCCAAACTGAATTGATAGTAGTTTTTCTTTGTACAGCTTTTCATACTTTAAGATATCATATGGATCGTGCTTTAATGGAAAAACTTTTAAAATGGAAAATTGAAAATTACGGGCATAATCAACTTTATTTGTCAGAAGCATTAGTTCTTTGTTCCCGCCATGTCCTGTCTTTGCGTATGTACTCCAACGACCCCACAGACCGTCATTTTCACCCGTTGCAGAACCAACATAAAGCTTTCCGGTCTTTCGATCCGCAATCAAATAAATTGCTGCCACCCGGGACAATTCTTTTTTCCACACAGAGTGTTGTTTAGGATTGTTTACGATAGTTTGCAGGGTCTCGTAGGATAGCAATACCTTGTCATAGCTTTCGAATGTAATATCTGAAACAGCCGGTTCAATTGAAAGGACAGCTTTTGTTGTTGTACCGCGCTGCAGCCAGTTAATTGCTCCGCGCCCCCAATCTATTATGAGGCGATCTTTATACTCTGCCAATTTGTCTGTTTCTTTCAGAATCCATCTGACGAGTCCCGTCCCCTCTTTTATGTCGTTCTGAATATAATCCGGAACACTATCGATATCCAACGAGGTTTTCCCGCAAACCTGATAACAGCCGAGGAAGCGAGAAGCTGTTCCTTCTTCGCCAAGAAAGCTCAAGATATAATCGTACTTTTCGAATCTATTATCTTTTTGTATCTCCTGATAGACACTTAATTTTCCTTCTTCAAAGCTTTTCCGCACAACTTTGTTCGTTAAATTATGTCTCACTAACGCGACATGATGAAGGTCAAACTCATCAATTTTACAAATGTCTTGCAACGTCACTTCAGCACACACTCCTTGATCTCTTTTAGCAGAATTCTAGAACAGGGGGACGGTTCTCTGTCCTCAACTTCTTTGTAAAGATTAACGTTGGTTTACTCATAAAACAAAAAGATTTCCGAACTATTCAACTCAGAACAGAGAACCGTCCCCTGTCCTATGTCCTACAAAGAAGTTGATTGAAGATTCTGATGACTGTAGCTTCTCCTACGACTTTGGCGCCCTCTTGGATACTTATCTTTTTGCCAATCCACAAACAATGAGGATACATTTCCGGAGTAATAAAAGTAATTGTTCCCTTAATTGTTCCATTTGGTGCAACCTCATCTGTTCCATAATAATGGTGTATACCTGTAGTTAAATAGTTATCCTTGACTAAATGATTTGGCCTATACCCTTCATGTGCTGGGTACTTCCTTGTGCCGTTAAATGTGAAAAGGACTTCGATATCAGGAGCTTCCATTATCTATCCCTCCTTTGGGACAGGAGACGTTTCTCCGCTCTCAACTTCATCATCAATATTAATGTTATTTTTATTAAAAATTACGCGATTTCCGAATTATTCAACCAAGAACAGAGCGCCATCCCCTGTCTTAGTCTCGGCACCATCCCGTATCCCTACATCTGCTCCCCATAGCTTCTCCAGTCGGCGAGCATGTATTTGAGAAGCTCCGGAACATTCAGGCCATAGGGGCAGCGGGAGGCGCACTGGCCGCAGCCGAGGCAGCTTTCGATCTTTTCCATTTTTTCTGTCCACTGAGGGGTATAGTACTGCTGCCAGGGGCTTCTGCGCAGGAGCATATCCATGCGGGCGCAGTTGCGGATTTCAATGCCGACCGGGCAGGGCATACAGTAGCCGCAGCTCCGGCAGAACGAGCCGGAAAGCGCCGTGCGATCCTTCTCGATGATGGCGGAAAGCGCCTCATCCATGGGGGGGGTTTCCTCGGCAAGCGTGAGCCACTGCGAAAGCTCCTCAAGCCTTTGCACGCCCCAGATGGGAACCACATGATCATACTGCTCCATAAAGGCATGGCAGGCTGCGGCGCTTTGCAGAAGTCCGCCCGCTAAGCCCTTCATGGCGATAAAGCCCATATCCGCCGCCTTGCACTGTTCGGCAAGTGCGAGATCACCTTCGTCGGAAATATAGCTGAAGGGGAATTGCAGGGTCTCAAAATAACCCGAGGCAATGGCCTCCTGCGCAACGGTTCTGCGGTGGGCGGTGATGCCGATGTGGCGAACCCAACCGCGGCGCTTGGCCTCCATCGCGGCGGCATAGGCGCCTCCGGCATCGTTGGGGTCGGGGAGGGTATCGGGATTGTGGAGCTGAAGCAGGTCAATATAGTCCGTCTTCATCATGCGCAGGCTCTGCTCCACGCTTTTCAGAACGCCGTCATAGTCTCTTGCCATGCTCTTTGTAGCAAGAATGATTTTATCGCGGACATCGCTCAGCGCCAGACCGATTTTCATTTCGCTGTCGGTATAAGCGTTCGCCGTATCGAAAAAGTTGATGCCTCCATCGTAGGCGGCACGAAGCAGCTTCACCGCATCCTCCACAGTGCACCGCTGGAGGGGCAGGCAGCCAAGGGCAGGCTTGGTCACCATAAGCTCTGTTTTGCCTAATCTTACATATTTCATAAAAAATACCGCCTTTCCCGGATGTTAAGAAAAGTATAGCACAGCTTTCCCGCCGTCCGCAAGCCATTGCAGGAATAAACCGCAAAAACCGTGGAAAACTGAGGAAGAAAACAACGACGGAGGAAGCTGCCATGAAAATGTCAAAAGCGCAATACAAGGAATATGTGGATTCCATCAGTCCGAAATCGCCCATGGGAAAAAATCTGCTCCTGGCCTTTGTGATCGGCGGCCTCATCTGCACACTGGGACAGCTGATTATGAACGGATTCGGGGCGCTGGGTCTGGATAAAACCGATGCAGGGATGCTGACGTCCGCCAGCCTGATCCTGCTCAGCGTGCTTGCCACCGGCCTGAGCCTTTATGATGATATCGCCAAGCACGCAGGTGCAGGTACCCTCGTTCCCATCACCGGCTTTGCAAACTCCATTGCCGCCCCCGCCATCGAATTCAAATCCGAAGGTCTGGTCACCGGCACCGCTGTCAAAATGTTCTCCATCGCAGGCCCGGTGCTGGTCTACGGCATCAGCGCCAGCGTAATCTATGGCATTTTGTATTCAATTGCAAAAGCTATTTTATAATGATATCTGCCATCTCACAATCCACCACGCCACCGTAGGGGCGAGCATCGCTCGCCCGCGATCCGATTCAACCGGCATCTAGCAATGCTCGCCCCTACGGCTACCTATAGCGCAGGAACGTGCAATGACAAAAAACGCTGCCCCAAAAAACATTTTGGGGCAGCAGCTTTTTTGTTTAAAAATGATTCTTACTCGTTTTCCAGAGCCATGAATTTATCAATGCGGCGCTGGTGGCGGCCGCCCTGGAATTCGGTGGTGAGGAAGATATCCACGATTTCCAGTGCCAGCTTCTCTCCGACGACAGCCGCGCCGATGGCGATCATGTTGGCATCGTTGTGCTGTCTGGTCAGGCGGGCGGACATGAGGTCAGAGAGCAGAGCGCAGCGAATGCCCTTGACCTTGTTGGCGGTCATGGACATACCGATGCCGGTAGTGCAAAGGACGATGCCGCGTTCACATTCTCCGGAAGCGACAGCCTTGGCTGCGGGAATGCCGAAATCGGCGTAGTCACAGCTATCGAGGGTGTCGGTACCGAAATCTACAACGGTATGACCCAGTTCTTCCAGATGGGCACGCACGGCCTTCTTGAGGCTCAGCGCACCGTGGTCACAAGCAAGAGAGATTTTCATATTTGCCTCCTTTTAAGACAAGGAACGGCTCCTCGTCTTCCAACTATTTTAGCATAAATCTTTTTCCGAAAAATGTAAAATCATTTCGTCAAAGGCAAGAAACCGTCCCCTGCCCTACGAATTACAGACCATCCTGATTCGCCTATTAGTATACTCCATTTTCGGCGCTTTCGCAACCGTCTGCGTCAGCATACCCGATATTATTTGCGCTGTTGTATGAGGATGCAGCTGATCGATACCATGTTTTTTTACAGAAAAAGCTGCATCTGTTTTTCGCTTATCTGCCGATGCCTACCACCGTTTTGCGTCGTCTTGTATAGATGAGCCACCTGACAAAACCGTAGACGGTGTTTACCAGCATGGCGGCCTCAGTAATCAGCAGAATATAAGCGCCGCCACTGATGTCCATCACGATATAAAGAATGCAGGTGATAAACCAGGCGATCCACTGCTCGTGAAAACGCAGCATCAGCAGAATGCCGTTTGCGATACCCACAGCGGAGGCAAAGGCTTCAAGATAGGAATCCTCGGCACCGGGCAGGAATTGCATAAGGTAGCCGAAGATCAGGCCGAAGGCAACAATAGCGAGCACACTCAGCACAGCGTATTTGGGAGGCAGGCGCTTGACCACCGTCACGTTGTCATCTTCAATATCGGGATGCTTCTTCCAACGCAGGAAGCTGATAACATCGATCGGCATCCAGAAGCACACAACGGTTATGAGCAGCGTGTACCACCCCTGATTGAGGCAGATGATGATATAGGTCAGCTCAATAAAAAAGAAGTCCACAACGAAATTGAGTCGGCTCTGCTTGGAGATGAGAAGCTCACACAGCGGATTAGCAAGAACCGTAATGACAGAGCAAATCACAGCGATCGTGCTTGAGGTCTCATCCAATATAAGCTCCGGGAAAAATACAGTAAATACCAGCACAAGAAGCACCACGACAGTCAGATAGCAGGTCTGATATGGCGTGAAAGACTTGAGGAAGCGCCTCATACGTCCCGGGTTTTCATTGTTGTTCTTCATAATTGTCCTCCTTAAGGTATTGTATGATTCTCGGATATGCACGCAGACAATTTTCGCTGTATATCGCCTTCATCTGTTCCGGCTTGAATATCGCGGAAATGGTCGTGTCATACTCTTTGATTGCGCTCAGGTTGATCGGGGGGCAGAAGTCCGTGCCATACATCATTTGCTTCCATGTATCATCATATTGATTAATGGCCTCTGCAAACGTAGCAATTGCCCAATCCATGTCTGCATCCTCATGTGTCCCCGGCTCATAAGCGCCGGAAAAATCAGAGAACATATTGGGATGCGTATGTAAAAGCTGTATACATGGAATAAATCGCGGATCATCCATGTGCGCAGCTACGAAGTTGATCTGCGGATACCGCTCCGCAACATGGGCAATGTAACGGGCATTCGATCCGTCCATATCGTTTTCCGATGGCAGCACCAGTGAACAGGAGCCTGTATGGTAGGTCATGGTCAAACGGTATTTCGCTGCAAAATCGTAAAGCGGCATGAGCTTTTCATCATCCGCACGACCTCTTTGATAGGTGAGGTAAAGCTTGAGCCCGACCATTCGGCATTCGTCTATATGCGGCTCTATTCTGTCAAGCTGCTCCTGCAAAGGCTTATGAAGGTCAATTGCAGGGCAAAGGAACAGGCGTCTATCGTTTTTAACCAGCTCCCATGCGTTGTCCGGGAGTGAAGCTGAGCGGAAGCCCGGCAGAAATTCCAGAACAATCGCATAGCCGGTCGTCCGCGCAAAGTATTGGTCGCGGATCGCTTCGTTCACAATATGTGTGTGGCAGTCTATCTTAAGCATGGTCGTACCCCTGAAACAGGGGGCAGTTCTCCGGCCCCCTGCATTTTTTTGAAAATAATTGTTCGTTTTCTAATAATTCCAGAAATCTCTGAACTATTTTTCTCAAGATGGCGCAAAAACAGACCGCCGGAAAAGTCTTTTCATAAACCGCCGGTCTGGATTTTGATAAAAAACAGGTGTTTCTTCCGAAATTCAAGCCAGTATGTTTGATATTCAACCCATATTCTTTGGGCAATCACCTTTTCATCGGCTTTGAATCGTCCCTTGTCCTATTACGTTTCTTTGCTCAATCTTGGAGTTGCAGATTTCCCGTTTTCTATAAACCGATTCTCTAACCGTTCCTTTGTTTTTAGCTGCACTGTAAATAAGCGTGCATCATTTTCAAGGAAAAAGAAGTTTCATCGATTATCTTCCACGATTCTGCACATTGCAGGATTCTACAAAGCTCAGAATCGCGTCTTTGCCTTCCTCATTGATCGTATAGGTCTTACCGCCTGCAATCAGATTCTGATTGGCATCCAGCGTAAATTCCAGAACATTACCGGAGGCTGTAATAAACTCGAAGGTCACAGAAGGCTCTGATGCAGCTGCGGCGTCAGTCTCTCCGGTGATCACAATCGCATTTGCAGCATTGTAAAATTCCCCGATATCCTCTGCCGACTCTGTATGCGCAATCAGCGCACCGTTCATGGTCAGATCAGCCAGAATCATGTCTTCAGCCTTCACATTCTCACAGCCTTTAAAGAGCGACCATACCGAAGTCTTCTCGCCCGCTTCTGCCTCAGGCTCTGTGCTGAAACCTTCCGGAGCTTCTAAGGCTTCCAGTTCTTTTTCCATCTGATCCAGCGCGTCAGAAAATTCGTTATAAACGCCTTCCTCTGCTTCTGCAAAAGCTTCTGCCTCCGCACCGGAAAGAACGCCTGATTCTGCCTTTCTGCAGCCGCCAAAGGACACTGCCATAATTAAGGCCAATGCTATTGTCATGAATTTTTTCATCATAATCTCCTTATATATATGTTAGCCAAAGGCATTCTACCATATTATAACAATTTGTCAACTGTCAATTGCGTGACTGCACCATTTGAGGCAAGAGCAAGGGGCCGCTTTCGCCTGCCCCTTGCCCCATTCTTTTACCATACCTTTAATCTGTCTTCCGGAGCCGTATACATGAAGTCTCCCTCTTTGATGTCATATACCTCATAGAATTTATCAAACTGGGAAAGATTTACATTGGTTCTCAGGCAATTGGCCGGATGCGGGTCAACTCTTAATCTGTATTCCATATTTTCAGGCGTCAGGATTCGGAACCACATCCTTGCAGAGCTTTCAAAAAAGTCTTTGTAATCCATCGCTTCTCCTGCCGCTTCCTTCTTTTCAAGAAGCTGCAAAGCGGCTGCCTGACCTCCGAGATCTGCTACGGATTCCCCAATGACCAGATCTGCATTTAAGCTCATGCCATCCATCAGGTCATACATCGCATATCTTTCGCCTACTGCCTTGGTCTTTTCTTCGAATGCCGCCCGATCCTCTTCCGTCCACCAGTTCGCCATATTGCCATCCTTGTCGAACTGACTTCCCGCGGTATCGAAGGCATGTGTGATCTCGTGTGCAATGCAAAGACCTATGCCGCCCATGTTTGCTGCCAGCGATGCATCCTTATCATAGAAGGGGGCATGCAGGATCGCGGCAGGGAAATAAATGCTGTTGCTCCTGGTATCACAGCAGTCGTTTAAAACATTCGGTGCCATATCCTTGCTCCAGCAGTCTTTTTTATCCTTCTGATCTACGCTTTTTCTGAGCTGCTCAAACATAGCAGCATCAATATCCAATTTGTTTTCTAAAAAGCTTTTCTCCTTGTCAAAAGTAAAATCCGAATAATCATAGAACAATTCATCAGGATATCCAACATAAACACCCATGGCGTCAAGCTTTTCTACCGCATACGCTCTGGTCTCTTCGCCAAGCCAGTCGATTTCCTTCAGCCTCTCTCTGTACACCTCAAGCAGACCGTATACGATTTCTTCTACCTCTGCCTTTTCTTCTGCGGAAAAGAAGTGATCGGAATAAATCTTACCAAGCAGCTCCGGGAGAAGGCTTGACGTATCTTTGTAGGCATAGTTTTCGATCGTATCCATTCCCGTGCTTCCGGTGCGGGCGTTCGTCCAATCAACATAATAGCCAAACGCCTCTTCATCGGTAGCTTCTGCGGCATATTTCAATACAGAAATAATCGCCCAGGCTTTATATTCTTCGAGGTTCTCCTCGCAGTACACTTCTGACATGGCGCTGACATAATCAGGCTCGGTAACAATGTATTTCTCCGAATCCGGGAGATACCCATTTTGAATCAGCGTTTCCATCGGATAGGGCGCTGCAAGCTCAAGAAAACCCTTTTTGGTATAGGGATTATTCGTTATTTCCAAATAATCAGCCTGATAGCTCACTTCAAGCGCATAGATGTGTTTTGCCAATTTGCTTTCAAAGGCATACCGCTGTTCAATCAGAGTGTTCGCAGTTTCATCGTCATATCCATACTTGGCAAGAAGCTTTCCATAATACGCTGTATTCGCAGCTTTAAGATTTTCTCCATAATCTGTCAGCTCCGTATATTCCGCCGAATCCTCCAGATCCAGCACCGGAGAAAAAATCTTTACTCTCAGATACACACTGTCCTCAAAATCATTCACAACAAAAAAATCAACCGGCAGACACATACTGCTAAGATGTGCATCCGCCGACAAAAGGTCGATCATAGACGAAATATCAGGTGCAGCAATGATGGCATCAATGTATCGGGAAAGGCCTGCCCACCCTTCTGCATTTCTGGTATTCCAGTCAATATATCTCCGGAAATAATCATACACAACCTGTTCCGCGCCTTCTCCTCTTCCTTCCTTGAGAAGCGCCACCAGATCATCCGTTGTTTTCTGATCCAGAATGGTAAAGTTAGAAACATTTGATTTTCCTGCGGGAATTTCCGTCCCTTTCAGCGCATCATAGTTCACATACTGCCAGAAATCCTCATTAAGCGCCGGTTTTTCCGCTGCCATATTACTCCTGAGCTCAGGACAGGGATATGCAATTTTTTCTGCTGTAAGTTCTTCGGTTTCCTCTTCAGCTGATTCAGAAACCGTCTCCTCAGCCAGAGTCTCCCCTGCCGACTCCGCTCCGGTTTGCTGACCCACACTCTGGCAGGCACTCATAACCATAGCTATCATGATAAGATACAGTAATAAGGTCTTCTTCATCGTTAATGTTTCCTCCCTTTCCGTAAGACAGAGGTCGTTTCTCTGTCTTCATTTTTTATTGAAACAAATAAGATTTTCTTAAATCCTATTTAGAATCCGAACAATATCTCTCAGGACGGGGGGCCGTCCCCCATCTTAGAAGCCTTTACGTCTTACAAACAATTTACAATACCGCGATAACAGATTTGATATTTTTTCGTTAAGCTAAAGCCGTAATCTGAAAAATCCAAAACAAAAAGGAGAATGACAAACATGAAAAAGATTATGGCAATTATTCTGGCTGCGGTAATGCTGACCGCGGCACTCACCGGCTGCAGCAGCAAGAATCACACAGGAAACCTTTCCGGCAGCGTTTCTACAAACGGCTCCACCTCTATGGAAAAGGTCATCGGAATCCTGTCCGAGCAGTTTATGTCGGACAACAGCGACGTAACCGTCACCTACGATGCAACAGGCTCCGGCACCGGCGTTGAGGCAGCAGCAAACGGTACCTGCGACATCGGTCTGGCCTCCCGCAACCTGAAAGACGAGGAAAAGGCAAAAGGCCTGATCGCTACCACGCTTGCGCTGGATGGCATTGCTATCATCGTCAATGAGGGCAGCCCCGTGGATGATCTGTCCGTGGAGCAGATCGCAGCTATTTTCACCGGCGAGATTACCAGTTGGGCGCAATTCGGCAAAGATGGCGAGATTGCCTGCATCGGCCGCGAGGCTGGTTCCGGTACGCGCGATGGATTCGAGAGCATCACGAAAACCGCTGACAAGTGTGTCCTTGCGCAGGAGCTGACCAGCACCGGCGCAGTGATCGCCGCAGTACAGAGCAGTGAGAACGCCATCGGCTACGCCTCCTTCGCCTCTGTGGAAGGCCAGAGCGGCATCAAGGTTCTGACCGTTGCCGGTGTTGCCTGCACCGCAGAAAATATTTTGAGTGGCAGTTATGTGATCCAGCGTCCTTTCAATCTCGTCACGAAGGCAGACGCAAAGCTGGGCGATGCCGCACAGGCATTCTTCGATTACATGACCTCCACGGACGCAGCCGACCTGATCACCAAAGCAGGCGCAGTGCCCGCAGCAAAGTGAGTATGAAAAAGAAATCCACAAAACAGATTGCAGTGGAGAGCGGCATGAACATGCTGTTTCTCCTCTGCGGCATCATTACGGTTGGCTTCGTCCTCTGTATTTCCATCTATCTGATCATTTCCGGCGCACCCGCGATCGGAAAAATCGGCATTGGAAAATTCTTCGCAGGTACAGTGTGGCAGCCGACAGCAAGTACGGCTGCGCCGAGCTTTGGCATTCTGCCCTTTATCCTGACCAGTATTTATGGAACGGCAGGCGCTCTTGTCATCGGCATTCCGGTCGGACTTCTGACCGCGATATTTCTCTCCAAGGTGGCCACGCCCAAGGTCGCCGCTATCATCCGCACCGCGGTACAGCTTCTGGCTGGAATTCCTTCGGTAGTTTACGGTCTCGTGGGCATGATCGTGCTGGTACCGGGGATTCAGAAAGTATTTCGCCTCGCTTCGGGCGCAACGCTGCTGGCTGCGGTCATTGTGCTGGCAATTATGATACTTCCCTCCATCATAAATGTTTCGGAAACTGCGCTCCGCGCTGTGCCGAAAGAGTATGAGGAGGCCTCGCAGGCGCTGGGCGCAACAGAGCTGGAAACCTATTTCCGCGTGAGTGTTCCCGCGGCGAAAAGCGGCATTGCAACCGCCATCGTCCTTGGTGTAGGCCGAGCCATCGGTGAGGCCATGGCAATCATCATGGTCTCCGGCAATGTGGCCAATATGCCGGGACTTTTCAAATCCGTCCGCTTTATGACCACCGCCATTGCCAGCGAAATGGGATATGCCGCTGTCGGCTCTCTCCATCAGCAGGCGCTTTATTCCATCGGTCTTGTACTTTTCCTGTTCATCATGCTTATCAATGTATTCCTGAACATGGTGGTAAAAAAGGAGGACAAGACATGAGCTTTTCTGTGAAACGAAATATTTGGAACAGTGCAGTAAAAGCGCTTTTGTATTTCGCCGCTTTCATCACGGCGGCCTTGCTGATTTTCCTCATCGGCTACATTTTTTACCGCGGCATTCCGCATCTGAGCTGGGAGCTGATTTCCACCCAGTCGAGTTACATCAAAAACTCCATTGGCATCCTGCCCAACATTATGCACACGCTCTATATCATTGCCGTTGCAATGGTCATGGTTCTGCCGTTGGGAGTTGGAGCAGCTATATACCTGACAGAGTACGCAAAAAATCGCAAAGTTGTGACCGCGATTGAGTTCGCCACGGAAACGCTGACAGGCATTCCCTCCATCATCTTCGGCATGGTGGGTATGCTGCTGTTCACCCAGCTCTGCGGACTGGGGGCTGGTATTCTGGCAGGTGGTCTGACCCTTGTTATGATGATTTTGCCCACCATTGTACGCACCACACAAGAAAGTCTGAAAACTGTGCCGCAGGCCTATCGAGAGGGCGCTCTGGCCCTCGGCTGCGGCAAATGGCGCATGGTTCGCACTGTGGTACTGCCCAACGCCATTGACGGCATTGTAACCGGCTGTATTCTGGCAGTGGGACGAATCGTAGGCGAAAGCGCGGCGCTTTTATACACGGCGGGCTTTGGTTTGCAGCTCCAGAGCTTCGGCAAGGCATTGCATTCCTCCTCTGCAACATTGACCGTGGCGCTCTATGTCTATGCCTGTGAACGAGGCGAGTTCGGCGCGGCCTTTGCCATTGCAGCAATACTGATGGTTCTGACGCTGATTATCAACTTCGCTGCGGGCTTTGCAGGAAAGAAATTAAAGAGGTAACTATGGATACGATTATGCAAATAATAAATTTAAATCTCTGGTACGGAGATCATCAGGCACTTCGCAATATCACCGTGGGTCTGCCCCGAAACGAGATCACGGCGCTGATCGGCCCCTCCGGCTGCGGCAAATCCACTTTTCTGAAAACGCTGAACCGTATGCAGGATCTGGTGCCAAGTGTGAAAATCACCGGCGAAGTTCTGTATGACGGCAGCAATATTTATGACCCCACGGTGGATGTAACCTGGCTGCGCAAACGCATCGGCATGGTGTTTCAAAAAGCGAATCCCTTCCCCATGAGCATCTACGACAACATCGCCTACGGCCCCCGCACCCACGGCATCCGCAGTAAAGCAAAGCTGGACGAGATCGTGGAAAAATCTCTGCGGGATGCTGCTATTTGGGATGAGGTGAAGGACAGATTGAAAACTTCTGCCCTCGGGATGTCCGGCGGTCAGCAGCAGCGGCTGTGTATTGCCCGGGCTTTGGCGGTGGAGCCGGATATCTTGCTGATGGACGAATCCACTTCCGCCCTTGACCCGATCTCCACCGGCAAAATTGAGGAGCTGGCGATCCAGCTCAAGGAAAAATACACCGTTATCATGGTGACCCACAACATGCAGCAGGCCGTGCGCGTTTCTGACCACTGCGCCTTTTTCCTGCTAGGCGAACTGGTGGAATTTGACCGGACGGAGACCATGTTCTCCACGCCCCGAGACAAACGCACAGAAGATTATATTACAGGGAGGTTTGGATAATGCGACGCCAATTCGATTTGCAGCTGGCGGAGCTGAACAAGAAAATGATCACCATCGGCATACTTTGCGAAACCGCCATCGCAAAAACCTCCAAGGCGTTGCTCGCCTGCGATATTGCCACGGCGAAGGAGCTTCCCGAACTGCTCTCCCAGATAACGGAAAGCGAACGGGAGATCGAGAGCATCTGCCTGAAGCTGCTTTTGCATCAGCAGCCTGTGGCAAGAGATTTGCGGACCGTCTCTTCTGCACTCAAAATGGTGACAGATGCCCAGCGCATCGGCACGCAATCCACGGAAATTGCCGAAATCGTTGCCCTTGGAAATATTTCTGAAATTCCCGAAAGACTGCCAATTCGCCAGATCTCCAATGCGGTTATCAAAATGGTGACGGACAGCATTGATTCTTTCGTAAAGCAGGATCGGGACACGGCCATTTCAGTGATCAATTATGATGATGTAGTGGATGGGTATTTCAATGAATGTAAATCCACTTTGATTGACCTGATAATGGGTTCCGCAGTTAACAGCGAGGCCGTGGTGGATTTGATTATGATTTCTAAATACTATGAGCGTATTGGTGACCACGCCGTAAATATTGCAAAATGGGTGCTGTTCTCAATAACCGGCAGCCACGAAATAGAAAGTTAGACTATGATTTTTTGCGTTGAAGCTGACAACTCAATCCATAAGCTGATGTTGTACACGCTGAAAGTCTCCTGCTATGCGACCGGTCAGCTTCGTGACAGCCGCTTCCTTTGGGGAAGAAATGCACGTTGAAAGGCCGGAGCTCATATTATACTGCCGGATGTTGACGGCATTTCCGTTCTGAAAACGCTGCGGAAAACGGAGTTTGACAAGGTCATGGAACTGGATTCCGGCGAGGACGATTACCTCGCCAAACCCTTCGGCATGATGGAGGACAGGGGGCCGCCCCCTGTCCTAAATAAACTCTTTTTCCCTGCCTGATTTGCCTTTAGCGCATACATAACAACTATATTATGTTCCTTTAAAGCTTCAAAAACTACGTTTTTCTCGAGCTAAGGAAACTCTTTACTGGCTGGAAGTCCTTCGTCTGCCAGATCAACAACCTGTTTTATATCGTTCCACGAAAAAAACGTTTTGCAATCAGCCTTTGACAGGTTATACCGTCTCCGTCAAGTCTGATTCGGTAAAAAAGCCGTACGAGTGCATATAGAAAAAACACTTCCGAAAGTCCCAATACCGAAGCGCAGCTTAATTGCCTTTTGAGTCCGAGCTCATTACGTTCCTCTTGTACAATCCAGCCGGCGCAGCGTACCCTTGACAAGCAGCATTCAAATGCTACACTTGAAAACCGAGGGCTTGCTGTGTCTGACCTCGTATTGCCTTCCTCACCCTCGCTAAACCATTCACAGCATTTGCATGCTGCTTGTCAAGAGCGGCGGCCAATCTATAAATATTCTCAATTTAGGGCTTGACTTTTAATAGTTAGTCTGTCTTACGGCTCCTAATGATCGCACTTATGAACAACCTGTATTTATTGGATCACCATTCTTCTAGTTTGTTCTTAAAATTGGCATCATTACTATGCCCGAATATTGCATGAAAAATGATTTCTCCATTTGGAGCTGTCTCCAGCTTTGCATACCACTCGTCATAGCCTTCCTCATTGTTCCCCAAATAGTAATCACATACAACACTCAGCAGTTCTTGTTCACGAATGTCGATACAACGGATTTCATTGGCTGAAGAGTTTTTCTTTTTCCCCATGATTACCATCCTTTGAGAATCAGTCTTGTAGCCCGATCAAGGCCTTTTAAAGACAGGGGACGTTTCTCTGTCTTTACTTAATCTTTCAAATATTTCTCGATGATCCCTTTACTGATACCTGTCAATCGGGATAATTGCCGAATAGAAACACCCTTTTCGTGGATTTTTACAACAGACTTGCACTTTTGTTTTTCGTCCAGAGCTTGTAGGACAGAGAACCGTCCCCTGTCCTAGATTGGACGCAATGAAGAACAGGGGACGCTTCTCTTTCTCCAACTTCTTTGTAAAGATTAACGTTGATTTACTCAAAGAATCAAAAGATTTCCGAACTATTTCACGCAGGACGGAGAACCGTCCGAAACCACTGAAAAAGTCTTTTTCACGTAAACTGCTGGTTCGAATTTCAACAAAAAGGCAAGAGTTTCATTTAAAATCCGAGCTTAAATGTTTGATCTTTCAAGCATGATTTTTGAGTTGTTGACTTTTT
>JAZQOW010000008.1:0-8937 GCA_045628065.1 Faecousia sp.
GAAACAAATCTATGAGCGCCATACAGTACTTACAAAGCTTTTCATAGCGCTTGGAGTTGATGAGGAAACAGCAACGGAAGATGCATGCCGTATTGAACACTATTTAAGTGATCGAACATTTGAAGCCATCAAAGAACGTCTAAAAAGATACGATTTTTTTGATTGAACCCTTAGCTTTTTCACCAGCGTATATCTGCTCCAGTTCAAGTCTCTTTATAACAGGCAAACGCAGTTGTAAATAATGTATATATAGTTTTCTTTGGATCGATTATATTATTTGAAAAACATAGGAACACATGGAACATTTGCTACTGTTTCGTGCCATGTATTAATAGAGGAGGATTTCCTTCTCAGATTTATAAAGGACGGAGGTGAGATATATTGAAATCTGACAGAACACAACGTGGGCCGAAAGGATTTATCCTGCTGGAACCCGGAAATATCATGCAGATCCTACCGGAGGATAATAAGTCCTGGCTCACACTTTTTTACAGTCTGCCGGAAGAACTCGTCAGCAAAAGACCGGCTTATATGAATCTGCCGCGCTGTCTATTTGATGTGATCCGCAGTGATGATTTTTGCAGAATTTTGAACACGGATCCATATCATTTCGGGAAAATTCGCTGAGTACCGAAAACAGTAAATCTTATCCCATCCAATCCTATCAACCCGCAGTCATTGTCATAAGATGATGGCTGCTTTTTCATGCGCATTTTTATGGATGAACAACATGAAAAACAACTTATTTGAAAATCTGCCGGATGAACTGGATGCAAAGCTTTTGGCTCAGGCTTTGTGTGTTTCCAAGTCCGGTGCCTACGCATTAATGAGTCAGCCGAACTTTCCGACTTTGCAGATCGGCGGGCGCAAGCTCGTGACAAAACCGGATCTCATCGAATGGATGCAGTCCCACGTCAAGCATGGCGGGAGGTGATATTTACGTTAATGTCAGGCTCTCATTTGTTAAGAGCAAGTATCGACCATGGTACCAAATTTCGTATCACACTCATTTCCCCACGGTCAGATACTTGTTGGGGAGTGCCTTCCCCAAACCCTGCTACAGTCACCGGAAACGGCGATTTTTTATTTTTGTCAAACATTGCAGTTTCATAAATGAGCTTTTAACAAGTGAAAAGGCGTGACCGAAGCCACGCCTTTTCATCTTTTTTCAATTCTTAAACATTTACTGTTTTACGACGCCCCTCCATTGATGACAGTCTCCTTTTTGCGTTACTTTCTGAGGAAGGACTTGCAGTCTGTGCACTGATCCATGGTGGGGTTGGCCTCATGGGTGCCGACCAGAATCTTGTCCAGAGAGCAGTAGTCGGACTCGTCACAGTGGTGACGGCACTGGCTGACGGTGCAGGCGATGCACTTGTTGACGTTTTCGCAGTTCATGTTGTTGCCTCCTTTCCGGTATTGCATGAATAGTATGCCCGGATTACGGCGCAATACCAGTGGAAGCATTTTCTATAATTCCCATGCTTTTGCCAAAAGCTCGGTGCCAAGCTGCATTTGCCCGGTCTGCAAATTGCCGTAGCCGAGAAGGACGGTGTTTTCGTATTCCGGAGGCAGCTTATCCATAAAGTAGGGGCTGATGGGATAGACCCGCACGCCCAGCGCCTGCGCCTTGCGCAGCAGGGCTTCCTCTCCGCCGCCGTCCGCGACCTGCACCAAAAGGAAACTGCCGGCCTGTGCGCCGATCACATGAAGCCTGGCTTCATACGGCCTGAGAAGGGCAAGCAGCTCCCGCCTGCGGTTTCGGTAGCAGACCCGCATACGGTTCAGATGCTTTTCAAAATAGCCCTGCGCCATAAATTCGCGAAGGGCAAACTGTGTGAGCGAGGGGACATTGCAGGAATATTCACCCAGACAGGCCAGCAGCGTGCCCGGCAGGATCATATAGCTGATTTGCAGCGAAGGCGCAATAACACCGGACATGGTGCCGAGATATACGACCCGGTCAGAGCGGTCAATGCTCTGCAAAGAGGGCAGAGGCTTTGCGTCATACCGAAATTCAGAATCGTAGTCATCCTCGATCACATAGCGGAACTGACCCCGGCTGCACCAGGACAGCAGCTCTGTCCGCCGTCCCATCGGCATGGCAAAGCCCAGAGGATACTGGTGCGAGGGTGCGGTATAGACAATGATATTATCAAGCTTTTCCAAAGGCTCAACCAGAATCCCCTTGCCGTCCATCTGGGCGGGGAGCACCTGATGTCCCATGCGGGAGAAATGCAGATGCGCCCGGTGGTAGGCGGGATTCTCCACAGCAAAGGTGCAGCCTCTGGGGAGCAGGGTGCTCAGCGTGCGCAGAAGGTCATTGGTGCCCGGCCCGAGCAGCACCTGCGCCGGATCGCAGTGGATGCCCCTTGCTCTTGCCAGATAGCGCACCAGCTCCTGCCGCAGTCCCGGATCACCGAGCGGGGAAGTGCGCGAGAGGATGCCGGGCGAATTGAGGCTGCTGCGGATCAGCCGCTGCCATATGGTCATGGGGAACAGCTGCTCATCTACAGCACCCACGGCAAAATCTACTTTATCCCGGGGCTTGCAATTGTTCATTGCCGGGTGGGGCAGGGGAGCGGTTTCGGGGGTCAGATCGAACAGAGGGAGGACATAATAGCCGCTTCGCGGACGCGCTTCGATATAGCCCTCGGATTCCAGCTGCCAGTAGGCGCCCTCTACGGTATTGATGCTGATGCCCAGCGACTCTGCCAGTGCCCGCTTGGAGGGCAGCTTTTCTCCGGCCTTCCTCTGCCCGGAGCTGATCTCCTCCCGGATCTGGCGGTAGATGGATTCATATAGCGGCATCTGCCGATGGCGGTTCAGATCGATCATACGCTTGCCCCCTTTTTCTTTCATTATAGCAAACCCGTCGGCAAAAACAACCGAAGAAATAAAAAAATCGTTGAAGAATCCGCGCCCATCATGCATAATAAGGAAAGATAGGGCGTTGTGCCCCGCTGCAAAGGAGCTGCCTGAGGAAATGCAGAAAAATCGACTTGCAATGTCTTCTAATCAACTGAAAATTCTGGCACTCGTTGCCATGACCGCAGACCATGTGGGGCTGATGCTGCTGCCCGGATGCCAGATTTTGCGGATCATCGGCCGGCTGTCCTTTCCGATTTTTGCCTATATGATCGCCGAAGGCTGCCGGTATACCTCCCATAAGGCACGGTATCTCGGTATGGTGCTGGGCATTGGCATCCTGTGTCAGCTGGTTTATTTTTTCACGATGGAAAGCCTTTATCAGTGTATTCTGATCACCTTTTCTCTGTCTATTTCGATCATCTTTATTCTCAAATGGGCGGAAGAGAAGGGCGGGCTTTGCTGGCTTGGCTTTGCCGTGTCCTGCCTTGCAGCGGTTTTCCTGTGCCGGATCCTGCCGCAGCTTCTCAAAGGGACAGATTTCGGCATAGACTATGGCCTGACCGGCGTGATGCTGCCGGTGCTTATCTATCTGGCAGATACGCGCCCGCGCCGCCTGATGGCTGCCGGGATCGGTCTGGTTTTGGTTGCGCTGGAAGCGGGCGGTATTCAGTGGTTTGGACTTCTTGCCCTTCTGCCGCTGGCGCTCTATGACGGAACGAGAGGGAAGCGAAAGCTCAAGTACCTGTTTTATTATTATTATCCCCTGCATCTGGCTGCTATCTGGGCAGTGGGAATGCTTTTTAACAGGATGTGATGAAATGGAAATTACAAAACCGCATTATTATGATGAATTTTCCTGCCTTGCGGGGAAGTGCCCGGATACCTGCTGCGCCAACTGGGAGGTCGTGATCGACCCGGAGAGCGATGCATTTTATATGCAGGTTCCGGGAGAGCTGGGGCAGAAGCTCCGCGATGCGATCATCGAGATCGAAGGGGAGCGCTGCTTCGGGCTGGAGAAGGGACTTTGCAGGCTGCTTCGCCCGGATGGTCTTTGCCCCATTCAGGCAGAGCTGGGGGAGGAACATCTGTGCAAAATCTGCGGGAAATATCCGAGATTTTCTACGGAGATCGGTCTGCGCAGGGAGATCGGCCTGAGCCTGTCCTGCCCGGAGGCTGCACGGCTGATCCTCACCGGCAGGAAACCGCTTACATTGATAAAGGAAAAGAACGAGGAGCCGATGTCTTCACTGCATGAGCTTTCGCCGGAGCTGATGATCACAATGGCTGTGCTTCGTGAAAATGCGCTGGAGATCGCGGCGGATGAGACGGTACCGTTTTCCCAAAAGTGCGTGAAGCTTCTTCGCCTGTGCGCTCCCGTGGCTGAAGCAAAGCGGGATCGGCAGCTGAGTGCCGCACTTGCAAAGGGAAGGGAGGCTGCGCAGAATTGTGCAGAGGTTCGGAGCGCCGGGGAAGCGGGCATTGCCCATTTTCAAAAGGTGCTTCTGGAGCTGCTGGATTCTCTGGAGGTGCTTTCTCCCGCGTGGCAGGCGCAGCTTCACAGCGCACTTAGCCGGAATCTGACGTCTGCGGACTGGACGGCTGTTTGCCCATCGGTTCCGGGTGCCTGGGAACAGCTTTTGAGCTATGGAATTTACAAATACTTTCCCCGCGCCGTGTTTGACCGCAGCATCTGGCCGACGGCAGTATTCTGCGTGCTGCTGCCGCTGCTGCTTCGCCAGATGCTGTGGGCAGGGAAGGATCAAAGCGAAGAGAACCTTCTCCGCCAGGCCTGGGCGCTTTCAAGAGAGCTGGAGCATTCTGAGGATAACATGGCACTTCTGTTCCGGACATTCTCCCGCAGAGCCTTCCGACCCGAAGCGCTCGAAGCGGTCTGGAGTGCAATCTAAGGACAGACAAACGTCTTATGAGGAGCAGAGAATCCGGAGATTTTCTTTATTATAGTGAATATTAAAATGATTATTCATTTAAGTATGACAAATCTTCACAGAAAAAGACCCTTCGCTTCCGACTGAATTTGGGGAAAACTGTGAAATTGCTCTTGAAATCGAGAAAAAAATACTGTATAATGGTGAAGTGCTAAGGTACGCGATATGCACAAATGTCCACCAGAGAAGGACAGTGCAGAGCGTGCCGGTGATTATGTTTTTTGGAGGAAAATGAAATGAAAAAGATTATCTCTCTGCTCCTTGTAGGAGCACTCCTGTGCTGCATGTTCTGCGGCTGTGGAGCCAAGACTGCCGCCGGCTCCGGCGACACCATCAAGATCGGCGTCTATGAGCCCCAGTCCGGCGACAACGGCGCAGGCGGCAAGCAGGAAATCCTCGGCATGCAGTATGCCAACGCCATGGCGCCCACCGTGGAAGTCGGCGGCAAGACCTATAATGTCGAGCTGGTTTATGCCGACAACGAGTCTTCCAACGATAAGGCCGTTTCCGCTGCAACTACCCTCATCTCCGCTGGCTGCTCCGTGATCCTCGGCTCCTACGGCTCCGGTGTCTCCATCGCTGCTTCCGACACCTTTGCCAATGCAGGCATCCCCGCCATCGGCGTTACCTGCACCAACCCCCAGGTCACTGAGGGCAATGACCACTACTTCCGCATTTGCTTCCTCGATCCCTTCCAGGGCACCGTCCTTGCCAACTTTGCCAAGGAAAAGCTGGGCGCTTCTACCGTTTACTGCCTGGGTCAGCTGGGCAACGACTATGACCAGGGTCTGCTGAATTATTTCTCCAAGGCTGCCGAAGAGCTTGGCATGAAGGTCATTCGCGCTGAATTCCCCGAGAACAACTCTGACTTCACCTCCTACCTGACCACCGCCAGCAACGAAGGCGCTGACGTCATCTTTGCTCCCTGCTCCATCAGCTATGCACAGCTCATCGTTGAGCAGTGCGCTTCTCAGGGTCTGGAAATCCCCCTGCTGGCAAGTGATACCTGGGATTCCAACGTCATCCTCAACGCTGCTCAGGGCAAGAACTCCCAGATCTACGTTTCCACCTTCTATGCAGAAGGCGGCGATAAGGACTTCGAAGCCGGTATCAAGGAATGGATCAATGCCGACGCTACCAACAAGTCCAACAACGGTGGTGACGACAGAGTTGCTGCTGTTACCGTCATGGGCTATGATGCTTACTACACCGCACTCGAAGCCATCAAGGCTGCCGGTTCTGCCGATCCCGCTGCCATCAAGGCTGCACTGCCCAACGTAACCCATACCGGTATCTCCGGCGCCATTGCCTTCAATGAAATCGGCGACGCTGACCGCGATACCGCATACATTAAGACGGCCAACACCGAAACCGGTCTGTGGGACTTCGTTTCTGTTCAGGGCGTCAACTAATTACAAACCTGTCTGATTTGCCTCCGGCGGCAATGCCGCCGGAGGATTTTTAAATTATGGAGCGTATCCATCCGTTTTTCAGAAACAGATGGAAAGCGGATGGATGCGTTCCAATCCTGTAAGGAGGTTATTTCCAAATGTCAGCATTCCTGCAAGCGAATTTGCCGTATATCCTTTCCGGTATCTCCGTTGGCGGCCAGTATGCGCTGATTGCCATTGGTTACACCATGGTTTACGGTATCCTTCGCCTGATCAACTTCGCCCATGGCGATGTTTTTATGGTTGCAGGTCTTGTGATGGTCTATACCACTGCAGCCCTGCCGATTTACATCTCAATTCCGATTGTTCTGGTAGCAACTGTGCTGTTGGGCCTGATCATTGAACGTGCGGCCTATAAGCCGCTGCGTTCCGCACCTCGTATGTCGGTTATGATTTCCGCCATCGGCGTGAGCTATCTGCTCCAGAACTGTGCGCTGTACTTCACCGGCGGCCTGCCGCAAATCTACCCCGAGATCCCGTTCCTCTCCCGCTCCATTACCATCTTTGGTGCCACCACCAAGTGCGTTACCCTGATCACGCCCGTGCTGACCATCGTTCTGGTCGTGCTGCTGGTGCTGCTCATCAACCACACCAAAGTCGGTATGGCCATGCGCGCGGTCTCCAAGGATTTTGAGACCAGCCAGCTGATGGGTATTCGCATCAATTCCGTCATCAGCGTTACCTTCGCCATCGGCTGCTTCCTTGCTGCGGTCGGCTCGCTGCTGTACTTCACCAATTACCCCTCCGTCATTCCCACCTCCGGTGCCATGCCCGGCCTGAAGGCCTTCGTGGCGGCAGTATTCGGCGGCATCGGTTCTATCCCCGGCGCGGTCATCGGTGCCTTCATCATCGGTATCTGCGAAAATATTATCAAGGGCATTGGCTGGACAACCTTCTCCGATGCATTCACCTTTGTCCTGCTGATCGTCATCCTGCTGGTCAAGCCCACCGGTATTTTCGGTGAGAAGGCCACGGATAAGGTATGAGGTGGCTGCTATGGAAAAAACGATAAAGCAAAACAAGGTCAATTATCTGCCTGCCGTGATCGCACTGTGTGCTCTTTACATTGTGCTTCTGCTGCTGGATAATGTACTGCCTGCCAATTCCATCACGCTGATGCTCATTCCCGTGCTCCGCAAGGGTGCCATTTTCTCCCTCGTGTGCGTATCCATGAACCTGCTCAACGGCTTTACCGGCCTGTTCAGCCTCGGTCAGGCGGGCTTCATGCTCATCGGCGCCTATGCCTACGCCACCTTCTCTATTCCGGCTGCCCAGCATGAGGCGGTATACCAGTATTTTGACGGCGGCATTATCCGCTTCTCCATCCCTGAGCTTCTTTCCAACGTACTGGGTCAGAATGCAGGCAGCTTCCTCGGCGCTATCATCTGCATCATCATTGCAGGTCTCTTCGCTGCCGGCTTTGCCGCACTCATCGGCATTCCCGTCCTGCGCCTGAAGAGTGACTATCTTGCCATTGCCACTCTGGGCTTTGCGGAGATCCTGCGCGCCTTCTTCCAGTGGGATAAGCTGGGCGTTGTGACCAACGGCTCCAACCTTCTGAGAAAGTATACCAACTTCGCCGATATGAAGATCACCTTCGGCACATTTACCCTCAAGCTGGAGAGCCTGTTCCCCTTCCTGATTGCAACCTTGTCCATCCTGTTCATTGTGCTTCTGATCAACTCCACCTACGGACGCGCCTTTAAGGCCATCCGTGATGATGAGATCGCTGCAGAGGCCATGGGCATTAACCTGTTCCGTCATAAGATGCAGGCCTTTGTGGTGTCCAGCTTCTTTGCCGGTGTCGGCGGTGCGCTTCTTGCGATGTTCCAGACCACCGTGCAGGCTGCACCCTTCAAGACGGCGATGACCTATGAGATCCTGCTCATGGTGGTGCTCGGCGGTATCGGCTCCATCAGCGGCTCCGTCATCGGCGCCATGCTCTTTATCGCCGCCAGCGAGTGGTGGCTCCGCGGTCTCGACAGCGGCAAGTGGCTGGGCATCAGCGCACCGGGCGTTTTCCGCAACGGCTTCCGTCTGGTGGTCTTTTCCGTCATCATCATGGTGGTAGTGCTGTTCTTCCGCAAGGGCATCATGGGCGATAAGGAACTGCCCGAGGTGCTGCGAAACTTACAACTGCGGCTCAGCGGCAAGGCCCCCAAGAAGCTGAAAAAGGCAAAGGAGGCGGACGCACAATGAGTGAAACTGTACTGAGACTTGACCACATCACCATGCAGTTCGGCGGCGTCGTTGCCGTGAACGACTTAAGCATGGAGGTCAATAAGGGCGAGATCGTGGCGCTCATCGGCCCCAACGGTGCCGGTAAGACCACCGCCTTCAATGCCATTACGGGCGTGTACGAGCCCACCAACGGCGCGGTGTGGTTCAACGGCGAGGAGATCGTTGAAAACTACCCCCAGGGCAAGATGAAAAAAGCCTACAAGGGTGAAGAGGCGGGTATGTTCAAGGACTGCCTGCATCCCACGCCCGACTAGCTGACCAAGCTGGGTATGGCGCGCACCTTCCAGAACATCCGCCTTTGGAAGACGCAGACCGTGTTTGACAACGTACTCATTGCCAAGCACTGCCGCGTGAGCCACAATTTCCTGGATGCCACCTTCCGCCTCAACCGTGCGGAGGAAGCCGCCCAGCGGAAGGAAGTGGAGGAG
>JAZQOW010000009.1:0-6843 GCA_045628065.1 Faecousia sp.
CACGATATGCGCTTTGCCATTGACCCTACCAAGATCCACAGCGAGCTTGGCTGGCTGCCTGCTACAAAATTCGATGACGGGATCCGGCAGACCGTAGAATGGTATCTCCATAACCGTACCTGGTGGCAGCACATTCTCGAAGGGGAATACCGCAGCTACTATAAGAAACACTATGAGGCATAACTTCTGAGCCTTACTTATTGCTGAAACACTATTTTTTTCAAGATTACAAGGGGCGTCACGCATGACATCCAATGCAAAAAAAATTAGCTATAATCTCTTCTTTGGTATCGGCAGCCAGCTTTTAATTGCTATTGTCGGCATTATTGTACCGAAGCTGTTTATTTCTAACTTTGGCTCTGAAGTAAACGGATTTCTTTCTTCCATCAACCAGGTTTTAACCTATATCGTTCTTTTGGAAGCAGGGGTCGGTGCAGCAACCCTGCAGGCATTGTTCAAGCCGGTTGCACAGGATGACCGGGATTCGATCAACGGCATTCTGTCAGCAACAAGTCAGTTCTATACCCGCACCGGACTGTGGTATTTAGGCTGTGTTATTCTTCTGGCTATTATCTTCCCGCTGGTTGTTAAATCCTCTATTCCGGTTTGGCAGCAGGTTGCTATCATCCTGATTACCGGCAGTACCGGCTCCATCGGTTATTTCCTCCACGCAAAGTTCCGCATTCTTTTAAATGCCGACGGAAAGCTCTATGTTTATACCAATGCGTATACCATAATGCAGCTTGCAACCAGCTTTTCCAAGGTCATATTGATCCTTCTGGGCTTTAATATCGTATTTGTCCAGCTGGCACATATGATTTTGATGGTTGGACTATCTCTATACATTATCTGGTATACGCGCCGCAAGTATCCCTGGATCAATCTGCGGGTAAAACCGGATAAGGCGTCCATCTCACAGAAGAATTCTGTTCTGGTGCACGAAGTATCCCAGATGATTTTCAATCACACAGACGTTCTTCTTCTGACCTTGTTGACAAACCTGAAGGTCGTTAGTGTTTATACGCTGTTTACCATGATTGTGGATATCATTTCCACACTGATCGGAAACATTCATAACGGTTTCTCTTTCCGCCTTGGGCAGATTTATAATACCGATAAAAAATCTTTTGAAAAGATTTTTGATTCTTACGAAACCTGTTATATGGCGTTTTCCATGGTGCTTTACTGTGTAACCTATCTGTTCCTCCTGCCCTTTATGCGCCTGTATACAGCCGGTGTAACAGATATTGATTATCTCGACAAATATCTGCCGATCCTTTTTGTGGCGATAAAGTTCCTTACTTCCTCCAGAGCGCTCGCCGGCGCTACCATTTCCTATGCCGGTCACTTTAAGAAAACCCAGTGGCGCTCTGTCTTTGAATCGATTCTGAATTTAACTGTTTCGATTTCCGCAATCCTGATTCTTCGGTCGATCAAGGTGTACTATGGTATTTACGGTGCACTGTTTGGTACAATCGCTGCGCTTCTTTACCGCGCCAACGATATGATCATCTATACAAGGTGCCGTATCCTGCATAACTCTCCGCTAAAATCTTACACCAAATGGGTCGTCAATCTGATCGGTTTCGGAATTATGCTCCTGATCTCCCAATGGATTCCGATCCATGCAGACAACTATTTCACTCTGCTCATTTACGCCGCAGTATATACGCTTATCGCGTTTGCTGTCTTTGGCCTGCTGAATTTCCTTGCTTTCAGGCAGTATTTGATTGAAGCATTCCAGTTTATCTTTTCTAATGTTTTTTCTAAACTGAAGAAGAAAAAACAAAGCCAGAATTAATCGATTTCTGACTAATAATATGAATCATAGATTCTATTATGTTTAGGAGATTATTCTTATGTCAAAAGAATTCCCTATCGCAACAGGAGCCACTGAGCAGCTCACAGCCTCACAGCAATTTTTCCTTTCTATGTTGGCAGATCATCTGAATAAAAGGCCAACTTCTGCACCCGCTGAGCTGGATTGGGACGCTGTGCTTCGATATGCTCGGAGTCATCAGGTGGAAGCAATTTTATATTCGCAATGCAAGGCTTTTCTTCCGGAGCATTGTTTGGGAAGACTAACCAAATGTTATGCTTCTTCGGCTTTTTTCTATACCAACCGCATTGCTGCGCTGAAAAACATTCAGGCATGCTTTGAGAAGGAACAGATCCCTTTCTATACGGTAAAGGGTCTTGATGTTGCGCAGCTTTATCCCTGCCCGCCTTTCCGGACAATGGGAGATCTGGATATTCTGATTCATAGCGAAGACAGAGAAAGAGCACGAAAGGCGCTGCTGTCCTTAGGCTTTGAAGACGAGAGCACCAATGCTTTTGAAATCAATCTGGTCAGAAATCAGCTGAAATATGAGATCCATGATCGACTGCTCTATGATAATTCGGTCAATTCTCAGATCAGCAAGGACTATTGCGATCAGGCATGGTCACATGCGAAGCAGCTTCCGGATTCTGTGCGCTATACTCTCGACTGGGACTTCCATTTTGTATATCTGCTGTTCCATCTGAAGAAGCATTTCCTGGTTTCCGGTGTCGGTTTCCGGCAGTTTATGGATCTTGCACTTGTTGTTCAGCACTGCCAGATCAACTGGGAGGCGCTGACGTCTGTTCTTGAGCAGCTTGAAATTCTGGATTTTGCAAAGGTCTGTCTGTCGTTTTGTGGGCGCTGGTTTGATAAGGAAATGCCGCTGACCATGGCGCTTGATGAAGATTTTTATACGCTGTCTACGCAGAAAATATTCGGAAACGGCGTGTTTGGTTTTGATGATGCGTCCAACCGGGAAAATGCAAATCTGAATACACTTCGCAAGAAGGGTAAATTTATGACCGTATTGTCCCGCATATTCCCGTCCTATCAGGACGTATGCAATGTACCTTATTATTCCTTCGTGTGCAATCGACCCTACCTTCTTCCTGCGGTTTGGGTTTATCGCTTCTATCGCGCCATACGCCATCATTTGTTTGGGCGCGGAAAGCAGCTGATAGAGAAATCCTTTGTGGATCAGGCAAAGATGAATCAGCATGATGCCATGCTGCGATTCTGGGGATTATAAAAATAATCCGGGTTCTGATGTTCCTCAGAACCCGGAAAGCTTTTCAGCCTGTGCTGATCATGATATTATCGGTGCCGTGGGCTTCAAATTCATCAATGTAGTCCTCCATGCGGGTCACAAGCTCATCATAATTCCCGGTTGTGATTTCCGGGTAGCCCATGTCCCGCCGGGCAAGCTCTTCCGCCAGAACATCATAGAATATTTCATCCTCATAATTGACGATGGCTTCATGGATTCCGCCGTCATTAAACGCCTGAGAGGGAACCGGCTTGCCGTTGTAATCCTCAACCAGTGCCTCCATCGGTGTATTTTTGCAAAGGGCAAAGAGCTTGCTTTCGACATGATCGTAATCCTCGAAGCGGTCATCTCCTCTGGTGGAATTCAGGACCCAGTTCCCGATATAAACCATATCCAGAAGCCGCCGAAATTCTTTTGCACTAAGGTCGATCCTCACGCGATCATCCCTCCCTTATAATCCAAGGTATTATACCGCATTTTTCAATGTTTTTCCATAACAATTCGTCGAGTATTGTAAATTTAACTTGTATTTGTCTTGCAAATCGCATATGATAATAAAGAATGACCCCGGCTTGCGCATCTGTGCACCGGAGAAAGAAGGCATGGCTATGAACAAACGCAACGTGTGTGTGCTCTTTGGCGGCGTATCCCCGGAGCATGAGATTTCGCTTCGCTCTGCAGAGTGTATTTTAAGCAATATTGATAAGGAAAAGAATAATGTTTACCCTGTAGGGATTACCAAAGAAGGAAAATGGTTTTTCTTTGGAAGCACCGACTACAGTCTTCTTCCCGCAGGAGTCTGGATGAATGACCCCACCTGCTGTCCGTGTGTGCTGTCTCCCTCCCGCGGAGACGGACTGCTGGTGTTCCGCGACGATAAAACAGAGCGGATACCGATCGATGTGGTATTTCCTGTCCTCCATGGCGAGAACGGCGAGGACGGCTCTGTTCAGGGACTAATGCAGGTTGCCGGAATTCCGTGCGTGGGCGGCGGTGTGGCAGCATCTGCAGCCTGCATGGATAAGTGCATGACCAAGCTGATCATTGACCGCACTAAGGTGCGTCAGGCCAAATGGTACCTGCTTACAAAAGAAGCCTTTGCCGAGGCACCGGAAGCTGTCGTTGCTGAAATTGAGGCAGAGTTTGCTTACCCGGTGTTTGTAAAGCCTGCCGGAACCGGTTCGTCTGTGGGTGTTTCCAAGGTCAGAAATCAGGAAGAGCTGTATGCTGCTGCGGAATTGGCACTGCGTTTTGACCGCAAGGTTCTGGTAGAAGAATTCATCAACGGACACGAGGTAGAGGTTGCCGTTCTCGGCAACGAGCATCCGATTGCATCCGTATGCGGTGAGATCATCTCCGGTGCAGATTTCTATGACTATGATGCCAAGTATCTGTCCAACTGTTCCCGCACACTGATTCCTGCTACCATCACGGATGAACAATCACAGAATACCCGCGATGCCGCCCTGACCGTTTATCAGGCGATGGGCTGCCGGGGTCTGAGCCGTGTAGATTTCTTTGTTACTTATGATGGGGGAGAAGTGGTTTTCAACGAGATCAACACCCTTCCGGGCTTTACCTCTATCTCCATGTACCCCAAAATGTTTGAGGCTTCCGGCATCCCGTGCACGGAGCTCATTGAAAAGCTGTTGGAGCTGGCACTAAGCGAATGAAAAAAGAAGTTATCCTATTAATCAGCGGCACCCAAACTGCACCCGGCTGTGCGCCGGAGACCATCGAGCTGACCACAACTGCCGAATACCGCAGGGAAGGGGAGAGCATCATTCTCCGCTATCAGGAAAGCCCCCTCACCGGCCTCACGGGCACCACAACGCAGTTTACCATACGACCCGGCGTCATTCTTTTAGAGCGCCACGGTGCCGTAGAATCGGTCATGGAGTTTGTGGAGGGGAAAACCAGCGAATCCCTTTACCGCATAGAGGAAGGCGCCCTGCTTTTGCGTGTCATTGCTAAAAAAATGACCGTCGAAATCGAGAATGATGTCGGCTTCTTTGAGCTGAACTACGGAATCGAAATTGAGGATACCCCCATGGGCACCATCGAATATCATATCACGATCCAATCGGCAAATCAGGAATAATGCTATTAACGCCTGCGAGTCCAGACTCGCGGGCGTTTTCATGATTCTTATAATAAAAAAGTTGCATTTTACCGGAATGCTGGTATAATGACCTCGTGCTTTATGCATGGAGAACAATACCGTGGCGAGAAATTGAGCCATAGGGCAAAGGAGCAATACTTTGAAAACAAAAGACTTTTATTATGAGCTGCCCCCGGAGCTGATCGCGCAGACGCCGCTCGAGCGCCGGGATGCTTCGAGACTGCTGTGCATGAACCGGGAAACCGGCGAATTGCGTCATCAGCATTTCTCTGACATTATCAATGAGCTTCACCCCGGAGATACTTTGGTCGTCAATAATTCCCGTGTTCTGCCCGCAAGACTTCTCGGCTGCCGCCCCACCGGCGGTGCTGTGGAAGTGCTGCTGCTTCAGGATCGCGGCGATGGCATTTGGGAATGCCTGACAAGACCGGGAAGAAAAACCCAGCCGGGACAGAAGCTGCTCTTCGGCGATAACGACCTTTCAGCAACCGTGGTTGACGCTCTGGATAACGGCAATAAGATGGTGCAGTTCCATTATGACGGCATTTTCCTTGAAATCCTTGAGCGCCTTGGCAAAATGCCCCTGCCGCCCTACATTCGGGAAGAGCTGGCCGATGGAGAACGCTATCAGACGGTTTATTCCAAGGTACTCGGTTCTGCCGCAGCTCCCACCGCAGGCCTGCATTTCACGCCGGAGCTGCTGGAGCACATCCGCGCCATGGGTGTAGACATCGCGGAAATCACCCTGCATGTAGGTCTTGGCACCTTCCGCCCGGTCAAGGCAGAGGAAATCACCGACCATCATATGCACGCAGAATTCTGCATGATCGACGAGCCTACTGCGGCTCTTCTCAACCGCACACGCGACCGCGGCGGTCGGATCATCTGTGTCGGAACCACCTCCTGCCGCACGCTGGAGAGTCTGGCAGGGGAGGATGGACGATTCTGCGCGTCCTCTGCCTGGACGGATATCTTTATCTATCCCGGCTATAAATTCCGCACCATGGATGCACTGATCACCAACTTCCATCTGCCGGAAAGCACGCTTGTGATGCTGGTATCCGCTTTTGCAGGCAGAGAGCATGTGCTTAACGCCTATCAGGAAGCCGTTCGGCAGCGTTATCGGTTCTTCTCCTTTGGAGATGCGATGTTTATTTACTGATCGGATGTACAAAGGAAGGAGTAGAATATGTTTCAACTATTAAAAACCGAAGGAAAGGCCCGGCGCGGCGTATTTACCTGCGCACATGGCACTGTACAGACCCCCGTATTCATGAATGTGGCAACACAGGGCGCGATCAAGGGCGCACTGAGTGCAGAGGATATGGAAAGAATTCGCACCCAGGTGGTGCTGTCCAATACCTATCATCTCCATCTTCGTCCCGGTGATAAAACCGTGAAGGAAATGGGCGGACTCCATAAATTCATAACCTGGGATGGCCCGATTCTTACCGATTCCGGCGGATTTCAGGTGTTTTCCCTCGCTTCTCTGCGAAAAATCAAGGAGGAGGGTGTATATTTCGCCTCTCATATTGACGGTCACAAGATTTTTATGGGGCCGGAGGAGAGTATGCAGATCCAGTCCAATCTGGGCTCTGATATCTGCATGGCATTTGATGAGTGCGTAGAAAA
>JAZQOW010000010.1:0-42855 GCA_045628065.1 Faecousia sp.
AGGCCGCCGGAGCGAAGCTCAATCAGAACTTTGCGGAGGCCGAGCGCGATCTTCCCGATGCCAAAGTCGCCAGACACATCCGCTATACCGCATGGCTCGACGACGCCGACGCGATCATCGATGTCTGCAAGCTGAAATCCCACGGCATGATGGCCATGTCTGCCGGTACAAAAAATATGTTCGGCACCATTCCCGGCACCCTGAAGCCGGAATATCACTATAAGTATCCGGAGCTGCGTAGCTTTGCCCATATGCTGGTCGATCTGGCAGAATACTGGCACCCCTGCCTGACCATTGTGGATGCCGTAGTGGGCATGGAGGGCAACGGCCCCACCGCCGGAACGCCCAGACCCATCGGTGCTGTCCTTGCAGGGGATAACCCTCATGCGGTGGATTTGGTTTGCGCCAAAATCATCGACCTGCCCAGAGAGGAGGTTCCCACACTGGAGGCCGCAGCGGAGCGCGGTCTGATCCCAGCCGGTCTCGATGAGCTGAACATCCTGGGCGATGCCGATTCGTTCATAATCAGGGATTTTGAGAAGATGGAAACCAAGAACCGTATGCTGTTCCAGGATAAATTTAAAGGCCCTCTGGGGCTTCTCTTCTCCCCTTTCATGCAGCGGAATTTTTCACCGCGTCCCACACTGGAAAAGCCGCTGTGCATCGGCTGCGCGAAGTGCGCCAATATCTGCCCTGCCAAGGCCATCCAAATGCAGAACAAGAAGCCGGTCATCAAACGGAAGGCCTGTATCCACTGCTTCTGCTGTCAGGAATTCTGTCCCAAAGGTGCGCTGAAGGTGGCAAGACCGCCGCTTGCCCGGCTGCTCAATAAATAAAATCCCAAAAAAACCGGGGCTGCCTCAGAGACAGCCCCGGAAATTCTTATTGCCCTTCCTCAGTCTGCTCGGGATAGAAGGCCTGATAGGGAAAATCGATCCGCGAGAAGACGTCGCAGGGATCCTCCTGACAGCTTCCCTCACCGCAGCAGGATTTCCCCGGAACGCAGTAGCTTCCTCCCGGCATAGAAAGCTGGGCATCCCGCTCGAGACGAATGGTGGAGAACTGTCCGATGGTCACAAACATTCGCCGGATGCTGCTGTCCATGACCAGATCGCTTGGGAATACGTCGCGGATCTGCGCAGGAATATCTACCAGCTCCTGCGGCGCGGTATCGCCCGCCTCCATCACCCGGGAGGAAAGCACCATAGGGTCGATCACCTCCACAACGGCCTCAGGCGGCTGCTGCAAAAGTGCCGGCTGAATGGCGGCAGCACGGCTTGAGAAGATCTTTGCCGCGCCGCTGCCGCCATAGAGCACCACCCGCTTCTGGAAAACCGCAACGCCATCCAGCGCTCCGGCCGTGCCGGTGCCGGTCTCGCCCCGCACCCGGTAATAGAATGTAAGCTCTACCGCTGCATAGCCCCGCTGAAAGCCCAGCTCCTCCACATCAATGTCCACCCAGAGAAGCTCTACGCCCCGCACTCTCGCCCCGGCAGAAGCATCCAGCCGCGCCTGAGAATCTGCCGTAAGATAGACCCGCAAATCCTCGATACAGTCCTTATCCAGGCACACATCGGTGATCTTATTCGTATGGATGCAGACTCCTTCCGGCGGCATTGCCAATCCGGAACCGTCCATAACCTGTTCAGCCATAGGATTACCTCCTGATTTTTCGTAAAGCTACAGTTGCTTTCAGAATCATTCTATGTTCTCCTTTCCCGATTGTGACGTTTCCTCCCCCGCCACTGTCCGAAATATTTCTATTATACATGTTGATTTTTGTCCCAATGTAGGATATGATAGAATTGCAAAATATGCGAAGTCATATCTGTCTTCTTCTAAAGGGAGGAAATCCATATGGGTATAGCTGATATCATTGCCCTGCTCTCAGGTGTTGCATTGTTCCTTTTCGGTATGACGCTGATGGGAGACGGGCTGAAAAAAGTCGCAGGCAATAAGCTGGAGCTGGTGCTGTTCCAGTTGAGCAACACGCCCCTCAAGGGGCTTCTTCTCGGCACCGGTGTAACCGCCATCATTCAGTCCTCCTCAGCTACCTCCGTTATGGTCGTCGGCTTTGTAAACTCCGGTATGATGAAGGTCCGGCAGGCCATCGGCATCGTCATGGGTTCGATCATCGGCACCAGTATTACCGGCTGGATCATCTCCCTGAGCTATCTTGACAGTGCCTCCGGCTGGGTCAATCTGATCTCCACAGCCACCATTACCGGTGTCATCGCAGTAACCGGCATCATTCTGAGAATGTTCTGCAAAAAGCCCGTTCTCAACCATGTCGGCGATATTCTCATGGGCTTTGCCGTTCTGATGTTTGGCATGCAGGCCATGAGCGGTGCGGTCTCTCCCCTGAAGGACAGTCCGGCCTTCCGTGATACGCTTACCAACTTCTCTAATCCCTTCCTCGGCATTCTGGTCGGCACTGTGTTCACCAGCGTGCTGCAAAGCGCCTCTGCTGCTGTCGGTATTTTGCAGGCAATGTCCGCTACCGGCGCGATTGATTTCTCGATCGCCCTTCCGATTCTCATGGGTATTGCGATCGGCGCCGCCCTGCCGGTGCTCCTGAGTGCGCTGGGTGCATCCACCGCAGGCAAAAGAACTGCACTGGTCTATCTCGTGGTCGAAGTCGCAGGTGTCATCATTTGGGCATGTCTTTTCTACCTTGCCAATGCGCTGCTGCAATTCTCCTTCCTGAATACCGTTATGAATCCCTTCTCGATCGCATTCCTCAACACCTTATTCCGTATCGTGAAAGTTGTTTTCCTCCTGCCCTTTATTGGCCTGATCGAAAAATTTGTCGTCTTGCTCGTACCTGAAAAGGAAAATGTCCCTGAGGTCAATGATCGCTTCATGCTAGAGGAGCGCTTCCTGCAGCATCCCACGCTGGCTGTTGAGCAGAGCCGCATCACCATTTGCGATATGGCTGCCGAGGCAAGAGAGAATCTGTTCAAGGCCTTCGGCCTGCTGAAAAGCTTTAACGAAGCCGGCTTCAAGGAAGTGCAGGCATCGGAGAATCTGGTCGATAAATACGAAGACGCGCTTGGCACTTACCTGATCAAGCTGAACACACAGGAGCTGAACCCGCAGCAAAACGAAGCGATCTCCAAATACCTCCATACGCTTTCCGATTTTGAGCGCATCTCTGACCATTCTCTGAATCTGGCTATAACCGCTAGAGAGATGAAGGAAAAGCAGATTCACTTCTCCGACGCCGCTGCCGCAGAGATGGATGTACTCATTTCCGCTGTCAGAGAAATCGTAAGAATCACCTTTGAGGCCTTTATGCTGAATGATCTGTCTGCCGCAGAGCGTGTTGAGCCTCTGGAGGAGCGCATCGATGAGCTGTGCGACGAGATCAAGCTCAACCATGTAGAGCGCCTGCAAAGAGGAAAGTGCTCCCTCTCCTTCGGCTTTGTACTCAATGATCTTCTGACCAATCTGGAACGCGTGGCAGACCACTGCTCCAATATCGCCGTTGCCATGATCGAGGTACAGGTCGATGCCTTCGACACGCACGAATACCTGAAGCAGGCAAGGCATCTTCGCACGGAATCCTATGCCCGTTATATTGATGAATACAGCTCCCGTTTTACGCTTTAATGTACCGGTCGCTGACCCTCTGCTTTGAGGGTCAGCGGTTTTCTTTAGTCCTCTACAGATGCATTTGCGCCTCTGCGGAACAGCAAAGAGATGCACCACAGACCGGCCAGACCAACCAGCGTGAAAATGACGCGGGACAGGCCCGCAGTCTGTCCGCCGAAAATCCAGGCTACCAGGTCAAATTTAAAAATGCCGACAAGGCCCCAGTTGACTGCACCGACAATGGCGAGGATCAAAGCCAGAGTATCCATTTGCTTACCTCCATTCCTGCGATTCTCAGCATTATTTTGCTTCGTGGCTTCCGCCCTTATTCAGCAAAAAAAAGCCAAAAAAACACTTTTCTTTCTTGCCGGTATCGTATATAATAGCTCCGTTCAAATTATTTCTGTTTTTCATAGAAGGATGAATCGTATGAATTGTTTTACCTCCGCTGATATTCTCTTCCCTCAGGTTGAAGACCTTTCGAAATGGGCTGTCATCGCCTGCGACCAGTATACTTCAAATCCCGCATACTGGCAGCAGGTCAGAGATCTTACCGAAGGCATCCCTTCCGCGCTGCACCTCATTCTCCCCGAAGCAGCGCTGGGCACCCCCATGGAGGCAGCCCACACCGCTGCCATTCATAGAAATATGGAAGAGTATCTGAACAAGGGGATTTTCCGCTGCTATCCCAACAGCTATGTGTATGTGGAGCGCACACTGGATTCCGGTGCCATCCGCAAGGGTCTGGTGGGCAAGGTCGATCTGGATGCCTATGACTTCTCCGTCGGCTCCACCTCTGCCATCCGCGCCACAGAGCGCACCGTTGTGGAGCGTATCCCGCCCCGTCAGAAGGTTCGCCGTGACGCCGCCATCGAGCTTCCCCATGTACTTATGCTCTGCGATGACCACAAAAAGCAGCTCATTGAATCCATCACCGCAAAAAAAGCTTCTCTTCAAAAGCTTTATGACTTCGACCTGATGATGGGCGGCGGTCATATCTGCGGTTGGCTGGTCGATGGCGAAGACGCAAAGGCGTTTGACCGTATGCTGGAAGAATATTCTGCAACCGTTGATGAAAAATATACTGGGCTCAAGGGCGTTCCTATGATCTTCTGTGTGGGTGACGGCAACCATTCCCTTGCCACTGCAAAATCCTGCTACGAAGAGCTGAAAGCCAAGAATCCCGATGCAGATCTTTCCCGGCATCCTGCACGTTATGCACTGGTGGAGCTGGAAAATATCCATGACGATGCGCTTGTATTTGAGCCGATCCACCGCATTATTTCCCGGACCCAGCCGGAGAAGCTGCTTGCCGCACTCGAGAACTGGTGCGCTCCCGGCGGTTATCCCGTCAAGTGGATCACCAAAGACGGCGAAGGCACCGTTTATCTTGACAGAGCCCGCAGCGAGCTGGCCATCGGCGTTCTGCAGCTGTTCCTTGACGAATATCTGAAGGACAATGCCGGTAAGACCGACTACATCCATGATGACGATGCACTTCTGAGGCTGGCTGAGCAGCCTGATTCTATCGGCTTCCTGCTTCCCGCCATTGAGAAGGAACAGCTTTTCCGCGGTGTCGTTGCCGACGGCGTTCTCCCGCGCAAGACCTTCTCGATGGGTCACAGCCGCGAAAAGCGGTATTATCTTGAAGCCCGCATGATTGAAGAATGAATACCATTACGATTTCCGCTCCGGCAAAACTGAATCTGACGCTGGATATCCTTGGACTCCGGCAGGATGGCTATCATGAGCTTGCCATGCTGATGCAGGCGGTTTCTCTGGAAGATACGCTTACCATCTGCCGGAACACAGGCAAGGATTGGGTTCTGCGCTGCTGTGATGAAGATGGGAAAGAAATCCCGGATGTCCCGCAGGATGAACGCAACCTTGCATGGAAGGCCGCAAAGCGATTCTATGCCGCCACCGGAGTGCATGACGGCGGCATAACAATAAACATTTGCAAGCGTATCCCCTCGCAGGCCGGTATGGCAGGAGGCAGCGCCGATGCGGCAGCTGTCCTCCGGGGGCTGAATGCACTCCATCAAATGCCGCTCAGTAAGCAGGAGCTTTGCAGCTTAGGTGCGCAGGTCGGCAGTGATGTGCCGTACTGCATTGTGGGCGGCACGGCAATGGTCTTCGGCCGCGGAGAGATCGTTGCGCCGGAGAAGATCGAAACCCGCCAGCATTATGTGATCTGCAAGCCGAAATTCGGTATCTCCACGCCAAAGCTGTTCGCCCTGTCCGATCAGCACCCCGCTTCCCTTCATCCCGATGCACACGCGCTCCTTGCCTGCCTTCGGAAGGATGATGCAGCCGGTGCGGGGAAGCTGCTGTGCAATGTGCTTGAGCCGGTCGCCGCGATCGAGCATCCCGAAATCCTCTCGATCAAGCATGGCCTCCTTTCGCTCGGCGCCTGCGGCGCACAGATGACCGGCTCCGGCTCTGCGGTATTTGGCCTGTTTCCCGATGCGCTATCCGCAAAATCGGCTGCTATTGCAATGAAAAGCCCGGATTTGCAGGTTTTTTATGCAAGCAGCGTATAAAATAAGAAAAAACCGTCTATCCTTTGAAAAAAAGACAGGCGGTTTTTATTTATGAAACATAAAATCCTCAGCGCAGGCTTGATCCTTTTCGCTGCGCTTACGGTCGGTGCCGGGAGCCTGCTTGCAAAGCAGCAGGCTTTGGCTGAAAAAATGATTCGCTTCCATGTCGTGGCAAACTCAGACAGTGCGGAAGATCAGCAGAACAAGCTGGCTGTCCGGGATGCACTGTTAGAGACGGTTTCGGCTCTGGCAGCTTCCTCCACAGGGCGGGAGGACATGGCGCAGAAAATTCAGCAGGCTTTGCCTTCCCTTCAGGAAAAAGCGGAAGAAACGCTGCAAAGCCTGCATTGCGATATGCCCGCTGCGGTCACGCTCCGGGAGGAGGCTTTTCCCACCCGATACTACCCTTCCTTCACGCTTCCGGCAGGAAACTATCTCTCCCTGCGGGTAAAGCTGGGCGCGGGGGGCGGACACAACTGGTGGTGCGTGTGCTTCCCCAGCCTGTGCAACGGCGCATGTGCAGGAGATTTAGAGGAAATCGCAGCAGGCGCAGGCTTTTCTCAGGATGAAATCAATTGGATCACAAAGGAAGAGGACTATGTCATCCGCTTCAAGGTGCTGGAATGGATGCAGGAAGTAAAAGCTCAGCTGGGCTCCATGGACTGACGAAGCATTTTGATGATCTGCTGGGGTTCCTGCCCAAGAACATAGCCGATCTCACTGGCCAGAAGCTCTTCGCCCTGCTTCCAATAGCGCATATCGGCAACACTTAACGACTTCCGGGTGCCGGACAGGGCACGCTGCTTGCAATAGATAGTTTTGCACATCCGGAGAATTCTTCTGAAATCATGGGAATTCAGAATCTCCAGATAATATGCGGCGACCAATCTGACATCTGAAGGCAGGTCATCGCACAGGGGAAGCGACGGAAGCTCTGAAAGGTAGCCCTCGATCTCTTCTCTGCCCAGCGGATCGCGCAAAAAAAGCTCGGTATCCACAGGGATATAGACCGCGCCGGCGTGTGCATATGGCGCAAGAGTATAATACAACCGATCCTTGGGTATCCCGGATAATCTGGGATGCCCAATTTCTATCACCCGGCAAACACCCTCCATGCCGTATACAACATAATCACCCACCTGATACATGGGGCACCTCCATTTCAAATCGAAAGCAATCCTATACCCATATATTAACAGATTATTTTTAAAATTTCTAATGTTTTTTTGATTTTTTTATTTTCCCGTAGAGCCAAAGCCGCCTTCTCCCCGCTCGGTATCGGAGAGCTTCTCTGCCGCAAAAAAGTCCGCCTGCGGGCATCGGGCGAGCACCAGCTGGGCAATGCGGTCTCCTGGAGCAACGCATTGGGACGCCTGCCCATGGTTATGCAGGGCAACAATGATCTCTCCCCGATAGTCAGAATCAATGACGCCGACCTTATTGGCAGGTGCGAGACCTCTCTTGCAGGAAAGGCCGCTGCGTGCATAGATGAGTCCGGCGTAGCCCTCAGGCAGCTCCATAGCAAGGCCGGTCGGGATCATGACGGTTTCACCCGGCGCGATGTCTACCGCGGCATCCAGACAGGCGCACAGATCGGCACCGGCTGCACTGGGAGAACCATAAGCCGGGAGCTTCGCGCCCTCCCGCAATAACTGCACATTGATACTGAATTCCATAGCATAAACCTCTCCGGCAGAATGATCTCAGCCGACCTTTCTTTTCCTTTGGAATATTATAGCATAGAAAAGAAAAAACGCAAAGTCTTCACCTTGAAAAATACAACAAAATTCGTTATACTGATAGGGAACAACCGCAATGCCATGCGAAAGGATGTGCCCTTATGTTTTCTGATGCCGAACGCTGCTTATACGGAAAGCCGCAGCTCGTCGAAGTCATCTGCCAGCTCCGTTTTCCCACCATCCTCAAAATTGAAAACCAATCCCCCTTTGAATTTCAGGAGCTGATCCGCGGGGATTATCCCAATTACTCTGTCCGTGAAGAACGGCTCAACGGTCAGAACGGTGCGCCGCCCACTACCACAAAGAATTATCAGTTTCTTTCCATGGACAATCGCTGGAAAGTCAACCTTACCCAGGGCTTCATCTCTCTGGCCTCCCATGGCTATACCCGCTGGGAGGATTTTGCCAAGCGGCTCGATAAGCTCCTTGCCCACCTGATCGGCGTGTATCATCCCGCCTGCTTCAACCGCATCGGCCTTCGCTACATCAACGCCTTCAACCAGCGGCTTCTGGAGCTGGATAACCTTCCCTGGCGCGATCTGATCAGCGCCCCCTATCTGGGTCTGATGGGCGAAGAGGATGTTAACGAAAACGCCTTCCTCAAATGCGAGCAGACAGCCACCCTGAACCTCCCCGGCGGTGCACGCACCAATATCAAAGCCGGCCGCGGCATGATGCGGAAGGTGGATAAGCAGAACCGCCCCGTATCTGATGAGCCGGTATTCATGCTCGATATTGACGTCTTCATGGACGGCAACATCGGTATGAGCCATGTGGCACCTGCCCTGAATGTGGTTCACGGCAATGCCGACAGCATTTTCCGCGGCGCCATCACCGACACCCTCCATAATGCGATGGAGCCTTCCCCAATCTAAGTAATCTAACGTACACCAGCAGTGTGCGAAATCAAAGGAGTAACAATCATGGACTTTATTACGCTTCGTTCCCTGTTTAAAAACCCAGATGAATATGCCGGAAAATCGCTGGAAATCGGCGGCTGGGTTAGAAATCTCCGCGCCTCAAAGAATTTTGGCTTTATCATGCTCTCCGACGGCACCTTCTTTACCCCGGTGCAGGTGGTCTACAGCGCAGAGCTGCCCAATTTCTCTGATATCTCTAAGGTCAATATCGGTGCCGCTCTGATCATCAAGGGCACACTGGTGCTGACGCCGGACGCCAAACAGCCGTTTGAAATTCAGGCGGAAAGCATTGCTGTCGAAGGTGCTTCCACGCCGGATTTCCCCGTACAGCCCAAGCGCCACTCCATGGAATATCTGCGCACCATCTCCCATCTGCGTCCGCGCACCAACACCTTCCAGGCTGTGTTCCGTGTCCGCTCTCTGGCTGCTTACGCCATCCACAAGTTCTTCCAGGAGAGGGACTTCGTCTATGTCCATACGCCGCTGATCACCGGCTCCGACTGCGAGGGTGCAGGCGAAATGTTCACCGTCACCACGCTGGACATGACCAATCCGCCCAAGAAGGACGACGGCAGTGTGGACTACAGTCAGGACTTCTTTAGCAAGCCCACCAAGCTCACCGTCTCCGGTCAGCTCAACGGCGAAACCTTTGCCCAGGCCTTCCGCAACATCTATACCTTCGGCCCCACCTTCCGCGCCGAAAACTCCAACACCACCCGCCATGCCGCAGAATTCTGGATGATCGAGCCGGAAATCGCCTTTGCCGATCTGGAGGACGATATGCGTCTGGCAGAGGATATGATCAAATTCATCATCCGCTATGTACTCGAGCACGCCCCCGAGGAAATGAACTTCTTTAATTCCTTTGTGGATAAGGGACTTCTCGACCGCCTGAACCATGTGCTCAACTCCGATTTCGGCCACATCACCTACACGGAGGCTGTGGAAATTCTGAAGGAGCACAACGATAAATTCGATTACCCCGTATCCTGGGGCTGCGACCTGCAAACCGAGCATGAGCGCTATCTGACCGAGGTCATCTTCCAGCGCCCGGTATTTGTCACCGATTATCCGAAGGAAATCAAGGCCTTCTATATGAAGCTGAACCCCGACGGAAAGACGGTAGCCGCTATGGACTGCCTGGTTCCCGGCATCGGCGAAATCATCGGCGGCTCTCAGCGTGAGGATAATTACGATATCCTGATGCAGCGCATGAACGAGCTTGGCCTGAATGCCGAAGACTACGGCTTCTATCTGGATCTGCGTAAATACGGCTCCACCCGCCATGCAGGCTTCGGCCTTGGCTTTGAACGCTGCGTCATGTATCTCACCGGCATCGGCAATATCCGCGATGTCCTTCCCTTCCCCCGCACGGTGAATAACTGCGATCTTTAAATTTTCAAATTTCTATTACACCTGCCCTCTTCTGCGGCAGGTGTAATTCTTTTTCGAATTATTCTAATGATATTCTTGAAAACTATCGAAGATTGAGATAGAATATGCGTGCAAAAATCCATACCAAAGAAGGTTCCCGCTATGACTCATCCCCGCATTCGTCTCTTCTCCCATTCCCATACCACTTCTGACGCCCCTGCAAAGAACAGCCGCAGTTATTTTCTGACCCTGCTGTGCTGTATGGCTCTGCCGATTTATCTGGAGCTCATGCTCCATTTGCTGATTTATAGCGAGCTTTCTTTCAGAAGCCTTTATTCCGTGTGCTTTGCCGGTTCTGTCGGCTGCCTGCTGTTTGCCCTGTGCGCTCTTCTGCCGCCAAAGGGGGCACGCTGGGCATTGCCGATTCTTGTTTCTGCATTGTGCCTGTTTTTCGAGATTCAGCTGGTCTACCACTCCATTTTCGATGAATTTATGCCCCTGTGGCAGATCAGCTTCGGTGCAGATGCTGTCACAAATTTCTGGAGACCCATGCTCTATGGCATTGCCCAGGTCTGGTGGCAGATTCTTTTGATGCTCGTACCGATTCCGCTGTCGATCATTCTCTGCAAAAAGCTCTCCCTGTTTAACAATCGCCGCATTGCGCGCTGGTTTCTCTCCGGCGTGGCGTATATGCTCCTGCTGTCCTTCGGCCTTGTGGGCTTCATGCGCCTGACGGATACCGGCATTTCGTCTATGTACCAATTCTACAGTGACCCCAATTGCTCCACTGAGATCAGCATGAAGAATCTCGGTCTGTTTTTGACCGTGCATCAGGAGGGCAGGTTCCTGCTTCTGCCGGAACAAGCAACAGAAACTGAGGATTCCGATTACACGTATTATACTGAATCGTCTTCAGACGAACCTGAGGACGAAATCCTTTCCGAAAGCTCTGCCGAAGAGGATACGCAGGACGCTTCCCTCACAACAGATGAAGAGCAGCCTGAGGAAGCAGAAGAAGCCTCTAAGAAAGAAGCTAAGCCCAAAGCCAATATCCTGCCTATCAATTTTAATGCATTGATTGAAAGCGCAGACAGCAAAACCCTGAAGAATCTGGACAGCTACTTTGCAGAGCAGAAGCCGACCTATCAGAATGAATACACCGGCCTGCTGAAGGGCTATAACCTGATTGCCCTGTGCTGCGAATCCTTCTCCCCGAAGCTGATCGATCCGGAGCGTACACCGGCGCTGTACAAGCTGTCCACCAACGGCTTTGTCTTCAAAAACTTCTTCGGCTCCTTTGCCAGCAATACCACCAACGGCGAGTATACCTTCTGCATGGGCATCCTGCCGGATACCTCCCGTTCAAAATCTGCCGGCAGCTTCTATGCCTCCCGCGAAAACTATCTCCCCTTCTGCCTTGGCAACGCCTTCGCCAATGCAGGTGCCGAGACATGGGCTTACCACAACTATTCCGGCGACTACTATACCCGCAACCTGACCCATCCCAATATGGGCTTCACCTTCCAATCTGCGGATGACGGCCTTGATATGGCGCTGGGCTGGCCTACCTCCGACCTGGAAATGATGGAAAATTCCATAGAGGACTACATTCACAGCGGGAAACAGTTCTGCGCATACTATATGACCTTCTCCGGTCACTATCAATACAACTGGGACAACCCCATGTGCCGGAAAAATCGGGAAACGGTCTCATCCCTGCCCTATTCCTCTACCGTGCAGGCCTATATTTCCTGTAATCTTGAGCTGGAATATGCGCTGGAATATCTGATGGAGAAATTGGAGGAGGCTGGCATTGCAGACAAAACCGCCATTGTGCTCACCAATGACCACTTCCCCTACGGGCTGTCCGAATGGCAATACAATGAGCTTGCCGGAGAGGACATCGATACCACCTTTGAGCGCTTCCGCAACAGCTTCATCTGCTATGTGCCCGATTTGAAAATCCCGATCGACACCTATTGCAGCACCATCGACATTCTGCCTACCGTGCTGAATCTCTTTGACCTGCCCTATGACTCCCGTCTACTGATGGGAAAGGACGTACTCTCCCCTCAGGCAGAAAATCTTGCGGTTCTCTCGGACACAAGCTTCATCACCCCGGAATACGGCTATGACGCCTCCACCGGCAGGGTGAAAGCATTTACTGACACGGAACCGGATGATGAAATTGTTAAACAAGCCATAAAAAAGGTGAAAACAAAATTCCAGGTTTCCACCGATATCCTCAACAGCGATTATTATGCCCACGCCATTCAGGGCGTGATCGAAATTCCTGACAATACAACGACCTATTTCTATACGGATATTCCCACAGATTATAATATCGAATCTTTGGATTTTGTGAGAAAAAATAAGTATATGGAACCGATTTCTTCCACAAAATTCGGATTTGAGACGATCTGTACAAATCTCGAATATCTGCGCATCATCTGCGCCATGGCCGGTTGTGAAAAGCACAGTACGCTCACCGAAACCGAACTGCTGATCTGGGCCAAGGGGCATGGCCTGCTTTCCGTATCAGAGCTTTCCGCATTTAAAGCAGACGAGCCTGTCCTGCGAAATACCGCCAACCTGCTGCTGTATCGGCTGGCTAAAGCGCTTGCTATGGATACCTCCACAAAGGCCATCCTGCATCCCTACGATCCGGATCGTGCGGAAGCTACCAACGCTGCCATCTGGTGCTTTGAGAACAGCATTGATCCCGGCGATGGCACGCTGGCTTCTGTGCTCCTGCAAACCGAGAATGAGGAAATGACCCGTCTGGATATTGTCAACGCTGTTTATTCCTTCTCCACAATCCATCCTTAGTAAAAAAGGGGTTCAGGCTGTTCGCCTGAACCCCTTGATTTATATGAGAATTCTTACTTTCCGCAGAGCTCTGCGGTATCCTGTGCGATCATGAGCTCCTCATTGGTAGGGATGACCCAAACCTTGACGCGGGAATCATCGGTGGAAATCAGGGCTTCCTCACCGCGAACGAGGTTGCGCTCGGGATCAATCTTGATGCCCAGGAATTCCAGACCGGAGCAGATATTTGCACGGTTGACAGAGCCGTTCTCGCCGACACCTGCCGTGAATACCAGACAGTCCAGTCCGCCCAGTGCTGCTGCATAGGAGCCGATGTACTTCTTGGTCTCATAGCAGAACTTATCCAGAGCCAGCTGGCAGTTGTCGTCGCCGTTCTTTGCGCCCGCTTCCAGATCACGGAAGTCAGAGGACACGCCATTGGACAGAGCCAGAACGCCGGACTTCTTGTTGAGCATATTCAGGCACTCATCGGCGGACATATCGTACTTGTTCATGATGAACTGCGCAACGCAGGTATCAATATCGCCGGAGCGGGTGCCCATGGGAAGACCTGCCAGAGGGCTCAGACCCATGGAGGTATCGATGCACTTGCCGCCCGCAACTGCGGACAGAGAGGAACCGTTGCCCAGATGGCAGACAATGATCTTCAGCTCGTCAGCAGGCTTGCCCATCAGCTCGATGGCGCGCTTGGAGACAAAGCGGTGGGAGGTGCCGTGGAAGCCATAGCGGCGGAGATGATCGTTTTCATAGTACTCGGTGGGAATTGCATAGCGGTATGCCTTCGGAGGCATGGTCATGTGGAAAGCGGTATCAAAGACGGCTACCTGGGGCTTGCCCGGCATGACCTTCTCGCAGGCCTCGATGCCCTTGAGGTTGGCGGGGTTGTGGAGCGGGCCAAGGGGGATGCACTCACGGATGGCCGCTTTGCAGGCCTCATCAATAATGCAGGACTCTACAAACTTCACGCCGCCATGGAGGACGCGGTGACCGACAGCATCGACCTCGTCCAGAGATGCGATGACGCCGGATTCCGGGTCAACCAGAATGTCCAGAACCGCAGCGATGGCTTCGGAATGGGTGGGCATGGCGATATCGCGGGTGACCTTGAGATCCTTAGCGGGAACCTTGTGGGTCAGGCGGCCGTCAATGCCGATGCGCTCGCAAAGACCCTTGGCGCTGACGTCACCGGTTTCGGGGTTCATGAGCTGATACTTCAGGGAGGAAGATCCTGCGTTGATAACAAGAATATTCATAATTACACCTCAAAAAAAGTTATACATTTCCATAGGATTATGCTAGAATAAAATGTCGCTATATATTCTATAACACTTTCTTCGTTCCGACAAGCCTTTTTTCACTTTTTTTGTAAATTGAGGTGATTTTGTGAAAACCGCTGCCATCATTTGCGAATACAACCCGTTTCACAGGGGGCACAGCAGGCAATTTGCCGCCATAAGGCAGGCGCTTGGCGCTGATACGGCCATTTTATGTCTCATGAGCGGAAGCTATGTCCAGCGGGGAGAGCCTGCGGTTTTCGACAAATACCGCCGCTCTGCCGCTGCGGTGGAGTGCGGAGCCGATCTGGTGCTGGAGCTGCCCCTGAGCGCCGCCCTGTCGAGCGCAGAGGGCTTCGCCCTTGGCGGTGTTGAAATCCTCAACCGTCTGGGCGGGATCGACTATCTGTGCTTCGGCTGCGAAACCGGCGATCAGGAAAGGCTGATGGAGACCGCTGAAATCCTCCTCTCCCCTGCCTTTTCTGAGCAATTGCGCAAAGGCCTGACCGACGGCGACAGCTTTGCTTCCCTGCGCCAGCGAACCCTTGCCGGGCTAGGCGGAGACAGCAGCCTTCTGGAGCAGCCGAACGATATTCTGGCTGTGGAATACTGCAAGGCGCTTCTGACGTGTCAAAGCAGTATTCGTCCGCTTCCCATCCGGCGCGGCGGCAGCTATCATGCCGATACCCCCGATCCGGAAAACCCCTCCGCCGCCTCTCTGCGCGCTGTGATGCCGGAGGAAGCGTGGCTATCCTTTGTCCCGAAGGAGGCCGCCACACTGCTTGCCGATGCGCCCATTCACCGCCTTTCCCATGGCGAGCGTGCCATGCTTGCCCGCCTTCGTGCCATGGACGATGCAGAATTTGAAGCCCTTCCCTACGGCGCCGAAGGCTTATGGCGCAAACTGATGAAGGAAAGCCGCCAGGCTGATACGATAGAAGCTCTGGTCTGCGCCGTCAAATCCCGGCGATATGCAAGAAGCCGCATCATGCGCATGGTGATGTGCGCCTTCCTCGGCCTCAGACAAGCCGATCTCGCGCAGCCGGCCCCCTATACCCGCATTCTGGCATTTAACGAAAAGGGACAAAAGCTTCTGCGCCGCGCCGCGCAGGAAGGTAGCCTACCCCTTCTCCACCCCGGGCAGCGCGGCGACGGCGCATACGCAAAAATGGAAGCGCGTGCAGAGCGTCTTTACCCCCTGTTCCTTCCGCCCGAGAAAAGCTGCGCCCTGCCCGGCCATGTGGAAGCATATCGAAAAAGCCAATAAAAAAATGAAATAATACTTGCAATTTTGCTCTGTTTATGATAAAATCAATTTCGCCTTAAAAAGCCAAGGGAAGAGTTTGCGCTCTTTTACAGATTTTGAAAGAATGAGGTGTACCCATGAAGGAAGGAATCCATCCCAAGTATCAGCAGACCACCATCCGCTGCGCCTGTGGTGCAGTCATCGAAACGGGCTCCACGAAGAAGGACATCAAGGTTGAAATTTGCTCCAAGTGCCATCCCTTCTATACCGGCAAGCAGAAGCTGGTTGATACCGGCGGACGTGTTGAGCGTTTCAACAAGAAATACGGCCTGAAATAATCGATAGAAGCCCGCACCCTGATTTGGTGCGGGTTTTTTTCGTACCTTTATGGGTCATTTTATCATATTTTATCAGATTTGGAAGTTACTATGGAACAACACAATATAGACGCCGCCGTTCTTGTGGGCCTGAATGCCGACTGCTTTCGCCCGGAAGAAACCGCTACGGAACAAACCCTCGATGAGCTTCGCCAGCTTCTGGAAACCGCAGGCGGACGAAGCGTAGCCACCGTTCTCCAGAACCGCCCAACCCCCGATGCGCATAGCTTTATCGGCGAAGGAAAGGCGCAGGAGGTACGCGAGCTGGTCGAATCTCTTGAAGCCAATATGGTCATTTTCGATAATGAGCTCTCCCCCAGCCAGATTCGTGCGCTGGAGGAGCTGACCGGCGCGGTGGTGCTGGATCGCAGCGCCCTGATTCTGGACATTTTTGCCCAGAGAGCCAAAACCGCCGAAGGCCGCCTGCAGGTCGAGCTTGCACAATATAAATATCTGCTTCCCCGCCTCTCCGGCATGGGCACCAGCCTCTCCCGTCTGGGCGGCGGCATCGGCACAAGAGGCCCCGGCGAAACCAAGCTGGAAACCGACCGGCGCCATATCCGCAGCCGCATTGCCAAGCTGGAGGAAGAACTCGATGAGGTTCGCAAGGTACGCGCCACCCAGCGCGAGAGAAGAATTCACAACAGCATCCCGGTCGTCGCTCTTGTAGGCTACACCAATGCCGGAAAATCCACCCTGCTCAACTGCCTCACCGGTGCAGGCATTCCTGCCAATAACCGCCTGTTTGATACCCTCGATACCACCACCCGCCGTCTTCACGTCTCCGATACGATGGAGGCACTGCTCTCCGATACCGTAGGCTTCATTGCAAAGCTCCCCCATCATCTGGTGAAGGCCTTCCATGCCACGCTGGAGGAGCTGGAATATGCCGATGTGCTGATCCATGTCATTGATGCCTCCGATCCGCACCGTGCGGAACATATCGGCGTTGTGGATCGTCTAATAGAACAGCTGGCCGGAGAAAATGTTCCGGTCATCGAATGCTATAACAAAGCCGACCTGGTCCCCCCTGACGAAATTCCCTGTAAGCCCAATGCAATTGCCATCAGCGCCTCTACAGGAGCGGGCACCGATCGGCTGCTTGAGCTGATCGAAACCACCCTCAACCGCTCCATGCATCACTGCGTATTCCTTCTGCCCTATTCTCAGGGCGGCGCAGTGGAGCAGCTTCACAGTCAGGCGCAGGTTCTGCGCTGCGACTACACCGCCGAAGGGATCGAAATTGAAGCCATTTGTCAGGAAATGCTCTATGGCCGCCTGCGTCAATGGCTGAAGGAGACATAGCAATGGAAGAATATCTTGTACCCACCGGCGAAGGTGTAGATGAGCATATTGAAAAGCGCTCCCGCTTCATCGGCCACATCTGGCGCACCGATACCGAAGAAGAGGCTCTGGAGGCGATCAAGGCCACCCGCGAGCGCCTTTGGGATGCCCGGCACCATGTATATGCCTACATCATCCGCGGCGGCGCCATGCGCTATAGTGACGACGGAGAGCCGCAGGGCACCGGCGGTATGCCGGTGCTGGATGTGCTGCGGCGCAATGAGCTCAATAATGTCTGCTGTGTCGTCACCCGGTATTTCGGCGGAATTCTGCTCGGAACCGGCGGACTGGTCAGAGCATATTCCAAGGGCGCCAGCATCGCGCTGGAGGCCGCCGGAATCAGCATTATGCGGCTCTGGCAGCAGATCAGCATTCCCTGTCCCTATCCCCTGTTTGAGCGCGTAAAGCTGGAAATCGCCGCCTATGACGGGGAAATCATTTCCACAGAATACGGCGCACAGGTCGATCTGCTTGTCCGCATTCCGCTGGGCAAGGCTGATGCCTTCTGCGCAAGACTCGTTGACCTGTCATCCGGGCGAATGACCCCTATTCCGGGTTCTCAGGAGTATCTGCCCGGCCTATGGAAAGGAAAAGAAGCATGACTGAAGATGCCGCCATGACCGTCCGGGAGCGCATGGAGCAGCAGGAACACCGCATTCTCTCCCCCTACGCCGCCTTTGCCGACCAAAGCAAGGGACGCGCTGTTCCTGAGAAGGAGCGCGACAGCCGCACCTGCTTCCAGCGCGATACCGACCGCATTATACACAGCAAGGCCTTCCGCCGCCTGATGCACAAGACGCAGGTCTTTCTCCAGCCCGAGGGCGACCACTACCGCACCCGCATGACCCATACGCTGGAGGTCGCCCGCATTGGCCGCTCCATCGCCTGCGGATTGCAGCTCAACGAAAACCTTACCGAGGCCATCGCCATGGGGCACGACCTGGGGCATACCCCCTTCGGTCATGCAGGCGAGGTGGCGCTGAGTGAGGTCATGGGGAAGAAGTTTCTCCATAATGAGCAATCCCTTCGCGTCATTGACCTTTTAGAGCGCGGCGGCGCCGGTCTGAACCTCTGCTATGAGACCCGGATGGGCATTCTGGGACATACTTGGTCTGCTCCGATGCCGGAAACACTGGAGGGTCAGGTCATTCGCTACGCTGACCGCATTGCTTACATAAATCACGACATTGATGATGCCATGCGCGCCGGAATTCTGAGCGAATCGGACATTCCCAGGGAAATTTCCGCCGTGCTTGGAAAATCCCATTCCCGGCGGATCAATACCTTAGTGGAGGATCTGATTGCCGGGTCTTATGGCTCTGCTACGCTCCGGATGCGTCCGGAGGTTGAAGATGCTATGTCCAAGCTGCGGGAATTCATGTTTGAGCATGTCTACCGCAACCCTGTCGCCAAAGGCGAGGAAGCCAAGGCCAGAGAAATCCTCAAGCGTCTGTTTGAGCACTATATGACCCATCCGGCAGAGATTCCCGATGATTTCCGCCCCCAGCTGGATTTTGACGGTATGGAGCGGGTGGTATGCGACTATATCGCCGGTATGACCGATAAATACGCAATTTATAAATATCAGGAAATTTTTATTCCCAATGCATGGCAGGTTCGCTGATGTATGAACCCTGCATGACAAGATAAACTAACAGAAAGGAGGCGCAGACCATGGCATTTCCCGCAGCATTCATAGATGAGCTGATTTCCCGCAGTCCGATTGAAGATGTTGTCGGGCAATATGTGGAGCTCAAGCGGCAGGGCGGACGGCTGTTTGGCCTGTGCCCGTTCCATGGCGAAAAAACCGCCTCCTTCTCTGTTTCCCCGGATGCCGGTCTTTATTACTGCTTCGGCTGCCACAAGGGCGGCGGCGCGGTGAATTTCATCATGGAGATCGAAGGCCTGAACTATCCCGATGCCGTCCGCCTGCTTGCACAGCGTGCAGGGCTGGAGGTTCCGGAGGATGAGAGCTACCGCAGCCAATACAAGCAGGCCGAGCGCCTTTGGGCCTTGTGTAAGGATGCCGCCCGCTATTTCCGTCAGATGCTGTTCTCCCCCGCGGGCAGTGCCGCACAGGAGTATATTGTCTCCCGTGGCCTCTCCCGGCAAACCGTGACCCGCTTCGGGCTGGGCTATGCGCCCAACGGATGGAATGGCCTGCTTGATGCCATGGAAGAGAAAGGCTACGACAAGCAGGAGCTGATCGATGCAGGACTTGCCATTCGCTCCAAGGAAAAGGGCAGCGTGTATGACCGCTTCCGCAACCGGCTCATGTTCCCCATCATCGACATCCGGGGCAATGTGATCGGCTTCGGTGGACGCGTGATGGACAACAGCACGCCCAAATATCTGAACTCCCCGGAAACACTTATTTTTAATAAGCGAAAAAATCTTTTCGCCATGAATGTTGCCAAAAAGAGCAAGCTTGGCTACCTCATTCTGACCGAGGGCTACATGGATGCCATTGCCCTGCAGCAGTACGGCTTTGACTGCGCCGTGGCCTCTCTTGGCACCTCCCTCACTGAAGAGCATGCCAATCTGCTCTCGAAATATACCAATCGGGTCTACCTCACCTATGATGCGGATGCCGCCGGACAAAATGCGACCCACCGTGCGGTGCCGATGCTGGAGAAGACCGGCATTCAGGTCAGAATCCTCCGGATACAGGGTGCCAAGGACCCGGACGAATTCCTGAAAAAATACGGTGCCGACCGCTTCCGCTTACTTCTGGAGCGCTCGGAAAACCACGCAGAGTATCAATTGCAATCCCTCATGGCGCGCTATGATTTGACACTGGACGATCAGAAGCTCGCCTTTCTTGCCGAAGCTGCCAAAATGATCTCCACCCTGCCAAATGCCATTGAGCGGGAAATCTACGGCAGCAAAGCTGCAAAAGCAGCCGGTACCACCCCGGAATCCATGAAAATCGAGGTTGACAAAGCTTATCGCCGCCGCGTCAGCCGGGAGAAGCGGGCGCAGGAGCGTATCGATCTGTCTCCCGCCACCCGGGAGCAGCCTGTCTCCCGCTCCATTCGCTACAACAATCTCCGCTCCGCTATGGCAGAGGAAGGTATTCTGCGGCTGCTCCTGCGGGAATCTGCGCTGTTTGAGCAGACAGCCCCTCTGGAAGAGCGCCATTTTTCCTCTCCCCTTCTGGGAAAAGCCTATCGGCTGTTAATGGAACGCTATGCGCAGGGGCTTCAGGTATCTCTGGCCGCGCTGGGCGAGGCCTTCAGCTCGGAAGAGCTTGCGCACCTGACCCAGGTGGTACAGAAAAAAACAGAGCTTGTAACAGAGGAAGCCTTCCGCGATTATCAACGGATCATTTTGAACGAAGCTGCAAAGGCCGATGTCCGCGACAGCAGCGATCTGCTGGCTCTGCGGGATCGTCTGAAGCAGACAAAAGGATATGGAGGGTAATGTGATGCAGGAAAAATTAGAATTGTCGGAACACACGCCCAACGGCCTGTTCGAAAAAAAGCTGCAGGAGCTTCTGGAAAAAGGAAAGGAGAGCAAAAAGATCCTTTCCGGCCAGCTCATCGAAACACTGGATGCTCTGGATGCCGATGAGCAGATGACAGAGAGGCTCTATGATGCACTCGAAGCCGCCGGAATTGAAATCAATGTGGATGATGTGCTGGAGATCATCAAAAAAACCGATGATCTGGAGCCATCCGCAGAGCAGCTGGAGCAGAAGGAAGAGGAAGAGCTCATTGATACCGAGGCCATCTCCGAAGGCATCGCTCTTACCGACCCGGTGCGCATCTACCTGAAGGAAATCGGCCGCGTTTCTCTTTTGACGCAGGAGGAGGAGCAGGAGCTTGCGCAGCGCGCAGAGCAGGGAGATGAGAGCGCGAAAACCCGGATGGTCGAGGCCAATCTGCGCCTTGTGGTCGCCGTTGCCAAGCGGTATGTAGGCCGGGGGATGCATTTCCTTGATCTGATCCAGGAGGGCAATATGGGCCTTCTGAAAGCCGTTGAGAAATTTGATTACCGCAAGGGCTACAAATTCTCCACCTATGCCACCTGGTGGATTCGCCAGTCCATCACCCGCGCCATTGCCGATCAGGCACGAACCATCCGCATTCCCGTCCACATGGTGGAAACCATTAACAAGGTCGCCCGCGCCTCCCATCAGCTGGTGCAGGAGCTTGGGCGGGAACCCTCTGCCGTTGAAATTGCCGATTACCTTGGCATTCCCCTGAGCAAGGTCGAGGAAATCATGAAGCTGTCCCAAGAGCCCATCTCTCTGGAAACCCCGGTCGGCGAAGAGGATGACAGCCATCTGGGCGACTTCATTCAGGACAGCGACGTCTCCGAGCCTATGGAGGCCGCTGCCGCAAGTTCTCTGCGTGAGCAGCTGGAAAAAGCCCTGTCCACCCTCACCGAGAGAGAGGAAAAGGTTCTGCGTCTTCGCTTTGGCTTTGAGGACGGAAAAACACATACGCTGGAGGAAGTCGGCAAGGAGTTTAACGTCACGCGCGAACGCGTTCGGCAGATCGAGTCCAAGGCGCTTCGCCGCCTGCGCCATCCTTCCAAGTCCAAGCCGCTCAAGGATTTTGTAAATTAATTGAATATCGCAAAATGTTTTTCTTGACATTATGAAAAAAATCCGTATCATATCTATGTAGATTTCAAAAGCCATTCCGATTGGAGGAAAATGCGATGTTTGAAAAGATTGCCAGCTACCTGTCCCGTCAGATGGATATTCCCATTGAAAATATTGCTGAGGATACCACCTTTGAAAGCCTGGGCATTGACTCTCTCGATACCGTTGAAATGCTCATGGCACTGGAAGAAGAGCTGAACGTTGATCTCGAGCCCGATGAAAAGCTCAGTACCGTTGGCGAATTTGCCGCCTTCGTAGAAAAATGTATCAACTGATTGTTCTTGATTTTTTTCGCAAAATAGTTTAAAATAGGAAAGCTGAGTCACAAGCCTGCGGCCTGTGACAAGGTCGCACTAGCCGGGGAGATAGCGGTGCCCTGTAACCTGCAATCCGCTATAGCAGGAGTGAATTCCTACACCCGGGCATATCCTGTATTGTCTGACCCATATAAGCGGCGATGATGAACCGGTCCCACGCAACGCGAACCCGCGAACCATGTCAGGCGGGGAACCGAGCAGCATTAAACGGGCCATCGCGTGTGCCGTGGGGTAGCCGTTTCTGAGCTGGCTGTATGGGTAACGAATATAGTATATGTTCAAATGTGGGTGTGCGATCTTGTCATGGGCCGAAGGTTTTTTTAAGGAGTTGTGCGGATGTATCAGGCATTATATCGAAAATACCGTCCCCAGACCTTTGACGAGGTCGCCGGACAAAACGCCGTCACCCAGACGCTCAAGACACAGCTGCAAACCGGAAAACTAAGCCACGCCTACCTCTTTACCGGCTCACGCGGTACCGGCAAAACCAGCTGCGCCAAGATTCTGGCGAAGGCTGTCAACTGTGAGCACCCCGAGGACGGCAATCCCTGCAACCGCTGTGCCGCCTGCCGCGCCATCGACGAGGGTACCTGCATGGATGTGCAGGAAATCGATGCCGCCTCCAACAACGGCGTAGACAATGTCCGCGCCCTGCGGGATGATGCGCTCTTCCCTCCGGCACAGGTGAAAATGCGCGTGTACATCATCGACGAGGTGCACATGCTGTCCATGTCGGCTTTCAATGCCCTGCTGAAAACCATTGAAGAGCCGCCTGCCCATCTGCTTTTCATTCTGGCCACTACGGAGCTTCACAAGGTGCCTGCCACCATTCTCTCCCGCTGCCAGCGCTTCTCCTTCCGAAGGCTTCTGCCGGAGGATATCGCCGCAAGAATCAATGAATGCGCCTGGCGGGAAGGCATTGAGATCGACCAGCAAGCGATTGCTCTTCTCAGCAGACTGGCTGACGGCGCAATGCGCGATGGCATGAGTCTGCTTGACCAGTGCGCCTCTGCGGCGCAGGGTCCGGTCACCGCTGAGAGCGTGTACCGCTGCCTTGGCCTTGCCGGGGCAGACAGCACCACAGAAATGCTCTCTTATGTGGCAGAGCGGAATACGGCGGCGCTTTTGGAGCGCTTTTCCCAGCTCTATGCCGCAGGCAAGGATTTAAGCGCCATGGTGGATGAGCTGACGGCGCTTTGCAGAGATCTTCTGATTCTGAAAACCGCACCGGGCAGCGGAGACCGGCTGATTTCCGGCGTCTGCTCCCCCGATGCACTTTCCGCCCTGCTTCCGAAATTCACAGCAGCTTCCCTTCTGCGCATGACAGAGCTGCTTCAGGCCACGGCCTCTGGCTTTAACCGCAGCGCAAACCGAAGAATCGATGTGGAGCTGTGTCTGCTTCGGCTGTGTGACGAAACCCTCTCGCCGGATACCTCCGGCATTCTGGCAAGACTCAGCCGCCTGGAAGCGCAGGCAGAGGCCGGATTCCCCGCGCCGATCATAAAAAAAACGGAGCCGACACCCACAGCACCCGAGGCAAAACCGGCTGCTGAGGAAAAGCCGGCACCTCCCCCACCCCAAGCTCCCGATCAGTTCTGGGAAAAGCTTTGCCGTATTCTCCAGCCGCAGGTCGGACAGGGCTCTGCCTGGTTATTCTCCCAAAAGGAGGATGCACCCATTCGCGGCGTGCTGGACGGAGATATTCTCCGCGTCAAGGCAAAGGATACCTTCACCCTCGGCTGGGCAGAAAAACAAAAGCCCCTGCTGGAGCAGGCCGCCGCACAGCTTTGCGGAAAGCCCATTCGCGTGGCCATGTCCGTGCAGGGAGAGCTTGAGCAAAACGATTCCGATTCATTTGAGCAGCTGGTGCAGTTCGCCCGGCAGCATCCCGATATTATGCATCTACAATAAATTATAAAGGAGTACTTCCAATGGCAAAAGGCGGTTATCGCGGCGCCCCGATGATGGGCGGCGGCATGAACATGAACATGGTGCGTCAGGCACAGAAAATGCAGCAGGATATGCTGAAAATGCAGGCCGAAATGGAGGCCAAGGAATATGAAGCCACAGCAGGCGGCGGCATGATCACAGCTGCGGTCAACGGCAAGCACGAGCTGCTCCGTCTGGAGATCGACCCCGAGGCTGTAGACCCGGAGGATGTGGAAATGCTTCAGGATCTGGTGATTGCCGCAGTCAACGAAGCCGTTCGCAAGGCCGATGCAGAATCTGCTGCCAATATGTCCAAGCTCACCGGCGGCGTCAATCTGGGCGGTCTGTTCTGATATGCGCTACTTTCCTGCCGCGCTGGAGCGGCTGACTGAAGAATTTGCCCGTCTGCCCGGTATTGGCAGCAAAAGTGCCCAAAGGCTGGCGTTTCATACCCTGAACATGTCGCAGGAGGAAGCGGAGGGCTTTGCCGAGGCCATTCTGGAGGCCAAGCGCTCGGTGCACACCTGCCCGATCTGTCAGAACCTTACGGACCGTACGCTATGCCCCATCTGCGAGGATGAAAGCCGCGATCACAGCATCATTTGTGTGGTCGCCGAGCCAAGAGACGTACTTGCTATGGAGCGAGCCAGAGAGTTTTCCGGCGTATACCATGTGCTTCACGGCGTGATCTCTCCCCTGAACCACATCGGCCCGGATGACATCCGCATCCGTGAGCTTCTCGCCCGGGTGCGCAATGAAGAGGTACGCGAAATTATCATGGCGACCAACCCCGATACCGAGGGCGAAGCCACTGCAATGTACATTTCCCGCCTTCTGCGCCCGCTGGAGGTGCGTGTCACCCGTCTGGCCTACGGAATTCCTGTAGGCAGTCAGCTGGAGTATGCCGATGAAGTCACCCTTCTGCGCGCTTTAGAGGGGCGCAGAGAGATATAAGGAGGAACAGGATGAAGCTGTTTTTGCAAGTCCTCAGTATCGTGTCTGTTGCCGCCATCATTGGCACCTATCTTGCTTATCGCCGCTGCCTGAAGCCGGATTATGCAGAGTCAAAGACACCGGAGGCGCTGAAAAAAGAGGCCAACACGCTTCTCTCGATCATGGCGATTGCCCTTCTGTGCGTCATCATCTCTGCGGTAATTCTGCGAAAATATATGTGATTTCTGAAAACCGCGCTGTCTTGAAGCAAAAGGCAGCGCGGTTTTATCATTTGATTTTTCTGCGATGATCTCGTATAATATGAATCGTAGGGATTCCCTACGATATTATTTTTAAGGAGACTGCTGTTTGAGAAAGAACAACACCTTGGAGATTGCGGCATAACCGGGAGGTTATGTGCGATCGACACAAACCTCCCTGTATTGCAGTCAACAATCATCAGGAGGTAAAACAATGAGTAAAAATGACATTCGCATTCGCCCGGAAACACCGGCGGATTTCAGAAACACGGAAAACCTTGTCAGAGAAGCCTTTTGGAACGTATACCGTCCCGGCTGCCTGGAGCACTATGTGCTGCACTGCCTGCGGGATGACCCTGCCTTTGTTCCGGCACTCGATTTTGTAATGGAGCTGGACGGAAAACTCATCGGGCAGACGGTGTTTATGCAGGCAGAAATTCAAGCCGATGACGGACGGCAAATCCCGATCATGACCATGGGTCCGATTGGAATTCTGCCGGAGCTGAAACGCAAAGGCTATGGAAAAATGCTTCTGGACTACAGTCTGGAAAAAGCCGCCGGGCTTGGCTGCGGCGCTGTGTGCTTTGAAGGCAATATTGACTTCTATGGCAAAAGCGGATTTACCTACGCCGCAGAATTCGGCATCCGTTATCACGGTCTTCCCGAGGGAGAGGATGCATCCTTTTTCCTGTGCAAAGAGCTGATCCCCGGCTATTTGGACGGTATTACCGGAGAATATGCCACGCCAAAGGGTTATTTCGTTGATGAAGCCGCCTGCGAGGAATTTGACAGGCAATTTCCGAAGAAAGAGAAGCTGAAGCTTCCCGGTCAGATTTTCTAAGCGAATAAGCACGGGAGCCATCCGGCTCCCGTGTGGATTTTTCAGGCAAATGAATCATTTTTCTCTTGACTCTCCCCTTAGGGGATGCAGTACAGTAATTGCAGGAGATGACGTTATGCTGAAAATCGGTGAGTTTTCAAAGCTTTCCTTGCTGACAGTAAAAACCTTGCGCTTCTATGAAAAGGAAGCTCTTTTGATTCCTGCCCATATTGATAACCAAACAGGATACCGGCAATATGAGACATCCCAGCTCATGACAGCCGCAGCCATCAAATCCTATCGGCAGCTCGGCCTTTCCATAGAGGAAATCAGGGCAATCTTTGCAGGTATACAGGCAAAAAGCATACTGGAGGCAAAAGCGAAGGAACTGAAAGCGCAGCAGGAAGATATTTCCGCACGTCTATCCGTAATCTATCATTTACTGGAGGAAAATAATGCGAAGTATCAGGTTGTTGTAAAAGAGATTCCATCGTGCATTGTGTATTATGAAGAAGCAACCCTTGCTAATTATTCGGATATCATGTCCTTCATCCCCGCATCCGGTGCTGAATGCCTGAGACTGAATCCCAGCCTCAAATGCGCTGAGCCGGAGTACGAATTTCTGGAGTATCTCGACTGCGAATACCGGGAAACCAATGTCAGAGTGCGGCACAATCAGGCTGTCACAGCATTTGGAACAGAAAATGCGCGCATCAAATTCCGCACCATCCCCGCGGCAAAGGTTCTGAGCATTTTCCATAAGGGTGCATACGAAAAGATCAGCGAAGCATACGCTTATATTTACAAATATGCCGAGGATAATGGCTGCAAAATCGCAGGCTATTCCAGAGAGAGTTACATTGATGGCATTTGGAATAAGGAAAATGTCGAGGACTGGCTGACCGAAATTCAGCTTCCGATCGCATAACGCAAAATGCTCCCGGAAACGCTTTGGGCTTCCGGGAGCATTTCATTATTTTTATCTGTGGTGCTGCTTATATCTGATTAATTCTTCCCGGCTACTACATCCCAGGTGCCTTCGGGGAAAAAGCACTTTTCCTGAAGCGTCAGTTTGTCTTCCCAATCTTCCGTATTCAGAATCTCCGGGCCAAAGCTGTCGGTAGTATAAATCGCACCGCTTTCGTCATCGGCATACAGAACCGCAACGGTACCATTGCGGAAATCAACGACATAGGACGCACTGTCCTCTGCCCCCTCATAGGGTTCCAGCTCCATAATATTCATCGTGACTTCCACCCGTTTGGCATCCTTGCCGGTACGCTCCGTTTCACTCCAGCCCGACTGCGTGCGTTCATAGACGGTGATTGGATCGCCGCAGAGCATATAGGGTGGAGGATCCTGCGGAATTTCTTCCCCATTCCATGATTCAGAAATTAATTCCCCAAGGTAAATGTATTGAACCTTCTCATTGGTAAGAGATATGCTAAGATTCAGACTGTCGCCCAGACAATAATAGATTTGATCGTTCATATCTTCACAGTAATCCTCTCCGTAGACCGCTTCGACCTCAGCAAGGCTGCTGCCAATGTGAATGCCGTTAGACAGGGCAAAATCAGACGATGCAAATGCCATGATTGAATTCACTATCCAGCCATCTCCGGTATCAATCATATCAAGCGATAAATCAGTGCCGTATGCCGGGTCATTGCTGATATAAAACCAGCAAACTCTGCTATTGCCGTCATAATCCTTGATCGGGCCGCTGTTCGATATACCGGTAGGTTCGCCAACGATATTCTTAACTTCTTCTTCGGTCATTCCAAGCCGCAGGCCGCCAAGAGTCATGGACAGAAGCTGTTCACGAATCTCCGAAGAGTCTTCCGGAGAGTCTGGCTCAAATGCAATCTGCTCCTTTAAGTTGCCTTCTGCTTTTTCCGCTGCATATGGAGGAGGAGCACCCGCTTCCCTGCCAGCTATTATGTTTCCGTTTTTGACGAAGTGTGCACCAACTGCCCCGATTCCCAGAACCAAAACAAACGCGGCTGCCAGTCCAAGCCAGCGGTTCACCCGTCTTATGGGTGCCTTATTTGCATCCTCGATGAGTTCCGGCTGAATATGCTCCAAAACATCCAGTAGATCCTGCCCTCTCATAATGCAAATCCCTCCTTTTCCAAATATGTCCTCAGTTCCTTTCGGCAGCGGAACAGAGAAGATTTGACCTTGCTTTCGGACATAGCATAGCGTTTTGAAATCTGCTTTATCGAGTCCATGTACCAATATCGGCGAAGAAAGATATTCCTGCGTTCCCGCGGAAGATTCTGCAAAAAGGTACTGATGGCATCAGCCAAAACAATTCTGTCAACAGAACAGGGGGCGTCACTGGGGCAGACAATACACTGCTCCAGTTCGGCCGAAAGATTAACCAGCTTGGCATTGCGTTTCTGCGTGGTGTTGCTGCGGTATTGATCCAACGCCAAATGTCGGGTGATCCGCGCCAGAAAAGCAAAGAAATAGGTTTTCGGTTCATGCGGCGGAATGGCGTTCCAAGCATGATAATATGTGTCGTTTTCGCAGTCTTCTGCGGCAGTGTTGTCGAGCAGGATACTTTTTGCAATATAATAAATACGGCTGCCGTATTTTTCGGATGTATTATGAATAGCAGCTTCATCTCGATTCAGATACTGCTGCACAATGGCTTCATCTGTCACATCTAATCCTCCTTCCAATGGCCTTCATTCTTATTACCGTAATTCAGGCATTGCCGGTTGCATTCATATAAAGAAAAGATATTTCACTCCCCATTATATTGAATGGAAAAGAAAAAGCAACCTTTAGGTGAACTTGACCACATTGCCGGACCTGATCGATACTTTTCCTTTCATCAGACGGAACAATATTTTTTCACTCTTGCGGTTGTAACCGCAGCGGCCTGTATGATCGTTCTGTTCTCCTGCGACTATACTTTTATCGGCATAGCTGCGCTGTATTTTATGTATCTACTGCAAAACCAAACGAGCATATCATATGTTACAGGATGAACATATCTTGCGCTGAATGAGTATGATCTCGGCTTTTCACTTCTTGCATTTCCTCTCGTTTTCTTTTATAATGGAAAATAAGGCGTGAATCTTATATTCTTCTATTCCATATAGCCTTTGCATCTGATCGTTTTATGGATGATAAAGGCATCAATATTTTAATTAATCCAAAGGAGCAAATTATGAAAAAAGTAATTACGACGGCGCTTGCGCTCATGATGGCAGTAAGCCTGATGGCTTGCGGAAACAAAGAGAACACAACCGGAACACCCAATCCAATGAAGGAAGTGGCCTCTTTAGAGGAGCTGTGTGAGGCTGCAAACTGTGCAATGATCAAGCCGGAGGGTGTGGAGGTGGCTGATGAGGCCTTCTTCATGATTGAAAGCGATCCTCAGATTGCAGAATATCAGTTCACCGTAGATGGTAAGAAATGCTCCCTTCGCTTTGCTGATGTGGATGCTAAAACGGATTTCAGCGGCGTTTACGGCGACGAAGGCACGATCTATGCAGACTATACCGATAAAGGAACGGTTAACATCCAGAACGACGACCTGCAGAGCCAGCGCTGGTTTACAGTAGACGGTCAGTATGTCTTTACCGTATTTGACGGCGGTGAATGGGAGTGGACACAGTTCAACGGACTTGTATCGCAGTTCACCAACATGGAACCGAAGAACTGGAACTCTGCGGTACCTTTTGCAGACTACCTCGCACTTGTGGGCTACTACGCAGATGATGCGATGAATATGGCTGCCATCACGATCGAAGATGACCATGCAGCCATTAACGTGGCGCTTGATCTGGCTGACGGCACCAGAATGTTCTGGGAAATGGACGCCGTGCTCGATGGCGGTAAACTGACCTACGAGAAGGAAACCGTCTCCCAGGCCATATATGATGAGGACGGCGGCATGTCATCCACTGACCTGCCCGACGGCGGAGCCGGCTATATCGAGATCAAGGACGACGGTTCTCTTGATTTTGCCGGCGCCTATTCCGAGCAGCTGCACGGCTATGTCATGGCACCTTACAACCTGGCAGGCTGAACAGAAAAGCAGCAGAATTTTGCCGGTATCCGATAAGGATGAATTGAGCGACATTCAACAAGCAGCGCAGCATAACACCGCGAAATGCAGAAATGCTTTTTGCGGTGTTCCTTTTTTCTGCATATGAAGCCAGTATCTGACGATACAGTATCCAATTAAAATCACATAACACTACTCCGTTTTCGGTTGATGTACTCTGCATAGCCGTAACGGTGTTATGCATGATCCCCGTTACAGACGGAGAATACAATGCAAGCCGAAGATGTTGCCGTGCGTAGCCTTGACACGGCTTTTTCCCGGATAAGACTACGGAACTAATAAATTCTGTCCTTGTTTCGGCAATGTGAGATTCTACCGCTGAATGTCTATGCCAAAAAATACCCCACACGTTCGGTGAGAGACAATGTCATCAACTTAAGGTGATTCAATGGTGCTCAGCCGCCGTAGGGGCGAACTGCGTTCGCCCGCCTGCCGATTCAACCGACATTTGGTTAAACTGCAAGCCGGAGCGGGCGAACGCAGTTCCCCCCTACGGGGGTGCCTGCCGCCTAACAGCAAAGCCTTGCCTTAAGGTGATGACATTGCGGTGTGGGGTAGGTGGGATTCTCCCGCGGGCTAAATGACATGCCACCGGTGTGTCTCTTGCGGCTGTGCCGCCGCCCTGTTCGAATCCCACCCGCTGAATACCTATGCCAATGGCAATACCCCACACCTTCGGTGTGGGGTATTGGGGATTCTCCCGCGGGCTAAAAGACATGCCACCGGTGTGTCTCTTGAGGCTGTGCCGCCGCCCTGTTCGAATCCCACCCGCTGAATGCCTATGCCAATAGCAATACCCCACACCTTCGGTATGGGGTATTGGGGATTCTCCCGCGGGCTAACTGACATGCCACTGGTGTGTCTCTTGCGGCTGCGCCGCCGCCCTGTTCGAATCCCACCCGCTGAATACCTATGCCAAAAGAATTATCCCACACCGAAGGTGTGGGATAATTCTTTTGGCGGAGCGGGTGGGATTCGAACCCACGTGCGATTGCTCGCAAACTGATTTCGAGTCAGCCCCGTTATGACCACTTCGATACCGCTCCATATGAACTTTCACTTTGCTGAAAAGCAAAGCTATTATATCAGCTGTCTTTCAGAAAATCAAGCATTCAATGCTTTTTCATGTACAAAACCGCAGGCGTTTCGGCCTGCGGTTTTGTATGGAGGGGAAAATAGGAGGTGTTATGAAAACGGGCTGGCGTGTTACTTCGCTGCACCGGGACTTTTCTTAATAGCCGAAGAAGAAGCTGAAGGGATCCATGCCGCTGAAGGGATTCATCTGCTGGCCTTGCTGATTTTGCTGTCCCTGCTCGCTGTGCGGCCACGGGGATTCTTCCTCTGTCGGCTGCTCAGCCTGCTGATTCTGGGCAGATTCTTCTTCCTGTCCAATGGCACTCTGGATTTTTTCTTCTACTGTGACCGTCAGCTCACTGGTCGTATTCTGGCGGTAGATCGTGAACGTAAGCTGATCTCCGGGCTGTGCCTTGCTGACCTGCTTGATGAGATCGTCGCTGCTGGTGATATCCGTACCATTGACGGCAGTGATGATGTCATTTGCCTGAAGTCCTGCCTTGGCTGCCGGGCCGTTTTCTTCAACTTTACGGACAACTGCACCCATGGGCAGGCCATAGGACTGGGCATCCGTGCTGACATTCTCTACAGAGACGCCGATATAGGGCTTGGAAACATAACCGTTTTCAATGATGCTCTGGACAATACCGCGCACCGTGTTGATGGGGATGGCAAAGCCGATGTTATCGATGGAAGCCGTGCCGTTGCCGGAGCTGGAGTACTTGGCGTTGGTGATGCCAATAACCTCGCCGTAGAGGTTGAACAGTGCACCGCCGGAGTTGCCGGAGTTGATGGCGCAGTCGGTCTGAATCAGCTCCATGCTCAGGCCGTTGGACATCGTGACCTTGCGATCCAAAGCACTGACAGCACCTGCCGTCAGGGAGAAGGTTAGCTCGCCAAGCGGGTTGCCGATGGCAAGAACGCTTTCGCCGACCATCAGATGATCCGAATCACCCATCACCACCGGCGTCAGGCCGGAAGCATCCTTGGCTTTCAGAACAGCAATATCATTGCTTTCATCATAGCCTACAAGCTCTGCTTCATAGGTGGTATCGTCAAACATGGTGACCGTCACGGAGTTTGCATCTTCAATAACGTGGAAGTTGGTCAGGATATATCCGTCTTCGCTGATAATGAAGCCGGAGCCGGAGGCTGCTGCTGTGGTCTGATAGCCCCAGAAATTGGTGCTGGTAATGGAGGTTGTAATACCGACTGTAGAGTTCACGTTGGCAGCATAAACCTCACTGGGCGTCATCTCCTTGGAGGTATCAATCTTTGCCACATTCACAGCATTGATCTCACGCTGACCTTCCAGAACCGTGGTGGCTGCACCGGAATGTCCTGCGCCCTTATTTCCCGAACCGGACAGGAGCGCCATACCGCCTGCACCGAGTGCGCCGCCAACCAGAGAGCAGCACAGAGCCAGTGCAACGACTTTTTTGCCAAGGCCGCCCATCATGGGCTTCTTTTCTTTGCGGGTCTTCCGACGCTCTACAGGAACTGCGTATACAGGCTGCTGCGCATCGCTCTCTGCCTGCTGCTGGGCCTGCTGGGCGGTAGCCTCAGCGATGGTCTGCCGGGGGGCTTCTGTTTCTTCATACTGGCGGTCAATCTGATCTCCAAACATGGGCGTTACATTGTTTTCATTGAATTCATTGGGATCGAACATGATCTTCTGCTTCCTTTCTTAATGAACCGCATGTATTGGTTGGTTGTTCATTTCCTTTTGTGCCTTTATTGTACGTCCTGAAGCTGAAACTGTACTGAAAGATTCTTGAATTAATTATGAACTTTTTTTGCTATTTTTATTAAATAAAGGACCGCCTCCAAAAATGGAGGCGGTCCGAAATTTGCCGCGATATTGGTCAGATATTGCAGAAATTACTCATCCAGTGCCTCAGTGATGCCATCGATACGCAGAGCGAAGGCAGGAGCGGACTGGAAGTAGGATTCATGGAAATAGCCGTCGATGATGGCTTCGTCAGCATCAGGAGCAAAGTCACCGTCGGTGTCGGTAGCAAAGGCAGAGGTAACTTCTGCGCCGCCAACAGTGAAGGTCTTGGTGTCGAACACATGGAGGTCACCGGACTTCAGCTTTGCAATGGCAGCATCAACAGCTTCCTGGGTGCCTTCGGCAGCATTGGTGCCGAGCGGGGTAAGAGCAACAGCGCCCTTATCAAAGCCCTCTGCCCAGTTGGTAGCGATTTCTTCGCCGTTGAGCATGCAGGACAGAGCATATTCATAGTAAACGCTCCACTCGTTGGTGGGAGAGGTCAGAGCAGCGTTGGGAGCAACCTTGAGCATATCAACATTGTAGCCGACGGAGTAGACGGTGGTACCTGCATTGAGGGCAGCCTCGCAAGCGGTGGGAGCACCGGTGGAGTCGGCATGCTGGCCGATGATGACGCAGCCGTCAGCGATCATAGCAACAGCAGCTTCGTTCTCGCCAACGATATCGAACCAGGAATTGGTATACTTAACTTCCATAACAGCCTTGGGGAATACGCTGCGGATACCAAGGAAGAATGCGGTGTAACCGGAAACAACTTCAGCATAGGGGTAAGCACCAACGTAGCCAACCTTTACGTTGCCGTCGGCATCGTAGTTGGCATCGGTGAGCTGACCGTTCTTTTCGAGCTCGGCGATCTTCATACCGGCAACGATACCGGAGGCATAACGAGCTTCATAGATTTCGGTGAAAGCGTTATGGAAGTTGTCAAGGCCAGCGGCTCTGGCAGTATCGCCGGTCATGGAAACGATCTGAACATCGGGATACTCTTCAGCGGCCTGCTGTGCGAAGGACTGATGGCCATAGGAGTTGGTGAAAACGATATTGCAGCCCTGGTCGATGCAGTCAGCGATGGCATCGTAGCAGGCTTCGTTCTCGCCGATGGTGTACTTCCAAACAGCATCCTTGCTCTTGTCAAGACCAAGCTTTGCCATAGCGGTTTCGATACCGGTGATATGTGCGTAGGTGTAGCCTTCGTTTTCGTCGCCTACCAGGACGACACCAACCTTGACCTGAGCGGCTTCGCCGTTCTGGACGTTGTCTTCGGCCTTCTGGCCGCAGCCTGCAAACATGCAAGCAAACAGGGAAAGAACCAGGAGCAGTGCAACGAGTTTTTTCATTTGATAAACCTCCTAAAAATATATGTGGGCCGCATCTGGAAATCCCGATCGGCCGCACGTTTTACAGTTGCATTTTACAAGAGTTTTCTTCAAAAAGCAACCAAATTTTCTCAATATTCAAAAGTTTGTTGGAATAAGCAAAAAAACAAAGCTTTTTTACAAACTTGTGGACACTTTGCCGTATGACGAAAAAAAGCCTGCCCTCCGGGGAAGGCAGGCTGCATTTATACGGTTGGCAGGGTAACAAAAAAGGCATTGACACCGCCTGCGCTGGTGGCCCAGATGTGTCCGCCGTGGCGCTTGACAATGCCCTCGGCAATGGGAAGACCCAGGCCATAGCTGCCATCCCGGCTGCGGGCGGCATCTGCCCGGTAGAAGCGCTTGAAGATGTTTTTCAAATCCTCCTGGCTGATGGACGGGCCCGGATTTTTGACACACAGGGTGCACTGGTTCTTCCCCTGCTTTCGCAGCATGACCTGCACAACTGCCGGGGCTGCGGAATATTTCCGCGCATTATCGAGCAGGATCTCCAACACCCGGCGCAGATGCTCCGCACTGCCGTTGACCGTAATATCAGGATCAATGAAGCTTTCAAGCTCCAGCTCCTTTTCAAAAAACAGCGGTTCAAAGGGCAGCACAGCATTCTCCACTACCTGTGACAGATCGACCTTTTCCCAGACTGCCTTGGGCATCCCATTGTCCACGCGGGCAAGATCCAGAAGCCCCTCCACCAGGCCGCGCATCTGGTTGGCCATGGTAAGAATATTGGCAGAAAACTGGCTTTTTGTCTGCTCATCGTACTCCGGTGCCTGCAATAGCTCGGCATTGGTGAGAATCACCGTCAGCGGCGTTTTCAGCTCGTGGGAGGCATCGGAAACGAACTGATTCTGCTGCCCCCACGCCTTCTCTACCGGCTTTACCATCCATCGGGCCAGAAGCAGGCTGAGCCCGAGGAAAATCAGGAAACTGATGGCAGCCACAAAAATGCAGGCGCGTTTCGTTCTTGCTACGGTACGTTCTTCGCCGGACAGGTCAAAAAAGACAATGCAGGTAGTAACCCGTCTGGTTGTTTTGAAATAGCGAAGGTTATATTCCTCCAGTTCTCCCCGATCCTCTTCGCTGTAATAGGTCTGCTCAATCAGCTTTTCCAGCACAGAGCGGTCAGAAAGGTCAAAATAGCCTCCGTTGATGGTGAGAACCTCGCGGGTCATCGAGTTGATTTGCAGTGCAAAAAACGGAAGCGTCCTCCCCTGCGGACTGTCGCCGGGGCCGAGCTGCATGGGATCCGCTGCAATGGATTCCATGATCCGCTGATTTTCAACCTGCAAATTGACACGGGTATAGTGCGTCACAGTCACCACGATGGCGCAGAGCATCAGCGAAACAATGGCCATGATGCTGCAAATAAATCGAATCCGCAGCCGCTTCAGCATGCGTTGTCCACCTCCAGATGATAACCCAGCCGCCGCACCGCCTCAATGCGCACATTGGAGCCGATGGCGCGGAGCTTTTTACGCAGGAAGCCCACATAGACCTCCACATGATTCTCCACCGCATTGGAATCCAGACCCCAGATGCGGGAGAGAATGGTTTCTTTAGACAAATTCTGTGCGCCGCTCTGGAGCAGCAGCCGCATGACATCAAACTCTCTGGCACTCAGCCGCAGGGACTTCTCCCCGCAGACCAGCGTGGAGGAGGCGAGATCCAGCTCTGTGTTGCCATAGGAAAGCAAATCCACCTGTGCCCCCTGCCTGCGCAGCAGCGCATTGATACAGGCCATCAGCTCCCGAGTGTCAAAAGGCTTGGTCAGATAATAATCTGCCCCGGCGTTCAGGCCCTCTACCCGATCCATCAGGCCGGATTTGGCCGTGAGCATCAGGATCGGCGTGGCGCACCGCTTGGCGCGAACCTCTCTGGCCAGCTGATAACCATCCATTTTCGGCATCATCACATCCAGAATCAGAAGATCATAGATGCCGAGAGAGGCATACTCCTCCCCTGTCTCCCCATCGTAGGCAGTCTCCACCTCGAAGCCTCTGGCCTCAAGCATCGCCTTCAGGGAATCCGCAAGGAGCTTTTCATCCTCAATGATGAGTATTTTCATGATCTGTTACCCTCCAAAAGCCTTTTCAGTTTCATTTTACGCCTTGAAGCTGAAACCATCCTGAAAATCTCTTCTTCGTTTATTCCTCCAGAAGGCATACCGCATGGCAGGCCATGCCCTCTTCCCTTCCGGAAAAGCCAAGGTATTCCTCTGTGGTTGCTTTGATATTGATCCGCTCGGGGGAAATTTGCAGTGCAGCGGCAAGGTTTTCCCGCATTTGCGGAATATGCGGAGCGAGCTTCGGCTTTTGGGCGATCATGGTGACATCCACATTTCCAACACGGCAGCCGCTGTCCTCAATCTTCCGGCGCACCTTTTCCAGAAGAATCATGCTGGAAATTCCCTTATATTGGGGATCGTTATCCGGAAACAGCTTCCCGATATCTCCCAGACCGGCAGCCCCCAGCAGGGCATCCATCACCGCATGGATCAGGACATCTGCATCGGAGTGACCAAGCAGGCCGGTGGGATGCTCGATCGTGACGCCGCCGAGGATCAGCGCACGCCCTTCGGTCAGGCGGTGAACATCATATCCATGTCCGATTCTCATTTCATTTCCTCCAAAAGCATTCTTGCAATTTTGAGATCAATAGGGGTTGTGATTTTCAGATTTTCCTCTGCGCCCTCGGTCAGAGCGACTTTCATTCCCATATGCTCTGCCGCAGAGCAGTCATCGGTTAATGGAAGCCCCTTCTGCTTTGCCTTTTTCAGCGCACCGCGAATCAGGTCATAATCAAAAACCTGTGGGGTCTGCACGGCAAAAAGGCTGCTTCTGTCCGGTGTTTCGACAATCATCCGATCTTTTGCTACCTTGATGGTATCCTTCACCGGGATGGCAGGGGCAGCAGCACGGATTTTGGCTGCCATGGCAATGGTATCCGTAATGATTTTCTGGCTGACCATAGGGCGGGCGGCATCATGGATGGCTACCAGTGTTGCCTTTTTGGAGACAGCACGCAATCCGGCCTCTACTGAATCCTGCCTTGTCTCACCACCGGGAACAAGGATTGACAGCTTGGTGAGATTTTGCCGATGGAGAATCTGGCTCAGTTCCTCCATACGATCTGCCCTTGTGACGACAACGATTTCCATAATGCGTTCATTCTGCTCCAGCGCCAGAGCCGAGCGCTCCAATACACTCATGCCCCCCAGGTCGGAGAGCAGCTTGTCCTCTCCGCGCATACGCGATGAGCTGCCTGCCGCTACCAACACGGCAGAGCAAAATTCCGGTTTTTTCCCAAGAAGCTTGCAAAGCTTTCGCGCAATTGACATGAAAAATCCTCCCTTACAGGGCATTGACCAGCTCCTTAAAGAAGCGGCCGCGTTCCATAAAGTTCTTGAACTGATCGAAAGCCGCACTGGCGGGGCTGAGAATGACCGGATCACCCGGCTCTGCCCGCTCGGCAGCGGTGTGGACAGCCTTCGTGAAATCGTCCAGAATCAGGATTTCCGGCTTTCCCTCCTGATACTCCGGGCAGGCGATCACAGCATTGAAAATTTTAGCTGCGGTTGCACCGTTGAGGATCAGCAGCTTGACATGCTTGCAGATTTCCGGTCCCAGACAGTCATAGGGAATCTTCTTGTCATAGCCCCCGGCAATCAGGATGACCTTCTCCGGGAAGCTGCGAAGACCTGCCATCGTGCGGCTGGGCGAGGAGGCAATAGAATCGTTATAGTAGCGCACACCGTCTTTCACGCGCACCAGCTCAATGCGGTGCTCCACACCGCCGAAGGTGGTGGCTACGGCACGGATATCTTCAGCGCTGACCATGCCCTGCACGGCGCAGATGGCAGCCATATAGTTTTCTACATTATGAATGCCGGGAAGAAGAATATCCTCCTGACGAAGGATGGCGGTTTGGACGCCGTTTTCCATCTGATAGATCACGCCATCCTGCAGGAAGACGCCCTGACCCGGAACACCCTTGCGGGAGAATTCCAGACATTTTCCGGGCGCCTTATCCACAAAGCTGTGGGTAATGGCGTTATCCATATTGAGAATCAGGACATCATCCTTCCCCTGATGGAGATAAATATTTTCCTTAGCATGAACGTATTCGTCCATGTCTTTATGAATATCCAGATGGTTGGGCGCGAGATTGGTAATCACGGAGATATGGGCGCTGTAGCGGAAGTACATGAGCTGGAAGGAGCTGAGCTCGACCACCGCAACATCCTCCGGCAGCATATGGCTGGCCCGCCGCAGCAACGGTGTGCCGATGTTGCCGCCAAGCCACACCCGCTTCCCTGCCTTTTTCAGCAGCTCGGAAATCAGCGTCGTGGTGGTCGTTTTCCCGTCAGAGCCGGTAACGGCAATGATCGGGCAGGGGCACACACGGAAAAAGGCTTCCATCTCCGAAGTGATCTCCGCGCCGGATTCGCGCAGCGCCTTGATTTCCGGGCGATCAGGATGCAGGCCGGGGGTACGGAAAACGATATCGCCCTCCAGTCCCTCCAGATAGTGCTCGCCGAGCTTCAGCTTGCAGCCGCTCTGCTCCAGTGCCAGCACATTGGCATCCAGCTTTTCTCTGGGCGCTGCATCGCAGCCGGTCACATCGCAGCCATGCTCCAGCAGCAGATGCACCAGCGGAATATTGCTCACGCCCAGACCCAATACCAGTATTTTTTTCCCAAGAAGGGAGTCCAACCATTGATTCATTGTTTCAGTCATAACAAAATCTTCTTTCTTTGGCTTTTTATAACATTATACTCATCTTGCATAGCAATTGCAATCTGTTTGACAATTAATACTTTCTGGGCTACAATATAGGCAGTGACCGGTTTGTTCAGCCGCGCGCAATGTGCCGAAAGGCCTTGCGTGAGGAAAGTCCGGGCTCCACAGGGCAAGGATAACGGGTAACACCCGCCGGGGGCGACCCTAGGAAAAGTGCAACAGAGATATACCGCCGCGCATGTCGCGGTAAGGGTGGAAAGGCGAGGTAAGAGCTCACCCGCCACATGGGAACATCGTGGTGCTGTAAACTCTATCCGGAGCAACACCGTGGAGGAAACAACAGGCCGGCCCGGCCGTTTCCGAGGAGGTGGCTGGAGCACTGCGGCAACGCAGTGCCTAGATAGATGGCTGTCACGACAGAACCCGGCTTACAGAACCGATCACAGGGCGGCAGACTCTCCTGAGTTTGCCGCCCGCTATTGTATATTGTGAATATTTTCTCTCCGCTTCGCTTTCTTTTTTCCTTGTGTATTTTTCATAATTATCATACATTTCATTTGTTCATTTTTATATTTTTTCGTTTTTATTTGTTTTTTTTGCCGGAAAACAAATTGACACAATAGTGAAAATGTGGTAAAATAAGGAAGTATTCTTTTGGCACTTCATTCATTTGAATAGTTATGTAGGAGGGAAATATGAAAAATAAGAAAATCGTATTTGCAGTAATTGCATTGGTTCTTATCATTGGTATCGTGCTCGCTATCAGCTACTTCGACATGAATAGAAATGCCGTTGGAGAGGAAAAACTCATTGTTAAGGTTTTAAAAACCGGAAAATCCGATGTTATCTTTGTCCGTTCCGGCGACAAAACCATGATGATCGATGTCGGCGAAATCAAAGACGCTGAGAAAATCGTTCAGTTCCTCCACAACGAAAACATTATCACGCTCGATACGATGATCATCACCCACTATGATAAGGATCATGTAGGCGCCGCCGGCATGATCGTGGAAGAATTCAACGTTGGTCAGGTTCTGGTTCCGGATTATCAAGGCCTCATTCCGGAATACGCCGATTTCATGACCTCCATGACTGCCGCGCAGATCACGCCCGAGCATGTTACCGGGCAGATGGACATCGAGCTCGGCTATGCGACCGTCCATATCGATCCGCCCATCAATTATGATGTCAATGTCATTGCCGATGCCGTTAACGATTATGACAACACCCTCTCCCTGATGACTACCATCACCTGCGGAGAGAAGCGCTTCCTGTTTGCAGCAGATGCCGACCGCCGCAGACTCAACGAATGGATGGGAAACAACGACCCTCAGGATATCGACTTCCTCAAGGTTCCGCACCATGGCAGCTTCAATGCCTCCCTCGATGCACTGCTGGCAGCAACTACCCCTGAATACGCCGCCATTACCTGCTCGAAGAAGAACCCGGCTGACGATGTTACGATAGAAACCCTGCAAAAGTACGGCGTCAATGTTTTCCAGACCAGAGACGGTCAGATTACTGCCATTACTGACGGAAAAAATATCAAGGTGATTCAGGACTGAGGTGGTTTCCATGGCTGAAACAGCCGCTCCGATCCAGGTACAAACTGTTTTTAACCGGATCGAAAAAAAATATCTCCTTCCGGAGCCGATTTATCTGGCTGTACGGGAGAAGCTCGCCCCCTATATGGAGGTTGACCGCTTTGGCCTGACCACCATCTGCAACATTTACTACGACACCGATAATAACGAATTGATTCGCCGCTCTATTGAAGGCCCGGTTTACAAGGAAAAGCTTCGCCTGCGATGCTACGGCGTTCCCAAGCTGGATTCCCTCTCATTTCTGGAAATCAAGAAAAAATATGACGGCGTTGTCAATAAGCGCAGAGTGACCATGCCTCTGCGGGAAGCTTATGAATATCTGGAAAACGGCACCTACCCGGACAAGGAGCTCTCCTACGGCGAAGCGCTGACCTTTAAAGAATTGGATTTCTTTATCGGCCGCTACAAGACGATCCGCCCGGCTCTTCTGCTGTGCTATGACCGCATCGCCATGTTCCAGACCGATAATCCCGAATTCCGCATTACCTTTGATACCAACATTCGCTCCCGCCGAACCGACATCCGCATGGAGCACGGTCCCGACGGCACACAGCTGCTGCCCCCCGGTTATTATTTAATGGAAACGAAGATCATGGATGCCTCTCCTCTTTGGTTTACCCAACTCATGTCGGAGCTGTCTGTCTATCTCACGCCCTTTTCCAAATATGGAAACATATACAAAATGGAGCACGGCGCCTTTGACGCACAGAAATACATATCGCACCGGCTTGAAAACTGGGAAAGAAAAGGAGAAATAAACTATGTTTGATTTTACCAGCATCCTGCACACCAGCACCTTCTCTCTGTCAGAAGTTGCAATGATCATGGGCATCTCTTTGGTGCTTGGCCTGATTATTGCTCTTGTCTATAAGTCCTCCCACACCCATACGACCAGCTTTGCTGTGATTCTGGCTGTTCTCCCGGTTCTGGAAGCCACCATCATTATGATGCTCAACGGCAATCTGGGCGCATCCGTGGTCGTGCTCGGCACCTTCGGTCTGGTTCGTTTCCGCAGCGTACCCGGCAGCGCATGGGATATCGGCTTTATCTTCTTCGCCATGGTCATCGGTCTGGCCGTCGGTCTCGGCTTCATCACCCTGGCTGCTGTCCTCGCCGTGTTTGTCAGCCTGATCATCTTCCTGCTGGAACGCCTTCATTTCGGTTCCGCCATCCCCAAGGAAAAGCAGCTTCGCATCACCATTCCCGAGGATATGGCTTACAACGAAATTTTTGACGATCTGTTCAAGACCTATACCAACTCCTACCACCTTGACCGCGTGAAGACCACCAACATGGGCACCATGTTCGACCTGAGCTATATCGTGGACATGAAGGACCCGGACAAGGAAAAAGAGTTTATCGACGCCATCCGCGTTCGCAACGGCAACCTGAACGTATCCCTTGGCACTGTCCTTCGCAATAAGGACGAGCTTTAAGAATCATCTTCCCTGCTGCCCCGATGCTTCGGGGCAGCTCAGCGTATCAAAAAAGTTTGAAAAGCTCTTTGATTGAACGCGAAAGGGGCTCTTCGCCCAATGGTGTTAAGTTAAGGTTATTCAATGGCAGTCAGCTCCCGTAGGGGCGAGCATTGCTCGCCCGCCATCCGATTCAACCGACCGCAAGACGGTACTTAACAGAGGCATATACGGAATGCATCGCCGTAGGGGAGGGGCTTGCTCCTCCCCGATGGTGGGATCAGCACCGATTGGAAAGCGTGCAGAAAACCAAAGCCAGATTCGGGAGGGGCAAGCCCCTCCCCTACGGCATCGCATAACACAGACATTGGCTTTCTTTTGAACTGTCTGCCTTAAGATAATGACATTGGGCTCTTCGCCCCTTTCTCCCTTCCCCCGCTGCTCAATCGCGGAGGTGCATATCATAGTTACTATAGTCTGTGCTGCCCCGATGCTTCGGGGCAGCTTTTTTATATAAAAAAGGCTCTATGTCAATAGTTGGGGTAGAGATAAAATGAAATAGAATCAGATCGTGTCGGAGTAAGTGCTCCGGCACGATTTTTATGTACCGCAGAAAAGGATTCTATTTCTGAAATTATTGAAGTTACGCATACCGAAGCA
>JAZQOW010000011.1:0-2843 GCA_045628065.1 Faecousia sp.
ATTGGGGGCGGGGGTCATGGGAGAGGACGCCCAGGAGGCCGGGGCGGGGGTCAGCGGGGATGGGCTCCAGCAGCTCCGGGGGGAAATGTACCTCTAATTCCAGTGCGTCAAGCTGTCCGGTGAATCCGGCTGTGGCCTCCGGGCGGCAGTCGCAATAGGGGATATAGGGCTTGATGTCCAGAATCGGGGTGCCGTCCATCAAATCTGCCCCGGATACTTCCAATGAGCCGTCCGCACCGATCCCCTCCAATTTCACGCAGGAAAGGCCGATGGGATTGGGGCGGTAGGGGGAGCGGGTTGCAAACACGCCCATGCGGGCATTGCCCCCCAGCCGGGGCGGCCTGACCGTGGGTGACCAATTTGTGCGCTTTACCTCGGAGAATACCCAGATCAGCCAGATGTGGGAAAAGCCCTCCAAGCCGCGCAGGGCATCGGGATTGCGGTATGCATCGGTAAACACCACCTGTCCCCGCAGCGCGGGAATCAATCCCGCCTGCCGGGGAACGCCGAATTTTGTGGCAAAATCCGTTCGGATATAGGCAATCGGTTCCATATCAGCCGGTCACCAGCAGGACAAAGTAGTCCTTATTCAGCTCTTCGGAATGATAGACGCCGACCGCTGCATTGGAATAGACCACAGCCTTGAGCACCGGGCTGGTGGAGGAGGCCGTTGCCCAGATGGATACCAGACTCTCCGCAGAGTCATAGCCATGTGCCACGATCTCATTGCGGGTATTGCTGGTGATTTCAAATTCCGCAAAGACGGTGGCATAGCCGGTGCCGTCGGGGCGGGTATGACCGAAGAAGCCGGTCTGCGAAATCTCCTGTGCGCGGACTTCGGCGGCGCGGTAAAGGCGGTCACTCCATGTAAGCTCCTTCAGGCCGCTGGCGCTGCGCATCTGGTTGATGGTTTTCAGAATTTCGTTGGCATAGATGTATGCGTGGCTCTCGCGGTCAATACCGGGCTCCTCTTCCTGCGGCTTGAAGGCCTCTTCCCAGCCGTCATATTCTGCCAGCTTTTCCTTGGCAAGATAGGTATGGAAGGCGGTAAGAATCTTTGCAATTTCCACGCGGGTAGCAGAGCCGGCAGGATCCAGTCTGCCGCCGGGCTTGCCATTGATGAAGCCCATGGCAACGCACCAGCTCATCGGGTCGCGGGCATAATTGGAAAGCAGATTGGTATCGGTAAAGGAATCCAGAGATGCACGCAGGTTCAGGGGCATGCCCAGAGCACCGGCATAGCGGAACAGGATCACGCACAGCTGCTGGCGGGTGATCTCCCGACCGGGGCCGAAGGTGGTCGCCGTCACGCCGTTGACGAGCTTATTCTCCTGCGCCCAGAGCATGGCGGAATAATAATAGGCGCCTTCCTGGACATCGGTAAAGACGCACTCCGCGTCAGTCTTGGGAGTGCCTGCCAGACGGTAGAGCACCGTGACCAGCTGGGCACGGGTCATGGGATTCTTAGGCACAAATTCGCCCTCGCGCACGCCGTTCATAAGACCGGTATAATACACATGCTGCACACTGGGGATGTACCATGCGCCGACATCCAGATCGCGGAAGGTTTCGCACGGGTCAGGGAAGCGCATGTTAGACTCATAGCCCTTGCAGGACGGCCAGCTCCAGCCCTCGGCATCATAGGGGAAGGTGATCACGGAGCCGACAGGGAAGCTCGGCACAGGGTCGCCAACCGCGGCAAAGGCGGGCGCATCGCCATAGAATCCGAGCGTCATAGCGGGGCAGCCGGCAAAGGCACCGGGCGCAACCGTCTCAAGCGTCTCCGGGAAGGTCAGGGTGCTCAGCGCATTGCAGCCGCTGAAGCAGCGTCTGCCGATCGAGCAGACACCCTGCGGGATAGAAATCTCGGTCAGTCTGGGGCAATGCCGGAAGGTATCCGGCTCCAGACGAGCGCAGGTGTCGGGCAGCAGCACCTTATAAAGCGCCGTGCATTCTGCCGCCGCAGCGCGGCCGATCTCACCGGCAGCAGCCTGAAGGCGAAGCACAGTAAGGGATGTGCAGGAATAGAAGGCCTCCTCCCCCACGCGCAGGCTTGCAAGCGGATGCTCCGGTGCTGTACCCAGCTGGAAATCCACAAGAGATGTACAGGCGGAAAATGCATTCGCGCCAACAGAGAATTCCTCCGGCACATTGGGGAAGAAGGAAGTGAGCGCCGCGCAGTCCTCAAAAGCGCCCTCGCCCACATAAGACAGGGTGCAGGCGGACACATCCGCCATGACCAGCTGATCGCAGGCATAGAAGGCATAAGCACCGATCGCAGTGATGCCCTCAGAGAGCACGACCTTCGTGATGCGGCTGCGGCAGGGATACCAGGGCGCGGTGACGCCATAGGAGTAATCCGGGATCTCGCCCTCGCCGGAGATGGTCAGGATCCCCTCCTTGGGCTCCAGCTCCCAGGTGATGGTTTCGGTGCAATTACCGGAGAAATCCGGCATTTTTGCAGCAAAAGCCGTAGGCATCATGCCAAAAAGCAGGCATATCACAACAAGAATAGAAATAATACGATGTTTCATAACAGGAACCTCCCATATAAAAGGTTACAATCAGGTAACAATACAATAGCATGAAATTACAGGGAATGCAAGTCCTTCCAGCCATATTTTCGTAGAAAACAGAAATAATTTTCACTAGAAAGCCCAAAACCCTGCCCTGAACGCTTGACGATGGGGAAAAAGGGTGCTAGAATAGCACAAGATATGCCGCTGTGATGGAATAGGTAGACATAGCAGACTTAAAATCTGCCGGGAGCGATCCCGTACCGGTTCGAGTCCGGTCAGCGGCACCAAAAAAGAGCGTCCCTTTGGGGCGCTCTTTTTTGGTGC
>JAZQOW010000012.1:0-23994 GCA_045628065.1 Faecousia sp.
CCCTGACCGCAGTCGGTGCAAAAATCCTTCCATACCTCGGGCTTTCCGCCGTGGTGCCTTTCCATCTTGCCTGCGCGGGAGCCGCAGCCCATGCCGATATTTTTCAGCGCGCCGCCGATGCCGGCTTCCTCATGGAGCTTGAAGTGGGAGAGGGAAATAACGATATCGGCATCCATCACGGCCTTGCCGATCTTGGCGCGGGTGACATATTCGCCGTCCACAGGAACCTCTACATCATCGGTGCCCTTGATGCCATCGGCAATGATGACATGGCAGCCGGTGTTGTAGGGATTAAAGCCATTCTGATAGGCGGCTTCCAGATGATCCAGGCCGTTCTTACGTCCGCCAATGTAAAGCGTATTGCAGTCAACAAGGAAGGGCTTGCCGCCGAGATCCTTGACGATATTTACCAGCACCCGTGCATAGTTGGCTCGGAGATAGGCAAGATTGCCCGGCTCACCGAAGTGCATTTTGATGGCGACATACTTATCCTGAAAATCAATCTTGTCAATGCCCGCGGTAAGAATCAGGCGGGAGAGCTTTTGAATCTGATTTTCCTGGAAAGTTGTGTGAAAATCGGTAAAATAAACTTTTGATGGTGCCATGGTAAAATACCTCCTGTTTAGCATTCGTTATTTAATTATATCGAACAGAGGGGAGAAAAGCAAGAAAAACAATGTGGTATTTTCAGGAAGTCATGATTCGCTTGTTTTTTTTGGAAAGCGTGCTATAATATGATAAATAATGAATATGGGAAGGACTGTTCCTATTGAATGAGCAGCATGTCAGACAGAAGCGTCTGGTGCAATGGCTCAAGGAGAACCACTACGCCTACTGGTCGGTCTGTCTATTTTTGATTATTTTTCTCTATTTACTTCCCGAGTGCCTGATCACAACGGGATACACGCCCACGGAGCTTGCGGTGGATGGCTTGATTCCTTTTTTGCCGGGCTTTGTGTATTTTTACATCTTATGGTTCCCTCTGCTGGTGGGTACCGGACTGTGGCTGCTTATTAAGGACGGCTTCGGCTACCGGCGGTACATGATATTCCTTACGATTTCTTATGCCATGTGCGCTGCAATCTACCTGAGCTTCCCCAACGGGCAGGATCTTCGCCCCGATGCGCTGGAGGCGAATCGGCTTTCTACATGGATTTTATCACAGCTTTACCAAATTGATACCAACACCAATGTGCTGCCCAGTCTTCATGTGGTGGGGAGCATCGGGGCTGCTGCGGCGATCTGCACGACCCCGACCATCAAAAGCCGGGGATTTAAGGCCGTGACGGTCATTCTGTCGGTTCTGATCTCCGTCTCTACCGTGTTTGTGAAGCAGCATGCGCTGCTGGATGTTGCAGCGGGTCTTGTTGTAGGCTTCCTTGTCTATGCGCTGACCTGCCTTTTAACGCGCAGAAGAAAAGCATAATCATTGACCGGACCTTATGCCAGGTTAATATCGGATAGATTCAAACCTGCTGAAAATATAGAATCGGAAGAAGGATTAGGAGTATAGAGAGAATGAAAAAAGCATTGGTTACAGGGGCTGCCGGTTTTATTGGCACGAGTCTGGTAAATGTTCTTTTGAAAAAAGGTTATTCTGTTTTTGCATTGATTGAAAAAGGGGATAGTGCAAGCGAAAACAAACTCAAAGCGATGGATGCGTCGATCATCGTCATTGATGACATGGATGCATTAATAAAAGATGCAAGCAAATATGACCCCTTTGATTCCATATTCCATCTGGCAACCGTCGGCGTAAGGCCGGAGTTTAACGATATTGAGTTAATCTGTGATGTCAATATTAAGCTGGGATGCAGATTGGTCAATTTTGCAAAGGCAAACGGCGCAAGGGTTTTCGTGAACTTTGGCTCCTGCTTTGAATATGGAGATCATGACGGCGAATTGTTAACGGAGAATATGACCTGCGCCCCGGAATCGTTATACGCCATTTCAAAGAATGCATCGACAAATCTGATCACAGGCTATGCCAAAAATCAGAATGTGAATATGATCACCGTCAGACCGTTCGGTGTATTCGGTGAGGGAGAAGGTCTGAATCGGTTGGCGCCTTCGATCATTGCAGGCTGTTTGAAAGGCGAAGAAATCGCAACAACACAGGGCGAGCAAATCAGAGACTTTGTGAATGTAAAAGATGTGGCCAAAGCCATTGTCGAATTAAGCGAAGCTGAATATGAGCCTTATGAAATATATAACATTTGTTCAGATAATCCTGTCAGAGTCCGGGACTTTATTACAGAGATCGTTGCGGTATGCGGATTTGATATCAATCTCATCAAATTTGGCTCGCTTCCGTATAGAGCGAATGAAGCAATGATATTTGCCGGAAAGAACGACAAATTGCAGAAGGTCATCCATTATCCATTCCCTGCCGATCATAAGGAAGGCATCATAGATATTTATAATTCACTAAGGAAAAAATAATATGTCTTTTGAGTTCATTAAAACAGAATTTGAGGGCTTGATCCTGATCAAGCCCCATAAATATGAAGATTTTCGCGGATTATATGAAAAGCATTATGAAGCCGATGCGTTTAAGAAAAACGGACTTGATTTAGAGTTTACAGAGAGCAGCGACCTGTATTCAGATAAAGGCGCGATTCGGGGTATTCACTATCAGACGGTGGAATCTCAGGCAAAGCTGGTTCGCGTCATCAGGGGAAAGGTTTTTGATGTGGCGGTTGATATGCGGCCTGAATCAAAGACCTACATGAAATACTTCTCCATATTGCTCGATGATAAGGAAAACCTCAATGTTTATATTCCGGGCGGATTCGCGCATGGGTTTATGGCATTGGAGGATCAGACAATTTTCTCCTATCATTGCTGCGGGCATTATCTTCCGGAATACTGCGGCGGATTGCGATGGGATGACCCGAAGCTTGGCATTCCATGGCCTGTGAAGGAGTATGGAATAGAAAAGGTATTGATTACAGAGAAAGACAAAAGCTGGGACCTGCTGTAAGGCGGAAACGGTGTTACATAATAGAAAACATGTTTTCTGGGGTATGGTTGACAGCCATGCCCCATTTTGTTATACTTATAAAGTCACTATATCATTTCTGATGGTCGGGGAAGCGGGGTGCAAATCCCCCACGAAGCCGTCACTGTAAGGTGGAGAACGCACGAATGCCACTGGAGAAATCCGGGAAGGTGTGCGAACAGGGAAGCCAAGTCAGAAGACCCGGTCAGAAATGCCATGCAAAGGAGCTGCGGTCCTCAGCCATTTGCCGAAAAGCATTTGCTTCCTTTCTTTGCATGGCGCAGAAGAAAGGAAGATTTTTTATGAAAAAAAGAACTCTCGCGCTGCTGCTGGTGCTGGTGCTGCTTGTTGGCGCAATGCTGGCGGTATGGATGCATTTCTCCCCGAAGGCCACTTCAGGGGAAAAGAGCATCACGGTAGAAGTAACCCACGCTGATGGAACGGTCAAATCTCTGGAGCTTCAGACTTCAGAAGAGTTCCTTGCCCCTGCACTGGAGGAGGAAAACTTCATTTCCGGTGAGGAAGGGGAATACGGCCTGTTTATCACCACAGTGGACGGAGAATATGCAGATCCTGCGCAGAGCCAATGGTGGGTATTTACCGTCAATGGCGAAATGGGCGATTACGGCGCCGATAGCCAGCCGATTACCGAGGGAGATGTGTATGCCTTCTCCATCTATGAAGGCTGATTCTCTACGCTTGAGGGAGCTTCTGGAGCTTAGCCTCCTTGCAGCCCTGATGATCGGGGCCAAGGTCGCAATGTCCATGCTCCCCAATGTCCATTTGGGAGCGGTGCTCCTGATCGCGGCCACCATGCGTCACGGAGTCAAAGCGCTGTATACGGCCTTTGTCTATGTGATACTGGAGGGGCTGATTTACGGCTTCGGCCTATGGTGGATCAGTTACCTCTACATCTGGCCGCTTCTGGTATTGGCGGTGCTGCCTTTTCGCAAGCGAAAAAGCTGGCTGATATTAAGCATTGTCGGCGCGTTACACGGGTACCTTTTCGGTGCGCTCTGCGCACTTCCTGTGGCTGTCCTTGGTGGCATTCCGGCAGGAATTTCCTATTGGATCGCGGGAATTCCTTTCGACCTGATCCATGGTACATCCAACTTTGTCCTGTGTCTTATTCTGCTGCCGCCGCTTAGCAGACTCTCGCAGAAAATCTTTTCAGATAATTGAAAAAAGGGATTGACAAATCCGGGGTCTTCTTGTATAATTACCATGCTCTGTGGAGCGCATGACGCATGGCGGCATAGCTCAGTTGGTAGAGCATTCGGTTCATACCCGGAGTGTCATCTGTTCGAGTCAGATTGCCGCTACCAGGCCCGTTGGTCAAGTGGTTAAGACACCGCCCTTTCACGGCGGTAACATGGGTTCGAATCCCGTACGGGTCACCAAAAAGCAGTCATCCATTTGGATGGCTGCTTTTTTTTGCAATTTTTGAAGAAAACACTTGACAATTCGGCATTTGTCATGTATTATATTCAAGCTGTCCGATGGTGTCGTCAATCGGCAGTGCCGTTCTGGAGAGATGGCTGAGCTGGACGAAGGCGCACGATTGGAAATCGTGTAGGCGTTAATAGCGTCTCAAGGGTTCGAATCCCTTTCTCTCCGCCATGAAAAACCTCTTTTGTCTATCAGACAAAAGAGGTTTTTTTCTAACAGAATTTGCCATGCGGGCAAGTGAAATAGCTTCGCTGAGCAATATTTGCTCTGAAAATGTGAAATGCTTGCTGACATGAACGTGAGCTGATTTTATTTCACATCGGTGATTCCAAATTTGCTGTTATGATAACGGAGGAAGCAGACAATGGATATTTCATACGCTGAAAGAATAATTGAAACGATTCCCTCCTCCAACATACAAAGGGATTATATGGTTTTGCTGACCATGGCAAATGATGAGGATGAATATATCCGAAGCCTTGCAGCGGAGAACCTTGTGCATCTGGGAATAGCGCCGGCCATGGAGCTTCTGATCCGCTTAACTGGTGATACAGATGCGCTTGTGCGGACAAATGCGTATGACTCGCTTGGCTCCTTTAATCATCCGCAGGTGCGGAATTTGCTGAAAAAAGCCGCCCGCAAGGAGCCGGATGAGGTTGCCCGATTTTATGCGCTGTTGTCTTATGCCGATCATGTACAGGCCGGGACTGCTGCGGTTTGTTTTTTTCAGAAGTCTATGCGCGATGATTCATCCGCGATGTGCAAATTGGCCTGTTCCTACGCTCTGTATCAGCTGGGCGACGATAGCCAATTTGATTCTCTTTTCGATAATCTACACGGTGCGGAAGATTATCACGTCCGATGCATGGCTGCATCTTTTTTTCAGGACATACTGAATGAAAACAACAGGGAAATGGTTCTCGCTGCCTTAAATAGTGCATTAAAGACAGAAGCATCCATCGCTGTCAGCAGCCGAATCCGTGAAATCTTAAGAGAAGAAAGCATTGCAGAATAGAGAACCGCTCAATAATCTCTGATATGTTTCCTTTATGAGAGACAGCATTTTTATTTCACTGTTTCTCATAAAGGGAGCATATCTTTTTTATTTCAAAGCAGCGGCTTTTATTTTTCCCGGAAACCGAAAAGAGGGGAACAATGGTTGACTTTTCCATATCATCCTGTTATACTGAATTTGCGAAAAGTTTGCAAATTGGAGGTGAGGCAAGTGCCGAATTATCATACAAAACAGCGCAGGTGCTTGCTGGACTTTCTCTCCGGTCGGCCCAATGAGGCATTTTCTGCCCGGCAGATCACCTGCGCGCTGGAGGATATCAGCGCCAGTGCGGTCTATCGAAATTTGGCGCTGCTTGAGCAGCAGGGTCTTGTAAGGCGCCTTGCTAAGGCGGGGAGCCGAGAGGTCTTCTTCCAGCTTGCACAGGAGGATCATCGGCTGCATCTGTCCTGCGAAAAGTGCGGCAGAGTTTATCCAGTGGAAGGCGAAAGCGTTGCTGCGCTGCTGCAAAGCCTCATTCCTGTCCGGCATTTTGCTGTGGATCCTGCCAGCAGTGTGCTCTATGGCATCTGCGGGGAATGTCAGGAGGATGCTGTATGAGATGCTGTATGAGAAAGCGAATCCTGATTCTTTTTCTGGTAGCGGTGATTTTTCTGTCCATGGTCGTGGAGCTGCCGCATGATTGCATCGGCAATGGCTGCCCGGTATGCGCACTTATGCGGCTTTGCCGGAGTGTACTGCTCTGCCTGTGTGCACTGATTCTTTTGCCCGGTGGCTTTGAAGGCTTTGCCGCTCTGAAAAAGTACCGGCTCTTCCGATCACCCGGCGCGACGCCGGTCAGCTTGAAGGTCAAGCTCTCCGATTAAATAGCAGAGGTTTTTGAACTTTGCTTATTTTTTTGGAGGTCTTATACATATGAAAAAACTAATTTCCCTATTTTTGGCATTTATTCTTGTTTTGAGCCTGTTCTCCGGCTGCGGAAAAACCACTCCCGCTGACAGCGGCAAGCTCTCTATTGTTACCACCATTTTCCCGACCTATGACTGGGTGATGCAGCTTTTGGGTGATCAGGCGGCGAATGTGGATGTCACCATGCTGCTTGACAGCGGCGTAGATCTGCACAGCTACCAGCCTACAGCGGACGATATCATCCGTATTTCCACCTGTGATCTCTTTGTTTATGTTGGCGGTGAATCTGACGAGTGGGTCGAGGACGCGCTGAAGGAAGCGACCAACAAGGATATGGTCGTGGTGAACCTTCTCAATGTTCTTGGTGATGCTGTCAAGGAGGAAGAAATCAAGGAAGGTATGGAAGCCGAAGAGCATGACCATGAAGAAGACCACGACCATGAAGAAGAGCACGACCATGAAGAAGTCGAATACGATGAACACGTTTGGCTCTCTCTGAAAAATGCCGCCGTCCTCGTTGGCGGTATCCGTGATGCTCTTGCAGAGGTTGATGCAGAAAACGCTGACGTTTATACCGCAAATGCTTCTTCGTATATAGAAAAATTAAACACACTTGATGCGCAATATCAGTCAGCAGTAGATGCGGCTGCGGTCAAAACGGTTCTTTTCGGTGACCGTTTCCCGTTCCGTTATCTTGTGGACGATTACGGCCTTGATTACTACGCTGCCTTTGTGGACTGCTCTGCGGAAAGCGAGGCCAGCTTTGAGACCATCACCTTCCTTAGCGGGAAAGTGGACGAGTTGGGGCTGCATACGGTCATAACGCTTGAAGGCTCTGACCAGCGCATTGCCGAAACGATCATTGCCTCAACCCAGTCTCAGTCCGCACAGCTCCGGACGATGGATTCCATGCAGTCCACGACTGCCCGGGATATTCAGGCTGGTGCGGCCTACCTCTCCATTATGGAGAAGAATCTCGAAGCGCTGAAAGCAGCGCTGGCCTAAGGAGGGGGACATATGCCGCAGCTCAGCTGTCAAAATCTTTGCCTTGGCTATGACGGCAGGGTAATACTCCGCGATTTGACGTTTGAAGTGAATCAGGGAGACTACCTTTGCATTGTCGGTGAAAATGGCTCCGGCAAATCCACGCTTATGAAAACGCTTCTTGGCCTCCAGATGCCCATCTCCGGCACCATCCGGACCGGTGATGGACTGCGCCAGAATGAAATCGGCTATCTGCCCCAGCAGACTGTGGTGCAGCGCGATTTCCCGGCTACGGTTTGGGAGATCGTTCTGTCTGGCTGTCAGGGCAGATGCGGCCTGCGTCCTTTCTACGCAAAAGAAGACAAGCAGCTTGCCCGGGAAAATATCGAGCGCTTGGGGCTTACGCAGCTCCGCCAGCGCTGCTATCGGGAGCTTTCCGGCGGCCAACAGCAGCGGGTACTTCTGGCAAGAGCCTTGTGTGCCACGAAGCGGGTGCTGCTTCTTGATGAGCCGGTATCCGGCCTGGATCCCAAGGTCACAGCGGAAATGTACCAGATGATTTCCCGACTTAATCAGGAGGGAATTACCATCATCATGATTTCCCATGATATGGAAGCTGCGCTGCGCTATGCCAGCCATATTCTGCATATTGGCAAATCTGTATTTTTCGGCTCAAAACAGGCGTATCTTTCCAGCGCTGCGTCCATGGGCTTTGCTGCGAGGGGAGGGGAAGAGCATGATTGATAAGCTGGCTACCTATTTCCAGTATCCCTTTGTCCGCTATGCGCTCATTGTGGGCGTGCTGATTTCCCTGTGCTCGTCGCTTCTGGGTGTGACGCTGGTGCTCAAGCGCTTCTCCTTCATCGGTGACGGCCTTTCCCATGTGGCCTTTGGCGCAATGGCAGTTGCCGGGGTGCTGGGGCTGACCAACAGGATGCTCCTGATCCTGCCCATTACCATTATCAGCGCTGTTTTGCTTCTGCGCACCGGCCAGAATGCAAAAATCAAGGGCGATGCAGCGGTGGCCATGATCTCGGTGGGCGCTTTGGCGATAGGTTATTTATTGCTGAACCTGTTCTCCACATCGTCCAACCTGTCGGGCGATGTCTGTTCAACGCTGTTTGGCTCAACTTCCATCCTGACGCTGTCCAAGGCGGATGTATGGCTTTGCATCGGCCTTTCTGTGATCGTGGTGCTTGCCTTCATTTTCTTCTATAATAAGATTTTCTGCGTGACCTTTGACGAGGCCTTTGCTGTGGCCACGGGAACGAAGGCGAAGCTTTACAATCTGCTCATTGCTGTGATCATTGCGGTGATCATCGTGCTGGCAATGAATCTGGTCGGCTCACTGCTTATTTCTGCACTGGTGATTTTCCCTGCTCTGTCTGCCATGCGGGTGTTCCGCAGCTTCAAATCAGTCACCATCTGCTCTGCGGTGCTGTCGGTATGCTGCTCTACCCTTGGCATTCTGATTTCTGTGCTTTCCGGGACGCCGGTTGGCTCCACGATCGTTGGGGTGGATATTATTGCCTTTGCTCTGATGACAATGCTTGGATTTGTTTTTAGGAGGAAAACAACATGAAAAAATGGTTCGCCCTGATTTTAACTGCTCTGCTGCTTTTGAGCCTTTGCGCTTGCGGCAGTAAGAAGGAGCCAGCCGATGATGGAACGATGCCCACTGTGCTGAACACTGCGGAATATGTTCTTTATCAGAATATTTTCTTTAACAAGACCGGTGACGACTATATTGGTCAGCGTTTTACGAAGGAAGGCACGTTTACCATCATCCATGACAGCTTCAACGACACCACGCGTTACTATGTCTGGGGCTATAACGATGAGACCAGATGCTGCGACTGGCAGTGGGAATTTGTTCCTGCCTCTGCGGATCAGCTTCCTGCACAGGGTAGTCTGGTAGAGGTTGAGGGCACCTGGGAGAGAAGTGATGAGGCGCTGGACGGCTACTGGATGGTGAATGCGGAAATTACCGTGGAGAAGGCTTATGTGCCTGCACAGGCCGACATGCTCCTGACCACCATGTCCGATACGCTGGAGCGTGTTCAGCTCATCAATATGCAGCAGTACGCCGACGAGTACGAGGGCAAGACCGTGCAGTGCTATGGACGTGTTGCCTCCGACTCCGCCATTGAAGACCCCTACTATGACGGCTCCTGGCAGCAGCCGGTGTCCTCGTCCGAGCCTCTCGGTGCCATCGGCACGATGGTCATTGCCAATGGTGTATTTAACGGCGGCGTTATTTCTGACTGTACGCTGACACCTGCCTCCGATTATTAATACCCAAAAAACTGCGGGCCTGTTGCAAAAATGCAGCAGACCCGCTTTTTTATGTCAGTTTTTTGCTTTTCCGGAGAGGAAGGGCTGTGCAACCGTGCGGTTGAACAGATCGATCAGCGGACCCATGAAGAAGGCCGTGATGATGGTGCCAATACCGACCTGACCAAAGATTTCACGAACGGTAAAGCCTCCGAGGCGGCACAGGATGATGCCGCCTACAACACAGAACAGATCGGTGATGATACGGCAGATCGGGAAGGCGATCTTTTTCTGCTTTTCCGACCAGATGAGTGCCACGGCATCGTAGGTGGAAACGCCCAGATTGGCGGTGAAATAGAATGCCGAGGCAAGGCACATAATGACGATCGCTACAGCAAGCAGCAGAAGCCGCGCAATCAGTGTAGGATCGGGCAGCAGCTTTGCTGCGCAGTTCTGTGAAAACTCTGCAATATAGCCCAGCAGGAACAGATTGATCAGCGTGGCAAGCCCGATTTTCTTGCGGTCAAAAACCAGAGCGAAGGTGAGAAGAATCAGATTTACCAGAACATAAAGCGTACCAAAGCGCAGGGGAATCACAGCATCGAGACCGCTCATGAGCGACTGAAAGGGATCAACACCGAGGGCCGCATGCTTGAACATGCCCACGCTGATCCCGCAGATCATAACGCCAAGGGCGCTCATAAGGATTCGTTTGAAAAAATGATCCGGTTTTTTCATAGATAGTCCTCCATATTATAATCTTTTTATCCGCGCCATAGTATAGCATGCTTTGGACGGTGATGCAAGGAGTGTTACATTTTCTCAAGGATGAATCATTTTTCCCGTTCCGATAGATAAATAATAAAACGAATTCGCTGCTTCTGATCGGCACTCTGAAGGACAGCGGAAGAACCGGCAGAGCATTCCTGGAATTCCGGGAATGGATTGCTGTATGCGGATTACGCAATTATGCCTCCACCGAGAATTTCTCCGTTCCTATAGAACACCGCGGATTGACCGGGTGTAACAGCGCGCGCAGGTGTATCAAAGACCACGGTATAGCTATCGTGATCAGGATAAACCGTGCAGGGCAGTTCGGGACCTCTGTATCGGATTTTTACAGAGCATTGGATTTCAGTATCAGAAATGTCTGAAATCCAATTCACATCCTTTACTGTCATTTTGTCCTGATAGAGACTTTCCTTATTTCCGAGAATGATTTCCGATGTATCAGGCTTAATCCTGCAAACATATAAAGGATTCTGTGATGAAATTCCAAGTCCTCTTCTTTGACCCACAGTGTAATGAATTATGCCCTTATGCTTGCCGATGATATTACCGTCGGTGTCAACAAAATGACCTGCCGGTATCGGTTCTCCCGAAAAGCGTTCAATGGCTTTTGCATAATCACCGTTGGGGACAAAGCAGATGTCCTGACTGTCGGGCTTATGAGCATTCAAAAAGCCGTGCTCTTCCGCGATTCTTCGAACTTCCTTTTTTGATAACTGTCCCAGCGGAAAGAGCGTATGAGCCAATTGCTCCTGTGTAAGCTGGTATAAGACATAGCCTTGATCTTTGGAAGGATCCAGTCCTTTATGCAGCTGATATTTACCGTCAACTTCTCGAATGATCGCATAGTGCCCGGTAGCAATATAATCACAGCCGAGCAGCCTTGCTTTGTTGTACAGCAAATCAAACTTCATATATCTGTTGCAGTCAATGCACGGGTTCGGTGTTCTCCCGTTTTGATATTCATTTACAAATTTGTCGATTACCCTTGTACGGAAGTCGTCTGTGTAATTAAAAACATAATATGGTATATTCAGTCGGTATGCAACGCTTCTTGCATCTTCCACATCGGACAGGGAACAGCAGGTATGGCCCTTGGATATTCCGATATCTTCGTTGTCATAAAGCTTCATGGTGCAGCCGATACACGCATATCCTTGTTGTTTCAGCAAAAAAGCGGCGACTGAAGAATCAACGCCGCCGCTCATTGCAACTAAAACTTTTTTGCTCATATCATGTGACACGCTTCACAGTCGTGATCGCAGGGGAACTGGCTGTGGTCATATGCTATGCCGTTTTTATCATAATAATCCTTCACTGCCGCTTTAATGGATTCTTCCGCGAGGACGGAACAGTGAAGCTTATGCGCAGGTAAACCGCCGAGCGCTTCCACGACCTGCTTGTTGGTAACGGCAAGAGCTTCTTCAATCGTTTTTCCCTTGATCATTTCCGTGGCCATAGAAGAGGAAGCAATTGCGCTTCCGCAGCCGAAGGTTTCGAATTTTACATCGGTAATCACGTTATTTTCGATTTTGAGATACATTTTCATAATATCTCCGCATTTGGCATTACCGACTTCTCCAATGCCATCCGCATTATCAATTTCACCGACATTGCGGGGATTCATAAAGTGATCCATTACCGTTTCTGTATATAGAGCCATAATATTTCTCCTTATAAAATGAAACTTCTCTTGCCCGAGATCAGGTCTTTCCACATTGGCGACATTTCGCGGAGGTATGCCACAATTTTCGGCGTTTCGGTCAGAATCGTATTGATTTCTTCCTCCGTATTTGCTTCGCACAGAGATAGGCGGAGGGAACCGTGCGCCACCTCATGCGGTCTGCCGATGGCAAGCAATACATGGGACGGATCAAGCGAGCCCGAAGTACAGGCACTGCCCGAAGAAGCGCATATGCCCTTCGCATCCAGGAGCAAAAGCAGGCTTTCGCCTTCAATTCCCTCAAAACAGAAATTAACGTTTCCGGGGAGCCTGTTTTCGGGGTCTCCGTTGAGAGCGCTGTGCGGAATTCTGGACAGACCTTCGATCAGTCGGTCTCTGAGTGTTCTCATTCTCTCTGCATTTTCATCCAGATGAGTGACTGCATTTTTCAGAGCTGCAGCCATGCCCACAATTGCCGGGATGTTTTCAGTACCGGCTCTTCTCCCGCGTTCCTGAGCGCCGCCTTCAATGACATTCGTAAGCATGATACCGGGCTTTGCATACAAAACGCCGATTCCTTTGGGACCGTGGAATTTATGCGCCGAAAGAGAAAGCATATCGATATTCTGCTTCTTCACATCAACCGCAATGTGGCCAACCGCCTGAACGGCATCGGTATGAAACAGTACGCCTTTTTCCCGGCATACCGCACCGATTTCGGCAATGGGCAGAATAGAGCCGATCTCGTTGTTGGCAAACATGGTCGTTACCAGGCAGGTGTCGGGACGAATGGCATCCTCGACTTGTTTTGCGGTAATATTTCCCAGGCTTCCAACCGGCAAAAGCTCGATTTCAAAGCCCTGCTTTTCGAGCTTTTTCAGTGTGTGCAACACGGCATGGTGCTCAAAAGCGGTGGAAATAATATGTTTTTTTCCTTTTTTCTCTCCAATGGCGGCGGCAGATAGAATGGCCTGGTTGTCCGCTTCGCTGCCTCCGGACGTAAAATAAATCTCTTTCGGGGAACAGCCAAGGCATTCTGCTACAGTTTCGCGGGATTTTTGTAAAGCTTCTGCTGCGGCCTGTCCCACAGTATGCAGGCTGGAAGGATTGCCGTAATTCTCGGTCAGATACGGCATCATAGCCTCCAGTGCGGTTTTGCTTAATTTCGTTGTAGCTGCATTATCGACGTATATCATGATAAGCTCCTTTACACAAAAAATCCGGCACCCGGATTTCCAGATGCCGGACGGTTGTCAATCAGCAAATAGGGGAGTGGAAAGATATCTGTCACCGGTATCCGGAAGCAGAACAACGATCGTTTTCCCTTCGTTTTCCGGACGTTTCGCAAGTTCGATTGCCGCAAATGTGGCAGCGCCCGAGGAGATACCGACCAGAATGCCTTCGCTCTTTCCGATTTTCTTGCCGGTAGCAAATGCATCGTCGTTGGAAACCGGAATGATTTCATCGTACACACCGGTATTCAGTACATCCGGTACGAACCCTGCACCGATCCCTTGAATTTTATGCGGCCCCGGAACACCGGTAGAAAGAACGGCAGAGGATGCGGGTTCAACGGCTACGACCTTCACATTCGGATTTCTGGATTTCAGATATTCGCCAACACCGGTTACAGTTCCGCCTGTGCCGACACCGGCAACGAAAATATCAACCTTTCCATCGGTATCTTCATAGATTTCGGGGCCGGTATGCTCACGGTGAGCCGTCGGGTTTGCGGGGTTGATAAACTGGCCGGGAATGAAGCTGCCGGGGATTTCTTCGGCAAGCTCGTTTGCCTTTGCAATCGCACCCTTCATGCCTTTCGAACCTTCGGTCAGTACGATCTCTGCGCCATAGGCTTTAATCAGCTGACGGCGCTCTACGGACATGGTTTCGGGCATTGTCAGAATAATGCGATAGCCTCTCGCAGCGGCAACGGATGCAAGACCGATTCCGGTATTGCCCGACGTCGGTTCAATGATCACGGAACCCTCCTTGAGTTTTCCGGATGCTTCGGCTTCATCGATCATTGCCTTGGCGATTCTGTCCTTGACAGAACCGGCGGGATTGAAATATTCAAGCTTTGCGACGATTTTTGCTTTCAGACCGAGTTCTTTTTCAATATGCGTCAGCTCCAGAAGAGGAGTTTTTCCGATAAGCTGATCGGCAGATGTATAAATAGCTGACATAATAATCGTTCCTCTCAAAATTTTATTTATTGTTGCCGCTTTACTTTATTGCCTCAAAACCGTTTGCAAGATCGGCAATAATATCGTCGATATGCTCGGTACCGATCGACAGGCGAACGGTTGTAGGCGTGATACCGGATGCAAGAAGCTCTTCTTCAGCAAGCTGGCTGTGGGTGGTCGATGCCGGATGAATCACCAGCGATTTCACGTCTGCCACATTGGCAAGCAGGGAGAACAGGGTAAGACTTTCGGTAAACTTCTTGGCATCCTCAGCGGTTCCCTTGACCTCAAAGGTAAAAATGGATGCTGCACCGTTTGGGAAATATTCATCATACAGTGCTTTTTCTTTTCCCTCAGCAAGGGAAGGATGATTGACCTTTGCGACCTGCGGGTGATGATTTAAGAATTCAACGACCTTCAGCGCATTCTCAACATGGCGTTCCACACGGAGAGAAAGTGTTTCAAGCCCCTGCAGGAGAAGGAAAGAGTTGAACGGGGAAATGGTAGCACCCTGATCGCGGAGAAGCGTGGTGCGGATTTTTGTAATGTAAGCCAGATTGCCGACCGCGTCTGTGAATACAACGCCGTGATAGGAAGGATTCGGCTGGGAAAGTCCGGGGAACTTATCGTTCTGCGCCCAGTCAAACTTGCCGGCATCAACGATCACGCCGCCCATTACGGTTCCGTGACCGCCGATGAATTTGGTTGCAGAATGAACGACAACATCGACGCCGTATTCAATCGGACGAAGCAGATAGGGGGTCGCAAAGGTATTATCAACAATAAACGGAATGCCGTGCTTGTGAGCAATATCCGCAATCGCCTTCAGGTCAATGACGTTCGAGTTCGGATTGCCGAGCGTTTCAGCGTACAGCAGCTTTGTATTCGGCAGAATAGCGTTTTCAAAGTTCGCGGGATCGGAAGGGTCAACAAAGGTAGTGGTAAGACCCTGTTCCTTTAATGTGTTTGCCAGAAGATTATGTGTTCCGCCGTAGACATTGACGGACGCAACAATGTGATCTCCCGCAGTGGCAATATTCTGAATGGCATAGGTAATCGCTGCCGAACCTGTTGCAACAGAAAGGGCGGCTGCACCGCCTTCGAGTGCCGCAATTCGCTTTTCAAACACATCGGAGGTGGGGTTCATCAGTCTGGTATAGATATTTCCGCCTTCCGTCAGTCCGAAACGGCCCGCAGCCTGGGCGGAATCCTTAAACACATAAGAGGTTGTGGCATAAATAGGGACGGCTCTTGCATCGGTCGTGGGATCCGGGGTTTCCTGTCCGGCATGGATTTGCACAGTTTCAAATTTATAATTACTCATTTTTATAATTTCCTTTCTGTTATGTATGGTTTTCTAAAGTTACTTGCAGCAATAACAACCATACATTCGACCGAAACGGAAATTGGCGCGCACGAGGCGTTCAAATATGTTTTTCACTGTTTAAATACCTCTCATTCATTCTTGCTGGATGTATTATAATACATAATGCCTATTATGTCAATAGGAATTATAGGAATTAAATTATTTTATTTGGGGACCATAGTCTGGTCCCCAAAGCGCTGATTAAATGCTATAGTTTGTTCCGGAGGAGTCCTTTTGCTTATCCAGAATATCTTGCAGCGTAATACTGTCAAAGTATTCGTTTTCCAATTTCAGAAAACCTTCCCAAATAAAAAGCGTAGCGCATTCTGAGCATCTTGGACAGGTATTGGCATTTCTTCCAAGGCAGGAAACCGGAGCTAAGCTTCCTTCGGCAGCACGAATAATCTCGCCGACGGTATAATCCTTCGGAGGTTTATTTAGTTGGTATCCTCCTGCAAATCCGCGCAGAGTATTCAGCAAGCCGGCTCGGTTCAAAATCGGTATGATTTGCTCAAGATACTTTTTGGATATATCCTGCCTTGCAGCAATGTCCTTAAGTGAAATATATCCTTCTCCCTGGTGCTGTGCCAAATCTACCATCATGCGAAGTGCATATCTTCCTTTTGTTGAAATCATTTTTTACACCTGCCCTTTCAATTCCCTATTATACCATAGGTTTTGTAGGTATTCAAGCAATATTCATAAACGGCTTGAAAAAAACCTGCTTGATTTCATTTTACCTCCTTGAATGGGTGGCTTCTGCAAAAATAGGGACTGCCTCACCTTCATTGTGAGACAGCCCTATAATAAATATCTGTTTTCAAATTTCTCCAGATAATCCAATGGTCCGAGTGACTGGTTTCGTTTGCATTTTTGCCGTTGGCAAAAATAATTGTCATCACCGGTGTGCGCACCGGTGATGCGATATGGCACCGGCATATCGCATTTGGATTTTCGAATCCGTCACTCGAACCAATAAAAAAAGCAGACCGCTTTTGCAGTCTGCTTTTTTATTGGTCCGAGTGACTAGATTCGAACTAGCGGCCTCTTGAACCCCATTCAAGCGCGATACCAAACTTCGCCACACCCGGAAATTTGCTATTCATTTTGCTCAAGTATAATAGCACATCCGGAGGAAAAATGCAAGCTTTATTTTTGGTTTTGGAAAAATTTTTTTTGCAATGCTTATTTTTGGAAGAATGCGCGGATCTCGGCCTCCGGTGCATTGACGCTGCCCTGGGCAAAGAAGGGTTTTCCGCCGCCGCGGCCGGAGAGTGCGGTGTTCATTTCCTTGACGAAGGTGCGCAGGTCGCCGTTTTCTTCGCCGATGGCATATTTATAGCCGTCGTGATCTGTACCGGAGAAAACGGCACAGCGTCCGCCGCAGCGCTCCATGACGGCGATCGCCAGCTTCCGCACGCTGTCGCTGCTTAAATCGGATTCAAAAATCAGGCAGTCGCCTTTGCCTGCCAGTTCTTCCGCCATCTGTGCAAAGCGGCGGTTCTCCATGGCGGAGAGCTGATACACAGCGTTGCTGCGCTCATCGCAGATGCGCTTCACGGCAGCGGCGGTTTCCATGGGCTTGGCGGAGAGCAGAACGCTGATTTCATGGTTCTGCTCGGCGACGGCGCTGAGGTAGCGCAGAGCCTGGGTGCCGCACATCAGTTCAATGCGCACGCCGCTGCGGAATTTGATACAGCTCAGGAGCTTGATAAGGCCAATTTCGCCCGTGCGCCTGACATGGGTGCCGCAGCAGGCGCAAAGGTCAATGCCGGGGAACTCGACCAGACGCACCTGTCCCTCCAGAGCCTTCTTGCTCCGATAGTGAATTTCGTTCAGCTCTTCCCTTGTGGGATAGGTGATCACGCTTTCCAGATTGGCCCACACTGCCTCGTTGGCTTCCTGCTCGATTTCGGCAATCGCCTCAATGGGAATGGGGCCGGAGAAATCAATGGTCATCATATCGGCACCCATATGGAAGCCGACATTTGCCCAGCCATAGCGCCGATGGATGATGCCGGAAACCAGATGCTCGCCACTATGCTGCTGCATTAGGGCAAAGCGCGATTCCCAGTCCAGCGTGCCGGTGACGGTATCGCCAACAGGCAGGGGAGAGGGGCAGGTGTGCACAACGATGTCGCCCTGCTCCTGCACATCCAGTACGGGGGTTTTATCCAGAAATCCCTGATCGGCAGCTTGTCCGCCGCCTTCGGGAAAAAATGCGGTTTTGTCCAGAACGATCGAATAATTCTTTCCGACCTTCTCGCAGGAGAGAACCTCTGCTTCAAAGCTGCGGAGATAAGCGTCTTCATAATATAAACGCCGGGTTGCCATGGCGATCACTTCCTCGATGATGATAAAAGCATTTTACCATAATTATTTTCAAAATGAAACCCTGTTTTTCATTGACAAAAGTTGATAATTGCCATATGATATTAGATGCGGGATTCTTTCGCAAAAATTGATTATAAAGGAGTGAAATTCATGGACGCAGGGAGTAGTAACGGCACATCCGCAGGCCGAAGTAGCGTAGACCCTGGGCCGACAGCTGCGCCCGGAGTTTCTCATCCAAGCTGCTGACCGTTCGGTTAGTATCGGCCGAGGTGTACCTTACTTCCTATTCTAAAACCCTCCTTTTGAGGGAAAACTATATTTTAGTTAGGAGGAAAGCGTATGGCACAGCACAATGTTACGATGGAGCAGACCCTTGTAAAGCTGCTCACGGAAAAAAAGTATTCCACGCTGCGCGATATCCTCATCACCATGAACCCGTCGGATATCGCGGCAGTCTTCAGCGAACTGGAAGAAGAACGCCTGCCGCTTCTTTATCGCCTGTTACCCAAGGAGCTGGCAGCGGATACCTTCATTGAAATGGAGCCGGAAGCCCAGGAGCTTCTGATTCGCGGCTTCTCCGATTCCGAGCTGCATGAGGTCATCAACGAGCTGTATGTTGATGACGCGGTTGACCTTGTAGAGGAAATGCCTGCCACTGTGGTGCGGCGTATCCTGATGCAGGCAGACCCCGATATGCGCCGGGAGATCAATGAACTCCTGCGCTACCCGGAAAACTCTGCCGGCTCCATTATGACCACCGAATATGTCTCTCTCCGTCCCAACATGACGGTGGAGGAGGCCATTACCCGCATCCGCCGCACGGGTGTGGATAAGGAAACCATTTACACCTGTTATATCACCGACGCCAGAACCCTTGTGGGTCTGGTTACGGTCAAGGATCTTCTTCTTGCGGAAAATGATGCGACCACCATGCAGGAGCTGATGATCACCAACGTGATCTCCGTTACCACCATGACCGACCAGGAAGATGTCGCGCAGATGTTCTCCAAGTATAATTTCCTTGCGCTCCCCGTGGTGGATACGGAGAACCGCATGGTCGGTATTGTCACCTTCGATGACGCCATGGACGTCATGGAAGACGAGGCCACCGAGGATATCCAGAAGATGGCCGCTATCATCCCTTCGGACAAGACCTACATGCGCATGTCTACCTTTGAGATTTTTAAGAAGCGCATTCCCTGGCTGATGCTCCTGATGATTTCCGCAACCTTCACGGGCATGATCATCTCCTTCTTCGAGGAGAAGCTGGGGCTGCTCATCTGCCTGTCATCCTTCATGCCCATGCTGATGGACACCGCCGGTAATTCCGGCTCGCAGGCATCGGTCACCATCATCCGCGGTCTGTCGCTGGATGAGATCGACTTCTCCGACCTCCTGCAGGTCGTATGGAAGGAAATTCGGGTCGCTGTGATCTGCGGCCTTGCCATGTCGGTGGTTTGCTTCGGCAAGATCATGCTGGTCGATGTGACTCTGCTCCATACCGACGGTGTGACCTGGCTGGTGGCGACGGTTGTCGCACTGACGCTGGCGGTCACGGTGCTGATCGCAAAAATCGTCGGCTGTATGCTTCCTATGCTGGCTGACCGCATCGGCTTTGACCCCGCAGTTATGGCATCCCCCTTCATTACCACTATCGTGGACGCCCTGTCCCTTATGGTTTACTTCAACATCGCCTGCGCGCTTCTGCCGCAGCTACAGTAATTCCAAACAGTGCAGCCTCTTGAGAGACTGCACTGTTTAAGTTTATAAAAAAGATTTGATACAGCTATTGACAATGTCTCAGGCAACTGGTATAATCAGAGACATAAAGAAAAAGATTATACCAGTCGTGGTATATTCTAGCGCAGCGTTTTTCTGTTTCCCCCGGATGAAAAGAAGAAACGGAGTTTCATAATGAAAAGCTATTTGAGCATTGCAAGAATCATTTTCTATTGGTTTAGCTTTACTATGAAATATAGTAAGGTTAATTTGCAATGCACATCTTTATAATCATTTGTTTTCCTATGATATATCAAGAGGTGCGGCACAGGTTGGCCTGTGTCGTACCTCTTTTTTAAAATATAGAATTGAGGTGATTGGATGATTCAATGCGGGTTGCTGGGTGAAAAACTGCCCCATAGCTATTCACCGCAGATCCATGCCATGCTGGGGCATTATGCGTACACGCTTTTCGAGAAAACGGAGGATGCGCTGGCGTCCTTCCTCCGCGATGGGGAGTGGGACGGAATCAATGTAACCATTCCTTATAAAAAGAAAGTTCTGCCGTATCTGTCCGAGCTCAGCCCGACGGCTGAGATGATCGGAAGCGTCAATACCATTATCCGAAGAGCGGACAATACTTTGTTTGGAGATAACACGGATGTGTATGGCTTTATGATGATGGTCGTACATTCCAAAATCTCTGTAGAGAACAAAAAGACGCTGGTTTTGGGAAGCGGCGGTGCATCGGCCTCGGTGCTTGCGGCACTGCGCGAAATGCACGCAAAGCCGGTTGTGATCAGCAGAACGGGTGAAAATAACTATCAAAACCTCTACCTCCATAAGGATGCTGAGATCATTGTGAATACGACCCCTGTGGGGATGTATCCGCATACAGGTGTTTCTCCCCTTGATCTTACCGGTTTTTCTCATCTTACAGGGGTTCTCGATCTGATTTATAATCCGGATCGCACGGCCTTGCTTCTACAGGCAGAAGAGCTTGGGATCCCCTGTGAAAACGGGCTGTATATGCTTGTTGCACAGGCAAAGCGAAGTGCGGAGCTGTTTTTGGGAAAGAATCTCCCGGATGGGGAGATCGACCGAATCTATCAGGCGCTTAAGGAGGAGAAAAAATGAAATTTTTAGTGATCAATGGACCGAATCTCAATCTTCTCGGCATCCGGGAGCCGGAAATCTACGGAAAGCAGGATTACAAGGCGCTGCTCTCGCTTATTGCTGAGACTGCGGAGAAAGAAGAAATCGAAATCGAATGCTTCCAGTCCAATCACGAGGGGGACATTGTAGATCGGATTCAGTCCGCAATGGATGATTGTGATGGGATCGTCATCAATCCCGCTGCTTATACGCATACCAGTGTCGCCATTGCAGATGCCCTGAAAGCGGTTGCGCTTCCTGCCATTGAGGTACATCTTTCCGATATTTCAAAGCGCGAGACGTTCCGGCATCACTCTTTTGTAGCGCCGGTTTGCCTGAAGACCTTTGCCGGGCTGGGCTTTGAGGGCTACAGACAGGCAATTATCTATTTGAAAAAGCATTTGTTAAACGGTTAAGAACGTGAGATCACGGAATGGTAAAGGAGAAAAGGAAGATGTTTATTCTGTCGAAGAGTTGGCGCGAGAGCGCCTGAGGAAAAATAATTTTCGCATGATCAGAAAATAAAAATAATATGAAAGGATTTAAAATTATGAGTACGATTCCCTACAAAATTTATTTGAATGAAGATGAGATGCCGAAGGCATGGTATAACCTCCGTGCAGATATGAAGAATAAACCGGCACCGCTCCTGAATCCGGGCACCCATGAGCCGATGAAGGCAGAAGAACTGTCCGCCGTATTCTGCGACGAGCTGGTTCAGCAGGAGCTTGACAACGATACGCCGTACTTTGCAATCCCCGACGAAATTTTAAACTTCTATAAGATGTTCCGTCCGTCTCCGCTGATCCGTGCATACTATCTGGAAAAAGCGCTGAATACGCCGGCGAAGATCTATTATAAGTTTGAGGGCAACAACACCAGCGGATCCCATAAGCTGAATTCCGCCATTGCGCAGGCATATTATGCCAAGAAGCAGGGCCTCAAGGGTGTTACCACAGAGACCGGCGCAGGCCAGTGGGGAACGGCGCTGTCCATGGCCTGTTCCTATTTTGATCTTGACTGCAAGGTCTATATGGTTAAGGTTTCCTATGAGCAGAAGCCCTTCCGCCGTGAGGTCATGAGAACCTACGGTGCATCGGTCACGCCGTCTCCGTCCATGACCACGCAGGTTGGTCAGAAGATCCTTGCTGCACATCCCGGCACCACCGGCAGCCTTGGCTGCGCGATTTCCGAAGCTGTGGAAGTGGCAACGACTACCGAAGGCTACCGCTATGTTCTCGGCAGCGTGCTCAATCAGGTTCTTCTCCACCAGAGCATTATCGGCCTTGAGACCGAAGCTGCTCTGAAAAAGTATGATATTAAGCCGGATATCATCATCGGCTGCGCCGGCGGCGGCTCCAATCTCGGCGGCCTGATCGCTCCGTTTATGCGCGATAAGATCAAGGGCGTTGCAGATTACCGTATCATCGCAGTAGAACCGCAGTCCTGCCCGAGCTTTACGCGCGGCAAGTATGCCTATGATTTCTGCGATACCGGCATGGTCTGCCCGCTTGCTAAGATGTATACGCTCGGCAGCAACTTCATTCCGGCACCCAACCATGCAGGCGGCCTTCGCTACCACGGCATGAGCTCTGTGCTCTCCCAGCTTTATGATGATGGCCTGATGGAGGCAGTCTCTGTGCCGCAGACCAGCGTCTTTGAAGCCGCTGAGCGTTTCGCCAGAGTCGAGGGCATCCTTCCCGCACCCGAAAGCTCCCATGCGATCAAGATTGCCATTGATGAGGCAGAGAAGTGCCGCGAAACCGGCGAGGAAAAGACCATTGTCTTCGGCCTGACCGGCACCGGTTACTTTGATCTGGTGGCTTATGAACGCTTCCATGAAGGCAAGATGGACGATTATGTTCCGACGGATGCGGAACTCGAGGCAAGCTTTAACAATCTTCCCAAGTTTTAATTAAAAAAGTCCGATACACTGCCCAAAGCGGTGTATCGGACTTAAAACTGCATATGAATTCCTGTAGATGAGCAGAAAAAGGAGCGACTATGAATCAATATGTAATCATGACGGACTCTGCCTGTGATGTCCGGCCTGAACTTCTCGATCAGTGGAATGTTAAGAGCGTTGATATTACCTTCACAAAGGGCGATGAGCCGGAGTTCTATACCAACCGGGATATTCCGGTTTCTCAGTTTTATGAGATGATGCGGAGCGGGGTCGTGTTTCGAACCGCTGCGGTCAATCCTGTTGCATATGAGAAAGCCTTTGAGGAGGTATTGCGGCAAGGGCACGATATTCTTTATGTCGGCTTTTCCTCTGCACTCAGTACCACGGTGAATTCGGCGAAGATTACGGCAAAGGAACTGTCTGAGCAATACCCGAATCAGAAAATCACGGTGATTGATTCGCTTGGCGCGTCAGCAGGGCATGGCCTCCTGCTCTATTTTGCGGTTCAAATGCGCGATGCAGGAGCTTCTTTGGAAGAAGTGACCTCCGGGCTGGAGGATAAAATACCGTCCATCTGCCACTGGTTTACGGTAGATGATCTGCAATATCTGAAGCGGGGCGGCAGAATCGGGGCAACGGCTGCAATGGTTGCAGGTGTTCTGAATGTCAAGCCGATTTTGCATTTGGATGACGAGGGCAAGATCGTTTCTGTATCAAAGACCCGTGGGCGCAAGAAAGCAATCCAAACGCTTTTTGAGAGGTATGAGGAGCTGGCAAAAGCCCCGGAAGATGGCCCCTATTTTATCTCTCATGGCGACTGCTATGAGGATGCACTCCTGCTCGAAAATCTGCTGGAGCAGAAGTTTGGACATAAGGCAGAGCTGATTACCTATATCGGCCCGGCCATTGGTTCCCATTCCGGCCCCGGAACGCTCGCCCTGTTCTTTGAGGGCAAGCACAGATAATATAGAAAAAGCGGCCTCCGATGGTATTAAGCGGAGGCCGCAGACTGTCGAAAAATTATGCTATGTACCTCCGTGACTGAGCAGCGGGGGAAGAGTGAAGGGGGCAAAAAGCCCACTTCGCGTTCAATCAAACCATTTTCCAAACTTTTATTCAAAGTTTGGAAAATGTCTCAGCGTGTCAAAAAGACTTTTTTGACACGCTGAGCGGACCGCGGTCCGCTCTTGATTTATGAATGAAAGACAATGATACGATGCTAAATTGTCGTTTATAATATAATAGAG
>JAZQOW010000013.1:0-49044 GCA_045628065.1 Faecousia sp.
CGGTTACTTCTTTTTTGTAATCTGAATGATCAGACCGGCAAGGCCAATAAGTACCAAACAGAACTGAAAAGTTTCTGTGAGTGACATCTGACCACCCCCTTCCCGATTCGGGCAGAGGGCAAGAAGTTCACCCTCTGCGAAGGAGGGGAATCAACCGCCTACCGTTATGGCAGCACCCAGTTCCGAAGAACCGGGTAAAGTCTATCAAATATGCGGACTAATGTCAACAAATAATTCGAAGAAACGACAGTTTTTTCGAAAATCACGACCAAAATCCTGCCGAACAAACAAAAAATGGCTTCCTCTCGGATGAGAGGAAGCCATTAATAACTGAATTATTCAGCAAAAACCTTCTTGAGGGTAGCGAATCTGGGCAGGCCGTTTTCCTTGACCATAGAGGTTTCGCCGCCGATGAGAGGCAGGCAGTAGTCGATGAAGTCCTGGGTAACGCCGTTCTTGGTTTCGTTGATCCATTCCACGGGAACCTTCTTCTCGAAGTTGGCAACATTGGCCAGATCGAACAGAACGTAGTTGCACTTGTAGCCGTCGGGGCCGCGGTCGCACTGGAAGCCGACCATCTTGTCGGTGAGACCTGCCAGAGCGGACTCAACAGCGATCTTGCCGGAGTTGAAGGATTCTTCGATGTCGGTGCCGGAGGCAACGTGAGCAGCGCAGCGCTGCAGAAGGCTCAGCTCAATGCCGCGAACCTTGGCGCCGGTAGCAGCCTTGAGGACAGTGGCCAGACGAGCAGCCAGGCCGCCCAGCTGGGCATGACCGAAGCCATCGGTGCCGGAGGTCTTAGCTTCGGAAACGAAGCTGCCGTCGGCATAGTGGACACCCTCGGAAACAGCAACGATGCAGTTCTTCTTCTTGGCATAGCACTCGGAGACGTCCTTGATGAAGGCGTCCATATCGAAGTCCACCTCAGGCAGGTAGATGAAGTCGGGGCCGTCGCCGGAGAGGCTGGCCAGACCTGCTGCTGCGGTGAGCCAGCCTGCGTGGCGGCCCATGCATTCGATGATGGTGATCATGCCGGTATCATAAACCTTGCAGTCGCGGCTGACTTCCATGAAGGAAGTGGCGATATACTTGGCAGCGGAAGCGAAGCCGGGGCAGTGGTCGGTGCCGAACAGGTCGTTGTCGATGGTCTTGGGCACGCCGAACACACGGCACTCATAGCCGACCTTGGACATGAACTTGCTGATCTTGTTGCAGGTGTCCATGGAGTCGTTGCCGCCGTTATAGAAGAAGTAACGGACATTGTACTTCTTGAAGATCTCAAGGATGCGCTGGAAATCGGTGTCATCGGCATCGGGATCGGCAATCTTGTAGCGGCAGGAGCCGAGCAGAGAGGAAGGCGTATAGAGCATACGGGCGAGCTCTTCGGGGTCTTCCTGATCCATGATCATCAGACGGTCATCCAGAACGCCGCGGATACCGTGGTTGGCACCGTAAACGGTGGTGATGAATTCGCTCTCCAGTGCGGTCTTAATGACGCCGTAAGCACTGGCATTGATGACGGCGGAAGGGCCGCCGGACTGGCCGATAATGCAGCTGCCGACGAGGGGCTGATTAGACATAATTGGTTCCTCCATTAATAATTAATTCTTTACCATCAATATAGCACAATTTTCCCTATGTTTCAATGGATGTTTCTCGTTTTAACCGTAGAAAAACAGCGTATGGGATTGCAATTCTTTCGGTAAATTGTTATAATATGCCTCGGAAAACGGTGGACGGGCCGGGGCGCAACGGTTTCGGTTGACGATCCATCCAGAAATTTCAATTTCATGAAGGAGAAAAAACATTATGGCACTTGTCACCACCACCGAGATGTTCAAGAAGGCCTACGACGGCGGCTATGCCATCGGCGCTTTCAACGTCAACAATATGGAAATCGTTCAGGGCATTACCGAGGCCTGCGCAGAAGCTAAGGCTCCTGTAATTCTTCAGGTTTCCAAGGGCGCCCGCGCCTATGCCAACCACACCTACCTCATCAAGCTCGTTGAGGCTGCTGTGATCGAAAATCCCGAAATCCCCATTGCTCTCCATCTGGATCATGGCCCCGATTTTGAGACCTGCAAGTCCTGCATCGACGGCGGCTTCACCTCCGTTATGATCGACGCTTCCTCCAAGCCCTTTGAAGAAAACATCGAGATCACCCGCAAGGTCGTTGAGTATGCTCACGATCACGGTGTTGTCGTCGAAGCTGAGCTCGGCACTCTGGCCGGCGTAGAAGACGACGTTAAGGTCGCTGCTGAGGATTCCTCCTACACCCGTCCCGAAGAAGTCGAAGAATTCGTTGCCAAGACCGGCTGCGACTCCCTGGCTATCGCCATTGGCACTTCCCACGGCGCATACAAGTTCACTGCTGATCAGTGCACTCGCAATGAGCAGGGCATCCTGGTTCCCCCTCCCCTCCGCTTCGACGTTCTGCATGAATGCGAAAAGCTCCTGCCCGGCTTCCCCATTGTTCTCCACGGCTCTTCCTCCGTGCCCCAGAACTATGTCAAGATGATCAATGCCAACGGCGGCGCTATGCCCGATGCTGTCGGTATCCCCGAAGAGCAGCTGCGTGAAGCTGCCCGCAGCGCTGTCTGCAAGATCAACATCGACTCCGATCTGCGTCTTGCCATGACCGGCACCATCCGTCAGTATATGGCGGAGAATCCCTCTCACTTTGACCCCCGCCAGTACCTGAAGCCCGCTCGTGCTAACATCAAGGAGCTTGTTATGCATAAGCTCGTTGACGTTCTGGGCTGCGCAGGCAAGGCCTGATTCACCCATAATCGGCATATCCCGGGTCTGCCCTGCAGACCCGGGTTTTGCAATGGAGGCAGATTGCTATGAAAAAAATGATCGCTCTGCTGCTGGCATTCCTGCTGCTCCTCTCCGGCTGCGGTAAGGCGGAACCGGAAACACAGCAGATGGAGCCCGCATATGACCTTCCCGATATCACTGTAGAAGAAGACCCGGAACCGGAGCAGACGGTGGAACCCGAACCGGAGCCTGAGGCAGAAGCAGAGGCTGAGGAAGAAACTGTGACAACGCCCGCGGTTGTTGATCTTGGGCCGATCCCGGCGGATTTCGCTGTTACGGCGCCCAGGAGCCGTATCTGCGCAGGCGCTTATGTATCTGCTGCCCTGAAGGCTGACGGCACAGTCGTATCCAACTGGGATACGATCTCTGAGGATGTCGGCGCTGCCAATGAGGATTGGAAGAGCTGGGAGCATATCGTTGATCTTTCCCTCTACAGTGAAGCCATGATCGGCCTGAAGGATGATGGCACCGTGGTATGGTGCGGCGGCAGAGAGGATGAGGCCTGGTGGTCCGATGCAGGCATGGATGCGGTCGCAGACTGGAAAAATGTTGCACAGGTTTCCGCAGGCATTTTTGATCTTGCCGCGCTGCAAAACGACGGCACGATCCTGCTTGCCGGCAGCTTAACCTCCGGCTCTCTTACCGAGCGCACCGGCTTCCTTGAAATCTCTATGGGCGACTGCCTGCTTGGCCTGCGCCGCAATGGCACGGTGTACTGCTATTTCCCCTATGAGAACAATCCCTATGATGTTTCCGGCTGGGAAAACATCACCCATATTTCCGCGGGCTGGGATCATGCTGTGGGTCTGCGTGCCGACGGTACCGTGGTTGCCACAGGCAAAAATGATTGCGGCCAATGCGATGTCAGCGGCTGGACAGATATTGTTCAGGTCTGCGCCGGACGGCAGCACACCATCGGCCTGAAGGCGGATGGCACTGTGGTCACAACCGGCAAGGATTACTGCGGCGAGCTGAAGGTGGGCGACTGGACGGATATTGTGGAAATCAATGGCCGCTACAGCCACACCATCGGCCTGAAATCCGATGGGACGCTCGTTTTTGCGGGAGATGAAGCCGCATTCCTGAATGAGACCTCCATCAACTGAGATATATAAAGAATTCGGGCAGCTGATTAATGATCGGCTGCCCGTTTTGTATTTTCTTGTTCCTGCCCCAGCTCCATCAGGAGAAGGCTCAGGAGCATCAGCCCCATGCCGATATAGCAGCGGGGGCGGAGAATCTCATGCGCCAGAAAGAAGGCGGCAATGGAGGCAACGACCGGCTCCAATGTGAAAATCAGGCCGACATGGTTGGCGGAGGTATATTTCTGCTCCACTGACTGAATGATGAAGGCGGCGCCGCTGCATAAAAGGCCAAGGATCAGGGCGGCACACCAGACGGTGGGGCTGGTCGGCAGGTGGGGCGTCTCCCATAGGAAGGACATGGCAAGCGTGATCACGCCCACAATCCCCAATTCCAGCACACCCATCCCCAAGGGATCGACCTCCGGGCGCTGAACGGCCTGCTCTGTCAGCAGCAGATCCATCGAGTAGAAAATCGGCACGCACAGGCAGATCAGATCCCCGGAAGCGGGCTTCATTTTCTCGTCGAGCGTCAGCAATGCCAGCCCGATGACACACAGGACAAGGCACAGCCAGAATTTTTGCTCGGGGCGTTTTTTATAGAGCAGCAGTCCCATCACAGGTGTCGTCAGCACCGGCAGTGCGCAGATAAATGCGGCATTGGACAGCGAGGTGCGGGTCAGCCCGTAGCCATAGAGCACATAGGTCGCCGTAAGCGCCAGCCCGATGAGAAGGGCATACCTGACAGTGACCCGATTCAGCCTCAGAAGATTCCGGTGAAAAACCGGTGCCAGCACCGCAAATGCGGACAAAAACCGAAACGCATTCAGGGTCATCGGCTCCATATCGGCAAGGCATAGCTCCGTAAGATAGTAGGAGATGTCCCAGAAGGAGGCGACCAGAAGCAGCAGTAACTCCGCTCTCTTTTGACGTGTCATAGGCTCCCTTTCTATTAAAACTCGTAATATATGTTAAATAATGGTACCCCGCATGCCGTCCTCCGTCAGTGCTTCCAGACGGACGCTGCGCAGTTCATTATGTAATTGCGTCCCTTCGGCATAGATCTTAACATAATTGGGCGCGTGGCCGGTGAAAAAGTCACCCTCGGGCTGCTCAAAGAGGACGGTTTGTACCGTGCCGATCAGGGATTCGCGGTAGGCGCGGGAGAGAGCGTCGGTTCTCTGAATGGCAAGCGCGCTGCGTGCTTCCTTTTCCTGCCGGGAGATTTGATTTGGCATACGGTCAGCCGGTGTGCCGGGGCGGCGGGAATAGGGGAATACGTGCACCTGCGACAGGGCACAGGTCTCCACAAAGCGCAGGCTTTCCTCAAATTCCTCCGCAGTTTCTCCGGGGAAGCCGACGATCAGATCGGTGGTGATGGCACAGCCGGGGAAATACTCCCGCAGCAGGCGGACGCTTTCCAGATACCGGGCAGAATCGTATTTGCGGTTCATCCGCTTGAGGACCGTGTCGCTGCCGGATTGGAGCGACAGATGGAAATGCGGACAAAGCTGACTGTAATGCGCCAGACGCTCACAGAATTCCCTGTCCACCACACGCGGCTCCAGAGAACCCAGACGGATGCGCACGGGGATCGTGCTGCACAGCGCCTCCAGAAGGGCGGTGAGGGGAGGCTTTCCGGGCAGATCATGCCCCCAGGAGGCAATTTCGATCCCGGTGACCACGATCTCACGATAGCCCTTTTCGCACAGCGCCTGTGCCTGCGCTACCGCTTCGTCCTGCGGCAGGGAGCGCACCGGGCCGCGTGCGTAGGGGATGATGCAATAGGAGCAGAAGTTGGAGCAGCCGTCCTGCACCTTGAGCATGGCGCGGGTTCTGGAGGAAAGGCCGCCCGAGGGCAGACGCTCAAAGTCCCGGCGCTTGAGCGCCTGATCGACCGTCTCATGCTTTTCCCGGGTGTGCAATGCTTCAAGCACTGCCTGCACAAAGGCCGAACGGTCACCGCTGCCCGAGATGACATCCACGCCCAGCTCGCGCACGGCAGCCGGGTCGATCTGGCTGTAGCAGCCGCACACGCCGATGATGGCATCGGGATTGCTTCTGCGGCAGCGGCGGATGAGATTCCGGTTTTTCTTGTCCGCAACAGCGGTGACGGTGCAGGTATTAATGATGTAGGCGTCGCAGGTCTCGTCAAAGCTGCCGATTGTATGCCCCATTTGTTCCAAAAGACGCTCCATTGCCTGGGTTTCATACTGATTTACCTTACATCCGAGAGTATAAAATGCAATCTTCATGTCATTACCACCAAAAACATTTCAATAAAAAAATACGAAAATTAGAGGCTTTATCAATTGAACACACTACGCAGGTGTTATATAATATATACAAAATTAATGGCATCGTTCTATGGAAAATGTCAATTGGCCGCCTCATCCATATTATACAGAACTATTGCACACTTGTATAGTCATCCCGGAGGATTTGTTATGAATGATTTTATGATTCGCCTCTCATCCGTCGATGAAATCAACCAGTTTATCAGAATTGCCACCCTGCATCCCTGCGCGGTCGAGCTGGCAAGCGGTTCCACGACCGCCAACGGCAAGGCCTACATGAGCGTCTTCAATCTGGATTTTGCCGATCCCTTGCAGGTGACCGTCAGCGGCACCCAGGAGCAGCGGGATTCCTTCCGCGAAGCCGTCTCTCAGTACATCATTGAAGCCTGACCCGGCGGGAAAGGAGTTGCCATGAATGTTCTGATCAGTGCCTGCCTGCTGGGCTACTGCTGCCGCTATGATGGCAGCAACAACGGCCCCATTGAAGAGCTTGTCCCTCTGAAGGAGCGCTGCCATCTGATTCCCATCTGCCCTGAGCAGCTCGGCGGCCTTACGACCCCCCGCCTCCCGGCAGAGCGCCTGGGAGACCGCGTCGTCAATATCGATGGCGAGGACATCACTGTGCAGTATGAGCGCGGCGCGCGCGAAGCCCTGCGGCTTGCACGTCTGTTCGGCTGCAAGTATGCCATACTCAAGTCCAGAAGTCCCTCCTGCGGCTCGGGTCACATCTACGACGGCACCTTTACCCACACCCTCATTGAGCGCTCTGGCACCACCGCCGAGCTTCTGGAGAGCAACGGCATTACCGTGCTGGATGAAACGCAGGCGAAGCTGTTACTTAAATAATTTTTCCGCGGCAGGATACGAAATATCCTGCCGTGCTTGTTTTTTTTCCAATTTCGCGCTACAATATAGCATAATGACTTATTCTTTTGGAGGTTCCTATGGAACAGCTGCTCGAAACCGGTGAGATCGTCGCCACCCACGGAATTCATGGCGAGGTAAAGCTGATGCCCTGGGCGGATGCGCCGGAGTTTATTCTGGAATTTGAACGCCTCTGGCTCAATGACCGCTTCTATGATGTGGAGCGAAGCCGCGTGCAGAAAACCTGCGTGCTCTTAAAGCTCAAAGGCGTAGATACCGTGGAGGATGCTGCGCGGCTTGTGCATAAGGTCGTCAGCATTGACCGCGAAGATGTGGAGCTGGAGGAGGGTGTGCATTTTATCGCCGACCTCATCGGGCTTCAGGTTTTCTCCGACGGCGTGAAAATCGGCGTCATCAAGGATGTGCTGCCCATGCCCGGCAACGATGTGTATGTGGTGCGGGGAAAGTATGAATACATGATTCCCGTGGTGCGGGAATTTGTCGAGGAGCCGGATTTTGAAGCGGGACGCATTGATGTCCACCTGATCGAAGGGATGCGGACGGATGCGAATTGATATTATGACCCTGTTCCCCGATACAGTCGGGGATATGATGAATGAATCCATTCTGGGCCGCGCACAGGAGCGGGACATCATCCGCATTGAGGCGCACCAGATTCGGGATTATACTGCCAACCGGCAGAATCAGGTGGATGACTACACCTACGGCGGCGGTCACGGCGCTATCATGCAGGCAGACCCGCTCTATCGCTGCTGGCAGGCCATCTGCGATGAGGTCGGCGCACCGGTGCACACCATCTATATGTCCCCCTGCGGCACGGTTTTCACGCAGGGCAAGGCCAGACAGCTGCTAAAGGATTATGAGAACATCATTCTGGTCTGCGGCCACTATGAGGGCATTGACCAGCGCTTTATTGACGAGTGCGTGGATGAGGAGATATCCATCGGCGATTATGTCCTCACCGGCGGGGAGCTTCCGGCCATGGTGGTGGCGGACTGCATCTGCCGCATGGTGCCGGGGGTGCTGTCCGATGCGAGCTGCTTTGAGGATGAGAGCCACTGGGCAGGCCTTCTGGAATATCCCCAGTATTCGCGCCCCGCGCAATGGCATGGGCTGGATGCACCGGAGGTCCTTCTTTCCGGTGACCACGGCAAGGTAGACCGCTGGCGCAGAAAGCAGTCCATCCTGCGCACCTTTCATCGCCGCCCTGATCTGTTTCAATCGGTTGTCCTGCCGTCGAAGACGAGGGCAGAGAAAAAATTTATTGCCGAGCTGGAGGCTGAGGATCATGAGTTCCGAGATCGAAACCTTAAAAAAATGGGTAAATGAGGCAGGCCGCATCGTTTTCTTCGGCGGCGCGGGCGTATCCACCGAGTCCGGCATCCCGGATTTCCGCAGTGTGGACGGCTTATATCACCAGAAATTCGACTATCCCCCGGAAACCATTATTTCGCATACCTTTTATGAGAAAAAAACAGACTATTTCTTCCGCTTCTACCGCGAAAAAATGCTGCCCCTCGGCTTTGAGCCGAACATCACCCATAAGGTTCTTGCCCGCTGGGAGCAGGAGGGCAGGCTTTCGGCAGTCGTCACGCAGAATATTGACGGCCTGCACCAGAAGGCGGGCAGCAAATGCGTCTATGAGCTCCACGGCAGCGTCCTGCGCAATTACTGTGTGCGCTGCGGAAAGTTCTATGATGCGGAATTTGTCAAAAATGCGGACGGCATCCCCAAATGCAGCTGCGGCGGCATTGTGAAGCCCGATGTGGTGCTGTATGAGGAATCTCTCGATGAGGATGTGATCCGCGGCGCGGTGCAGGCGATTTCCAAGGCCGACCTGCTCATTGTCGGCGGCACCAGCCTTACGGTCTATCCCGCGGCAGGCTTCCTCGGCTACTATCGCGGCAGCCGTCTTGTCCTCATCAACCGCGACCCCACCCCCTATGACAGCAGTGCAAGCCTCTGCATCCATGACAGTCTGGGTGAGGTCTTCTCAAAGCTGTAAAACCAAGAAAGGCTTCCCCTTCCGGGGCAATGTCATCAATTTAAGGGCAAGGTGTTCCTGTTCAATGGCAGGCACCCACCGTAGGGGCGAGCATTGCTCGCCCGTTCCATCCTGCATCAAAATAAGATGTCGGTTGAATCGGATCGCGGGCGAGCGATGCTCGCCCCTACGGTGGGTCATAGCGTATATTGCGAGCCCATGGCAATGTCATCAATTTCCGACGCGGGTTGATGACATTGCCTTCCGGGAGAACCCTTAGATGACGATGCAAGTGAGGGAAGCGACAAGGAGTATTATAAATGGAAAAAGAACGTATTCCCAATTTATTTGGTATCAATGTATTTAATGAAGATGCGATGGAGCGCTATCTCAGCGCCGATGCGGTAGCGGCATGGCGCGATTGCCTGAAAAACGGCAAGGCGCTCGACCTTGGGCTTGCCAATGTCATTGCCGAAGGTATGAAGAATTGGGCGCTGGAGCGCGGCGCTACCCACTATACCCACTGGTTCCAGCCGATGACCGGCTATACCGCCGAAAAGCACGATAGCTTCATCACCCCCGCAGGCCCCGGCAAGATCATCATGGACTTCTCCGGCAAGGAGCTGGTCAGCGGTGAGCCGGATGCCTCGTCCTTCCCCTCGGGCGGCCTTCGCGCCACCTTTGAGGCCAGAGGCTATACGGCATGGGACCCCACCAGCTTTGCTTTCCTGAAGGATGGCAGCCTGTGCGTGCCCACGGTATTCTGCTCCTATTCCGGCGAATCGCTCGACCAGAAAACGCCCCTGCTCCGTAGTGCGGAGGAGGTCAGCAAGCAGGCGGTGCGCATTCTCCGCCTGTTCGGCGATGAGGAAACCCAGAGCGTCACCCCGCAGGTCGGCCCGGAGCAGGAGTATTTCCTGATTGATAAGGAGACCTTCCTGCAGCGTGAGGATCTGCGCCTTTGCGGCAGGACGCTGTTCGGCGCCAAGCCTCCCAAGGGGCAGGAGCTTGACGACCATTATTTCGGCGTCATCAAGCCCCGTGTTGCTGCTTTTATGAAGGAACTGGATGAGGAGCTTTGGCGCCTTGGCATTCTTGCCAAGACCAAGCACAACGAGGCTGCCCCCGCGCAGCACGAAATGGCGCCCATCTACAACGATGTCAACACCGCCAGCGACCACAACCAGCTTGCCATGGAGATTCTTAAGAAGGTCGCTGACCGCCATGGCTTCGTGTGCGTGCTCCATGAAAAGCCCTTTGCCGGTGTCAACGGCTCCGGCAAGCATGATAACTGGTCGCTTGCCACCGACGGCGGAAAGAACCTCTTTGCCCCCGGCAAAACGCCCAGCCAGAATGCGCAGTTCCTGCTGTTCCTTGCCGCCTTCATCAAGGGCGTGGACGATTATCCCGAGATTCTGCGCTGCACCGTAGCCTGCGCAGGCAATGACCACCGTCTGGGCGGCAACGAAGCGCCTCCTGCCATTGTATCCATTTACCTTGGCGCAGAGCTGGATGCTGTGATCGATGCCATCGTGGGCGGCACGGATAATGACTATATCGACCTGAAGAAAAAGCAGATGCGCATCGGCGTGGATATCCTGCCCCATATCCCGCAGGATACCACCGACCGCAACCGCACCTCTCCGCTGGCGTTCACCGGCAATAAATTTGAATTCCGTATGGTTGGCTCCAGCCAGTCCATTTCCGACTCCAACACCGTGCTCAACACCATTATGGCCGAGGAGCTTTCCCAGTTTGCGCAGGCGCTCGAGGGCAGTGAGAATTTCCCGGAAGATCTGCATGAGCTTATCCGCAAGACCTTCAGCGAGCACCGCCGCGTGATTTTCAACGGCAACGGCTACGACAGCAGCTGGGTCGAGGAGGCCGCACGCCGCGGACTTCCCAATCTCCCCTCCACCGCTGATGCCCTGCCCACCTACATGATGCCCAAAAATGTGCAGCTGATGACCAGCCACGGCGTGTTTACCCGGCAGGAAATGGCGGCGAGAAACGAGATCCAGATGGAGCATTACTGCCATATCATCCGCATTGAAGCCCTGACCATGATTGATATGGTGCAGCATCAGCTCCTCAATGCCGCCTCCCGCTATACAGACAAGCTCTGCCAGACCATTCTGCATAAGCAGCAGGCAATTCCCGGCATCAGCTGCCGGGTAGAGCAGGCACTGGCAGAATCCATCTCCCATCTCAATGACCAGCTTTTGCAGGAGGCTGCCGCGCTCAAGAGCGCCGTGGAGCTTGCTCCCACCCAGACCGGGGAGGAGACCCTGCGCTACTACCACGATGCGGTATTCTGCCGCATGAACAGCCTTCGCGCGATTGCCGACCAGCTGGAAAACCTGACTGCCAGCGAATTCTGGCCCTATCCCACCTATTGCGAGCTGCTGTTCACCAACTGAGCGGAGCGAAAAACGAGGAATTGCCATGATCGGACTTGGAACCATCATCAATACCGCCGCCATTGTTGTGGGCGGCGTGTGCGGAAAATTCTTTGGCCGCTGGCTGAAGGAGCGCCATCAGCAGACTCTGATGATGACCAGCGGCGTGAGCGTCATGTTCATTGCCATCGCCGGGGTTATGGAAAAAATGCTCTCTGTTGAAAATGGGGCGCTTTCCTCCGGGCAGACGCTTCTGGTGGTGCTGAGCCTGACCTTCGGCGCGCTCATCGGCGAGGCCATCAATATTGAAGACCTGTTTGAGCGCTTCGGCGAATGGCTCAAGCGCAAGACCGGAAGCACCGGCGACCGGGGCTTTGTGAATGCCTTTGTCACGGCTTCTCTGACCGTGAGCATCGGCGCGATGGCCATTGTCGGCTCGATTCAGGACGGCATTTTCGGCGACCCCTCTATCCTGATCACCAAGGCGATTCTGGACTTTATCATCATCATGGTGATGACCTGCTCCATGGGCAAGGGCTGTGCCTTCTCTGCCATCCCTGTTTTGGTGCTCGAGGGCACGATCACGCTGCTTGCGCAGCTCATTCGCCCGGTCATGACGGAGGCGGCGCTGAACAATCTCTCCCTTGTCGGCTCGATCCTGATTTTCTGCGTGGGCATGAATCTGGTATTCGGCAAAAAAATCCGGGTAGCCAATCTGCTCCCGGCACTGCTCCTGACCGTAGCCGCCGCCTTCCTGCCGATAACCTTTCCATAAAGAAAAAGGCTCCCCTTATTTATAAGGGGAGCTGTCGCCGTAGGCGACTGAGGGGATTCACACGCCAAAAGTGTGCTGAAACCGCATGATTTTGCTTTGCGGCAGCTGGCAGGCACCCCCGTAGGGGCGAACTGTGTTCGCCCGCTCCGGCTTGCAGTTTCATCAAATGTCGGTTGAATCGGCAGGCGGGCGAACGCGGTTCGCCCCTACGGCGGGTCGTGTAATTTTTTATGAGATTAGGACGATCTTAAACCCCTGTCTTAAGTTGATGACATTGCCTTTCAGGTGGAGCCTTTGGCTGTCAGCGGGGGATGAAGCTGGTGAAAAGAGGATATTTTATGATACCTGTTGAAATTACCGATCTCCAAGCCCCGGAGCTGGAGCTGTTTACCCGGCTGACCGAAGCGCAGCTTCGCAACCGTCTGGAGCCGGAAAAGGGCGTATTTATCGCCGAAAGCCCCAAGGTCATCGGCACCGCGCTGGATGCCGGCTGCCAGCCGATTGCCCTTCTCATGGAGAAGCGGCATCTGGAGGGGCAGGGGAAGGCGCTGATCGAGCGCTGCCCGGAGGCGAAGGTTTATACCGGCGAGCGCGAAATTTTGCAGCAGCTCACCGGCTACGCACTGACCCGCGGCATTCTCTGCGCCATGCACCGCCCGAAACCGAAAACACCGGAAGAGCTTTGCCAAAATACCCGGCGCATTGCGGTGCTGGAGGGTGTTGTGGACGCTACCAACATCGGTGCCATCTTCCGCTCTGCCGCCGCGCTGGGCATGGAGGGCGTTCTGCTCACCAAAACCTGCTGTGACCCCCTGAACCGCCGCGCCGTGCGCGTCAGCATGGGCACGGTGTTCCAGATTGCATGGGGCTGGCTGGAGGATGTGTCCTCCCTCCGCGCACTCGGTTTCCAGACCGCTGCCATGGCGCTGTGCAGCGATTCCATCTCCCTGCGCGACCCGGTCTTGCAGCAGGCCGAAAAGCTCGCCATCGTCCTCGGCGCCGAAGGCGACGGCCTTGCCCAAAGCACCATCACCCACTGCGACTACACCGTCCGCATCCCCATGCGCCACGGTGTCGATTCTCTCAATGTCGCCGCCGCCTCCGCTGTCGCCTTCTGGCAACTGGGGCAGGAGGCTTGAAAAAAAGTATAACAGGGGTCGATTTCGCATCCGAAAGGATACGGAATCGACTCCTGTGTTCTGTCTCCTGCTATTCCGATTGACTGGCTAAATTTGTCATCCCGATTAGCCCCTTCGATTCCCTTTTCTGTGCATATATTAGAAAATTCTGTGCGTTACTCGCAGGATGCCAGACGTAAGCAATCAGGAAATCTACATGGTCGATCATGTAGTAGTTTGCCCGGATAATGGCAAGTCTACGGGGTATGCGCTCCATCCCCGGAGGATAGAGTGTGTCGTCAAAACCTGATGGTGTCTCAATCGGACGTTCAGCGGGGTGATATGGCAACAATAATGTCAGTTTAACTTCGGGATAGCGCTTCTTTGCTTCTGCCACTGCTTTACCTGCCAATCGGTCAAAATTCCCGTAGTAACCTACAATAAAATTTACAACATTATGTTCTGTAATGTGCTGCTCAACCGTTTTTTGGAGTAATGCCATGAGTGAATCAGGAGCATCTCTGTGCCCAATAAAAAAACAGCTTTTTCTTTGCATTTTTATCACCAACCCTTTTGAGTTATTTTAACTCAAAAGGGTTAAACTTTTCAAGTGCTTTTGGATATCATTTTATATAAGAAATGAGGTGGTATCCATCAACATAGGAGAAGCTGTAAGGGAACGAATTATCGAGCTTTGCCGTGAACGTGATATATCTGTTAATAAGCTCAGCAGCATGAGCGGCGTGACGCAATCCACGGTAAATAATATCGTCAGCGGACGCAACAACAGTACCACAATCTCTACGATCAAGAAGCTGTGTGATGGTCTCGGAATCACGATAGAGGATTTCTTCTGCTCGGATTTATTCCGTGAATTGGAGCAGGAACTCAAATAAAATAGCCGCCACCGTGTAAATGATACATCGGTATGGCGGCTATTCGTTTATCTATAGGACAAATCAATACAGGCACAGAAGTGCGAAGCTTACGCTGCTGAAGATGGCCCATTCGCGGACGGTTTTTCGGCCGCTCCACAAAGCGTAGAGGGCGGCGCAGCTGCCTGCGAAGAGGACGCAGGTGAGCCAGGCGCTTTGCAGGCGGAGGGGGGTGAGGCCGAAGCAGTCGATATACAGCCCCAGCTTGGAGGCGGCGACTACGGCAAAGAGCAGACCCTCGGTCAGGAGGATGGTTGCCATGAGCTTGAGGGGCAGATGGGTTTTTCCGCTCTGTCCGGCACTGCGCAGGGCGATCCAGAGGAGCAGGAAGTTGAGCGCCATGACCTTGAGCAGCTCAAAGAAGCCCTGCCGCGCATATTCCGCAACGGTGAAATCCTCCGGGAGCGTCCTTGTGAAGGCACCGAACAGATAGCGCCCCTGCACTGCGAAGAATACGCCATAGAGGATGGCAAAGGCGGCCAGAAGGGCGACCCATACGGCATTCGGCACCTTGCGCAGCTTACTGAGCGCATGGCAGCAGGCTGTGCCCTTTGCTCTGGCAGCTTCCGGGCTTTGCCGCCCGGTTCCCACGACCAGACCGTAGAGGTAAGCGCCTACCGGCAGGCTGAGAAGGAAATAAACGAAATCATCCCCAAGCTTGATCTCCGGCCAACGCGCCAGAAACTTTTCCGTCAGGCTGCCGAACATGCTGTCCGACCGGGAGAGGAGCGTTGCGATCTGCACGAACAGCCACACCGCGACCAGAACTGCCGGAATCGCCCAGAGATATTGGCGTTTTCCCTTCTTGGGCAAATCCCGAATCGCGGCGCAAATCACCCGAATGCGCAGGAAGAAATTGCCGAAGGGGTAGATGACCGCACCGTAGAGCCCATCGATCGGAAGCAGATGCCCGGTACGCCCCTCCAGAAGCACATCGGCACAGCACAGCACGAGATAGATCGCAAAGCAGTGGACGGCCAGAATCTCCAGCCCCTCCCATGCGCGGCTCCTGCCAAGCAGCGTGCAGAGCAGGCAAACCGCCATGCAGCCCAGCCAGACCCACTTCTCCCAGCCGCCCTTCCGCTCCCGATGGAACAGCAGAGTGCCTGCGGCAAACACCAGCGCAAAAACAGACAGCGCCTTGATTTCAAACAGATCGCTGAGAATGAAGCGTACATAGAAAAATGCGATGAAATAGCTCAGAAGGGCATATAGCTTTTCCCTGCCGCTTGCGCTAAAGGCATTCTGGGGAACAGCATACGTCATTTCGTTATCAGGGTTCATTGTGTACTCCTTCCTCCTTGCCGTCCTCCCGGAATTCCAGCAGGTCACCGGGCTGGCAGGACAGGGCGTGGCACAGGGCCATCAGCGTGGAAAAGCGGATGGCTTTGGCCTTGTTATTTTTCAGAATGGACAGGTTCGCGGGGGTGATGCCGATTTGCTCAGCCAGATCACCGGCAGAAATCTTCCGCTTGGCCATCATGACATCGAGGTTTACAATAATCTCCATGGCGCACCCCTTACACGGTAAAGTCCAGCTCATCCTGCATGGCGAGCGCCTTCTCAAAGGCACACATCACCGTGCGGACGATGGCGCCGATAAAGCCTGCCGCGAGCGCAAGAAGAATCATGGGGCGATAGTAGAACGAGCCTGCAAAGGTGATCAGGCAGACCGCAAAGGCACAGAAGGCCGTCGTGCGAAGAGAGCGCACCGTGGTCTCAGAGAATACGCCGCCTTTGGAAATGCAGGCCAGCCACTTCCACAGGGCAACCACCCCGATCCATGTCGGAATGCTGCAAAGATAAAGGGACACCATCAGGAAAATCCCATCGCCCAGACCGTCCATCCCATGCGATACCGCAAGGAACCACTTGACGATCCAGTAGCCGCAAACATCCACCGCCAGAAGCAGCACCGCAAAAATCACCAGACACCCCTGCGAGAGCAGCAAACTCCCGGGGTTCTTCCAACTCTTATCCATATGGCATCATCCTTTCCGATCGTTATGCACAGCATAGCACAGCTTATTCTGTTTGTCAATGATTTTTTATCGAAAAACGATATATCTTTTTCGAGAATCAAGATGTCCCCCCGCGCTTGGTGGCATAAACGCATAGCCATAGCCGGGGCAGGAGCGCATATGCCCGAAGTGAGATCAAATGATTTTCGCTCTGTTATTTTAGGCTCCTTATGAAAAATGGGGCAACTTATTGTTGCATTTCGCAGCAAAAGCTACTATAATTGACGTATTATTTTTTATGCGAAAGAGGTGCTTGCAAAATGAGCAAAGTCTACATTCCTGACGGCTATAAAACGCCGCTGTCCACCTATGAGATGCAGCGTGCGATTGAGTTCATCAAGAGCAATTTTCAGGTGAATCTGGGGCAGGCCTTGAATTTGCGCCGTGTTTCCGCTCCGCTGTTTGTTGATGAAAATTCAGGTTTGGATGACAATCTTAATGGTGTTGAGCGCCCTGTTGCTTTTGATATTCCCGATGTCGGCGCCACCGGTCAGGTGGTTCATTCTCTGGCAAAATGGAAGCGTCTGGCATTGAAGCGTTATGAATTTAATGTCGGAAAAGGTCTGTTTGCCGATATGAATGCGATCCGCCGCGATGAAGAGGTAGATAACCTCCACTCGGTCTATGTCGATCAGTGGGACTGGGAAAAGGTCATTGCTCCGGAAGATCGTACGATCGACTATTTGAAATATACGGTTCGCTCGATCGTTGGCGCTGTCTGCGAAACCAATGAAGCTTTGCAGATCGCCTTCCCCGGCCTGCACACCAGGATCGAACGTGATGTTCACTTTGTGACCACGCAGGAGCTGGAGGATCGCTGGCCGGATAAGACCCCCAAAGAGCGCGAGAACGCGATCTGCAAGGAGCATCGCACGGTATTCCTGATGCAGATCGGCGGCAACCTGAATGGCTCCGGCAAGCCCCATGACGGCCGCGCACCGGACTATGATGACTGGGCGCTGAATGGCGATATTCTGATCTGGAACGACGTCCTGCAGAGTGCCTTCGAAATTTCGTCCATGGGCATCCGCGTAGACGAGAAGTCCCTGACGTATCAGCTGGATGTTGCCAACTGCAATGAACGCCGCGAATTGCCCTTCCACAAGATGCTGCTCAACGGTGAATTGCCCCTGACCATCGGCGGCGGTATCGGTCAGTCCCGCCTGTGCATGCTGATGATCGGCACATGCCACATCGGCGAGGTGCAGGCAAGCCTGTGGGATGAAGAAACTCTGGCTGCCTGTCAAAAAGCAGGCATCAGAATTCTTTGATCTGTGCGCGAAAAAATGCTGTAGAATAATAAAAACGGGATAACCGAATCGGTTATCCCGTCTTACAAGAAGCAATTCAAATTTCAGATACAATAGACCCGATGCTGCGCCTTCCTTGTGGAGGGTGCTGCATCGGGTACTTTTTATGTTCGTTTTTCGCATTGCCCGGCAGCCTTTTGGAGCTTGGAGGCCTCCCAGGTCAGGGGGCGGGCGATGAGGAGGTCGAGGCGGACTACGGTGAAGCCTTCCATCGGGTAGCCGATGATCAGGCATAGGGCGGCAAGAATCAGCTGACACACAATGGTTCCCTGCGTTACTCCCAGTCCTGTGCAAAGAGGCCTCCTGCGCCTCCTGTATGGATGAAGAGCACATTGTCATCCGGGCGGAACGCGCCTTCGCGTGCTTTTTTGATGATTCCGGCAAATGCTTTGCCCGTATAGCAGGGATCAAGAACGATGCCTTCCAGCTTCATCATCATGGAGATTGCTTCGTTTCCCTCATCGGACGGGATGGAATATCCTGCGCCGCACATATCGAGATAGTCAATATGCGGAAGCTCGATCTCTTCGCATAAAAGTCCGGCGGCCTCTTTGATCAAGGCAGGAACGATTTGATCAAACGGGTCGTTATCGACCATGGGGCAGATGAATTTGGTCTCGGGCATATACAGCGCGGTGCCGAGCCCGATACCTGCGGCGGTTCCGCCCGACCCACAGGCGGCGGAAACATAGTCAAAGTGCAGCCCGGACTGCACCACTTCTTTTATGCAGTCCACATAGCCCAGCGTACCGAGTGCATTGGAGCCGCCGCAGGGAATCTTGTAAACCCTTCTGCCTTTTTCCGCGCCGATACGATCCATTTCTTCATATATTTCGGCATAGCTGTCCGTATCAATGAACCTGACATCGGTATCCATCAGATGGTTTAGAATTTGATTGCCTTTTCTGGCGGTAACGCCTCTCTTTTTGAGCACAAGGATGCACTCCATCCCGATCCTTGATGCGCAGGCTGCGGTAAGCATCGCATGGTTGCTCTGCGCCTGTCCGGTGGTCATCACGAGGTCATACCCATTCTTTTTCGCATCTGCAAGAAGATACTCAAGCTTGCGGACTTTGTTTCCGCCAAGTGCAACGCCTGTCATGTCATCGCGCTTGATCCACACATTGGTTCCAAGCGTCCGGCTCATATTGGGAAGCCGATATAGAGGGGTCGGGAATATTCCCAGCTGGATTTTTTCATAGTTTTTCATTTTCTTTGCATCCTTTCAAAATACGTAAAACAGGGGGACAGTTCTCCGTCTTCGAACTTTTTTGTTGAAATGAATGAGATTTTATTAAATTATCTTAAGAAACCGATTTCTTTTCCTCCGGTGATAGGCTTTGTCAGTCTATGCTGGAGGTTTTGTTTTATTTAATCCAGCCTTTTTCCTTGGCTTCTTTTAAGAAGGCGAGCTGTTCTGGTGTGGGCTGCTCTAACGCAGGGGTTATAGGCTCCTTTTTGTATTCTCCATCCCACTTTTTCAAAATTGCAATAATGGCATCTGAGACCCTGATGTCACGTTCCGAAATTTGATCAAGTTTCCAGTCGTGCGAATCAAAGGTTGACATTTCCTTTGTAACTTCTATTGCTGAGTCAGCATATTCGTTTTTCTTCTTGTCAAAGTATCCGTTTCCAGCAATAATGTTTAATTTCTTTTCAAACGGCAGTTTGTTTCCGATATGTTCAATTCGCTCTTTTATTGTTTCCTCGTTATCGTTCATGAAATAGGCAGCCTGCCACTTCTGCGGGAGAATATGCTCAATTTCCCACTTGTCCGGCAACAGTGAATCCTGCTTTTCATAGGCAAGAATCTTAAGGAGCATACGAACAGCATTTCGATGAGGAATACGAATTTTGCCTTCCAGTTGCTTATCATCAATTTCCTTAAACTCAAACTTTGGCCTTGCAGATGCGATAATTTCAACGTTTAGCTTCAGAATATCTGATTTTACAGCATTAATCGTCGGCGTGATTAAATACTTTGTGAGTAATTCAAGAAGCAGTTTCTTCAAGAAGGCATCAAAATTATCCTCAAATCCGTCCTCACTTCTGTGCGAGAGATAGAAAATAACCACAGGGTATTTCCAAAATTCGTTTGGATAAGAACTGAGCGTGTCTAACGACTGAAGGATGGCAATATTTGATGTCCAAGCTTCTTCTTCAAAATGCTCGTGCTTATTTACAACACGCCATACCGTTAAGATAACAGAAAGATTATTCATAAGGTTCTCGGCAAACAGCTTTTCAAATTTGTTTGCTGAATAGTATTTTCTAACACCCGGAGTGGTAGTTTTATTATCTTTGTCCAGAGCACGAAGATAAAACATGTAATAGTAGAAAAGCTGCTGGATGCTTTCACCTGCATTTGTTGCCTTTTCATCAAGGTCTTTCCACGCCTCAATGAAATCAGGCTTTTGATCAGCAGATAAGTGATTGTAAATCTTAGCCTTAAAAATATCTGCATCCGAAAGCTGAAGACCTCTATCGTTTAATGTCGAGAAAATGGTCAGTGCAGTGTCCTGTGTATCCGCTGTAATAGGGAGAAGAATGGCCTGATTCAGGATGACGTAGATGAACTCATAAATCATCAACGGATTATCCTTTGAAACTCCGGCCAGAAGCTCCTGAAATTTAACGTAGTTCAAAGAGTAATTATCTTCAGCTTTCTCATCGACTTTTCCGGTTTCCAATAGCATTCTAAGGATTTCGTTACCCTCGTTATTCATAACCCGCGATGAAAGAAGAATGCTGGTATAATCAACTTCTCCGGTTAATTTGTTTGTGCGCCAAATAGCGGGCTCGATTTGCTTGATAAAATTTTCGGCCTCTTTGGTCTTGGTATCCGCATTAGAAAGCATCGTGTATATTGCTCGCAGCAGTAGAAATAAAGATGTAATTCTCTGCTGGCCATCAATGATTTCTTGTTCTTTATTTTCGTTCTCATAAGCGACAACGGTGCCGAGGAAATAGGTGCCGTTATTTTCTGAGCCGCCTTGTCCATTCGTAGTAAACTCCCAAAGATCATCAAACAGCGTCTGGATTTCATCATTGCCCCATGCATAAGGTCTCTGATATTCTGGAATAACAAACTGATGGTCCTTACCCTCAGATAGTAATTCCTTTACACTTTTCTTGTGAACTTCAATTGATGTTGACATACTATGCCTCCTGAAATGCGAGTTTTATTCAACGAATACATTCGGGATATTATACTGGATTCGTGCCGCGTCGTCCCGAACACCACGGCTGGGACACATCAATACTGACTTGCGAAGTTTCAGTTCCGAATCGGTCTGTAGGACAGGGTGGAATAATATGAAGTGACTCCCGACTTGCAAAACGTGGATTTACCTGTCATACTATAGTTGCAATACCATCAATGACCGGAATTACCACATACAAGGGGACGGTTCTCTGTCCTCAACTTCTTTGCAAAGATTAACGTTGGTTTACTCAACAAATCAAAAGATTTCCGAACCAATTTACTCAGGACGGAGAACCGTCCCCTGTCCTATTAAGCGCGCTTCCGCACCAAGGGCAATATTGGATCTTCACAAATGAATGACCTCCATCGTGAATTATTATTCCATAGTCATTATGTTTCTCGTCATATAACACCAGCCAATCTGGACATTCAAATGGCGAATTATGGACTGGACAATGATTGGAAGCATAGTATCTCATTGATTCACAACATATTTTTTTCAGAAAAAGCCTATTTTTTTTCATTTATAGTTTACCTCCATTTTAGGGGACTCTAATATATCTTCCTGTTTTTGGGGGTTTATACATTTCTCCTGTAACTGGATCCATTGAGCCCATGTGTTTTCCTGTATTATTATATACTTCTATATCATTGTGAGTATAATCCCATTCATAGAACCTCTGATTAGCGCCTTTCCCGCTAGTTTTTAATTTTGAATTCTTAACATTTTTAAGCTTTTTCCACTGAGGACTTTCATTTTTTTTGACATTAAACTTTCTATTATTCTTTGGCCGCTTTGGGCCGTTCGGAGATGCTGTCGCTGATCCGTAATTAGAAACAGATTTAGCCTGAACACTATTATTATGCTTTTTTGTTGATTGGGAGTTATTATATAAGTTGCCATTATATGAAATTGTATAATCAACATAAGACAGGGGACGGTTCTCTGTCCTTGAACTATTCCTGCCTAGAATTAATAGAATTTTCATAAATTCCATTAAAAATCAAACTTTTAATCAAGTACATAGAGCCGTTCCCTGCCCTATCAATTTATGTTCGGTTTTTACATTGTGCGCTGGCCTTTTGGAGTTTGGAGGCTTCCCAGGTCAGGGGGAGGGCGATGATCAGGGGAAGGGCAGCGAGGCGGACGACGGTGAAGCCTTCCATGGGGTAGCCGATGATCAGGCACAGGGCGGCGAGGATCAGCATGAAATTGCGTATCTTTTCGCGCCAGCGGATTTCTTTTTTCAGGAGGGCGGGCAGGCCGTCATCCTCAGGCAGGGGCGTGCCCTGCGGGGCGCGGAAGAACAGGAGCCTGCCGGTGGCGTAGAACTTCTCCCAGCCTTTTTTCTGCCACTGGGTCACATAGCGAACCTCATCCGCAGAGCCCTTGCGGCACAGGCAGGCGCCGATGCGGAAGATATTGCCCCGGGCGGTTTCGTCTTCCCGGAAGGTGCAGGAGAACTGCCCCAGCTTTTCAAGCAGGAAGCCTTCCTCCCCATCCATCAGCCGTTCCAGATCGAAAACACGCCAGAGGGGATAATAGCCGGAAATTTTCTTCATATTGATCTCCTGTCAGCGGTAAATGATTTTGATGCCGCGCTGGTGGAGGGGGTTGATGTTCAGGATGGCGTGGTCGCCGACCTTGATATCGGTGTCGGTGATGTCCACGACGCAGTGCACCATGCCGATTCTGCCCAGCACCTTGCATTTCCGGCTGCCGATGTTCACATAGAGGGCTTTGCCTGTGATGAGAATACGGAAATTGTTCAGCATGGCGCGGATGCAGTCTCTAGCGCGGAACAGGTCGTGGCCTGCTTCCACGCCGAAGCCATGATACCAGCCAACGCCGATGACGGCGATCTGCGTGGGGCGCTTGGCCTTCCATGCGGCGCCGTAGCCGGTGCTGCTGCCTGCGGGGAGCCAGCGGATCTCCTCAACATCGGCCTCCATATAGCCCACACTCTTGAGGCCCAGCCGGCTTGCGCCGACCACTCTGCCAAGTAAAGCAGAGCCGAGGCGCACGCCGCCGCAATACATCTCCGGGAATTTCACGAATGCCGAGGAGTTGCAGCAATGGACAATGCCGGTTTCATATCCGGCGTCCTGAATCTCGTGCACCACCTGCTGGAAGCGGGTATACTGCTCCCGGGTGGCGTGGTCGTTGCAGAAGGCGGAGTGGAAGTGGGTATAAACGCCGCCGACTACGATATTTTTCTGGTATTCATAGACCCGGATAGCCTGATCGATCTGCTCGGGCAGGAAGCCGTAGCGTCCCATGCCGGTGTCGATTTTCAGATGCACCTCTGCCATGCAGGCGCGCTCGGCGGCGATGCCGTTGAGCACCATGGCAGCTTGCAGGGAACCCACGGTGAAGATGATGTTCATATCGAGCATGGCGTTGATCTCTTCGGGGTCCTGGGTCTGGCGCAGCATCAGGATGGGTGCATCCGTGAAGCCTGCTTCGCGCAGGAGGGTCGCTTCCCTCAGCTCCGTGACGCAGAAGCGCTCGATCCCGTGGGCGGCAAGCATCCGCGCCATGGGAACGCAGCCCAGTCCGTAGCCATTGCCCTTGAGCACGCCCCAGATGGGCACATCTCCGGCCTGCTGCTTCAGCCTCTCCAGATTATCAGCCAGCAGCGCTTTTTCTACAACATATGCTTTCACAGCTCTTACCTCCTGCAAATGCGGTGATTATTGTCCGTCGATTTCGTAGGGGCGAGCATTGCTCGCCCGTGCCATCCGGCATTCATATAAAAGGTCGGTTACCTCGGGCTGGCGGGCGAGCAATGCTTCCCCCTACGGTGGCTGACCGCCATGAAATATCATTAAGTTGATGACGTTGTGTTGCCGGGGGCGTTTTTTACATGGTCGGTTTTCTTGTCGCGATGCTTGAGCATATAGATGCGCATTCTGATCGAGCGGAGGGTATCGAAGCCGATCTGCGCGCAGCGGTTGATGAAGGGCTTGAGGATCATATCCATTTCGCCCACGAATTCGGTATAGTCGCCGTTGAAGCCGCGCTTGAATTTTACAAGGCCGTAGAGCGGATGATCCTCGGGAACCAGACCCGGGACACCGCGGAAATCGTACATCCGGCAGCCCTTTTCGGTAGCCCACTGGATCATTTCCCACTGAAGAAGATAGTTGGGCATCAGGTTGCGGTGCTCATTGGAGCTTGCGCCGTAGAGATACCAGACCTTATCGCCGTACCAGATGGCAAGGGTACCGGCGATGGGCTGACCTTCGTGGAAGGCCATATACAGGCGGCAGTGCTCGCCGAGATTATCGAGCATGGCGGAGAAATATTCCGGCTGGCGGGTAACAAAGCCGTCGCGCACGCCGGTCACGAGCATCAGCTCGGAGAAAGCGGGAATCATTTCCTTGCCGCAGACGCGAACCTCAACGCCCTTTCTCACAGCAAGGCGGATATTGTAGCGGGTTTTCTGGTGGAAGGAAGCCAGAAGCTCCTCATTGGTTTTCCCCTGCAGGTTCAGGCGGAAAACATAGCGAGGCTGGAGGGCTTCAAAGGTTGCACCGCCCTCCTTGCTCTGGAAGCCGAGCATATGGAGGCAATCGGCAAATGCGGTCTCAGAGGAGGGCACGTCCGGGTCGATCTTGAGGACATAGGCGTGATTTTCTTTGGCAATTTCCTTCGCGGCTTCCACGAGTTCGCGAATGGTGTCATAATCGTTGATATCGCACACAGGGCCGCGGCAGGCGTAGACGATGGTATAGGGCAGGGGAGAGGCGGCCTTGCGGATGAGCATGGACAGGGTGCCCTTGATGGCGCCATCCTCACCGCGGCAGGCAACGGCTTCCCAATGCCACATGGGCTTCTGCTTTGCCCAGTAGGAGCTCTGCGCAAAATTCCCCTTGGGGTGGCTCTGATTAAATCGCTCAAATTCTTCAAGCGTGGCGGCGGTAATACGTTCGGTCATAAATTGAACCAGCTTTCCCAAAAATGATACATATAGGCTAGTATACCATAGGAAATACAATAATGCAACGAAAAAAGCACCATAACAGCAAAAGCGCCCCATCATCCCCGCCGGTGAACACCGGGCGGATGATGGGGCAAAGGTTCTCTCAGAAAAGAATGCAGATGAGGCCGCCTGCGCCTTCGTTGACGATGCGGGTGAGGGCGTTGCGCAGCTTCATGCGGGCGTCCTCGGGCAGGTGGTTGAGCTTGGCGGTGAAGCCGTCGCGGATGAGTTCGCTGACAGATTTTCCGAAAATATTGCTCTCCCAGAGCTTTTCACTGTCGTTTTCATAATCCGACTGCATCTGCCGCGCCAGAGATTCCGATTGCTGGGCATCTCCCACCATGGGGCTGATCTCTGCCACGATGTCTGAGCGCAGCATATGGATGGAGGGTGCCGAAGCGCGGATGCGGATGCCGCAGCTGCCGCCGCGATGGAAAAGCTCCGGCTTTTCCAGCTGCATTTCCGCCTCTCCGGGCATGACCACGCCATAGCCTGTGGCGCGGACGGCTTCCAGTGCGGGCGCAAGGCGGGCGTATTCCTCCTTGATTTGCGCCATTTCGCGCAGAAGTGCCATCAGCTGGGCATCGTCGGCAATCTCGAAGCCGGAGGCCTCGCCCAGCGCCTGATAGAAGAGTGCTTCCGGGAAGCTGAGCCGGATGGAGGCTGCGCCGCTGCCAAGGTCGATTTCGTCGAGATTGGATGAGGTCACCTGCTCCAGTGCACCGAGAGCTTCCGCAGCCTGATTTGCCTGCCGAAGGACCGAGATGCCGGAGGCTGCCGTGCGCATGGCGTCATAGAGCGTTTTCTTCAGCCGATGCTCTGCGCCAAGCGCCTGCACCCAGCCGGGAAGGAAGAAGCGCAGCTCAGTAAGCGGGAAGGCGAGAAGAAGATCACGCAGGAGCTGCCCCAACGTCTCCTTGTCCATTTGCAGGCAATTCAGGCACAGGACGCCCACGCCGTAGGTCTGCCGGAGCTTCTCCGCCAGTGCCTGCGCCTCGGCGCTCTGCGGCGCTTGGGAGTTGATCACCACCACGAAGGGCTTGCCCGTGGTCTGCATATCCTGAATGGAGCGCCGCTCGGCATCAACATAGTCTGCGCGGGGGATATCGGTGATGCTGCCGTCGGTGGTGACGACCACGCCGATGGTGGCATGATCCTCCATCACCTTTTTTGTGCCCAGCTCTGCCGCCTGTGTCATGGGAATTTCGTGGTCAAACCATGGCGTGGTGATCATGCGGGGCACGCCGTCCTCTGTAGCGCCCACCGCGCCGTCCACCATGTAGCCTACCGAGTCAATCAGCCTGACCTGCATCCGGGCGTTGTCATCCGGGGCGATGGTCACGGCCTCCTCGGGGATGAATTTCGGTTCCGTGGTCATGATGGTCTTGCCGCTGCCGCTCTGGGGAAGCTCGTCCCTTGCCCGCTCCGCGAGATACGGATCGGCAATGGAGGGCAGCACCAGAAGCTCCATGAACCGCTTCACAAAGGTGGATTTCCCGGTACGCACCGGGCCAACCACCCCAAGATAGATATTGCCGCCGGTTCGTGCCGCGATATCCTGATAAATGCTTGTATTTGCCATCCGGGGTTCCTCCTGTCATGTGCTTTGTACAGCATATTGGCTCGTACCCCGGAGTATGCAGAATCTCCCTCAGAAATTCTGAGGGAGACAAGTGGAATAATTTAAGATTACCTTTCCCTTTGCAATTGCATATTTTAAGGTTTGCGCTGCACCGCCCCATTCATGGCTGACATCGGCGATTATCACGTTGGCATTGTCAACCATCCAGCGATTTCTCCTTAAAATTGCAAATCTTCGCGGAACATTTTCAAGCGGTGGATAAGTTGTCATGTCATATTTTGCAGTATCAACATTTTTGTCAGGATATGGCAAAACAAGAATAGACCTAATCCCGGGATGATCCTTTTTCAATTCCCACACGGCTGCGGCGGCAATTCTGTCAAAAGAGCCATAGCCTCCGAGAAAAAATGTATCTGCACCGTGCGCAATTTGTTCCGTGATTGCTTTTTTAAGCCATGCGCAAAGCGCTGGCGAATCTACGGTATCTCGATGTCCGCAAAATGTAACTGTCATAGCAAGTTCTCACCTTCCCGTTAGACATTATAACAGAAAATCTTGCATTAGTACAGTTACAGGGACTAATTATCTACCTCTCATCCATATAATGTCAGTACAGCAACAGGAACGGGAGGCGCGATATGAAGCTGAACGAGGCGATCAGCCAGCGGCTGAAGGAGCTGCTGACTGCACACGGCATGACGCAATACCAGCTCTATATGAAAAGCGGCGTACCGAAGTCCACAATCGGAAATGTGATCAATTGCTCCTACGATTCCGTAAAGCTCCGCATTATTCACGAGCTGTGCCAGGGTATGGAAATCAGTATTTCCGAATTCTTTGACTCCCCGCTGTTCAACGAAAGCAATCTTGAACCTTAACACCGATGAGCCGACCAAAAAAGGTCTAGCCCATCGGTGTTTTAATTAAAAAAGTGACAAGGGGACAGGAAGAATCGTCCCCTTGTTTTTTTGTTAGATTTTAAGAAGCGTTAATGCTTTCTTTAAACCATCAAATTCTCTCAATTCTGCAAAATCATGCCTTTCTACAGTCTGGATAATTTTTGTTGATACATCAATCAATTCGTGGACTAACTCGTTAAATTCAATATCGCATTCGCAAATCGTTGTTTTATGCTTTTTATCTTCAATACAGCTCATATGGACATCTTTTCCATGTTTACAACAATTAACATAATAGGGACCATCCATAAAATGCAGGACAAAATCTGCATTCTCTTTTTGGTGAATTTCAAGAATAGCGGAAATCCACCAATTTAGTACAATAATTGCGAAATCTGTCCATTGACTATCTGGAAATGATATCCCATTGATATCAAGATAAAACGTAACATCAGCAGTTTCGTTTGCATAATAAAAATCATCCAAAAATAAGATTTTCAACATTTTTCTCCTTATTTCGTCATATACAAAGGCAGCGGCCTCGAACCGTCCCTTTGTCACATTACTTCTTACGCGCTCGAATCATACAGGCGACAATAACGCCAAAAATGAGCACGATATTGATGATGATTGGCGCATGATTGTCAACCCAGACAAGATAGAACGGCCGGGAAACGATCGTTTTTTGTGTTCCATTCGGCATTACTGCGATAATGGATGCCCACTTTTTCTTGTATTGAACAGCGTCTGAAGAAATCCTCTTCTGATAGTCGTTGAACTGTTTTGGGCAGAGTTTACTTTGATTGCTGTAAAACTTCTTAAATTCACCATCTGAAAAGCAATAAATATTATCCAACTGATCCTCAAGGTATACTCGCGTTGTATCGGCATGCAGCATACTGCTTCCGTTTTTTACAGTATAAAATGCAAAAGAATGCAGGTAGTTTCCGGAAAGATCGTATACCTTTAAAATACCGACGCCTTCAAACAATAAGTAGGCATATTTGTCCTGAATGCAATAATCTGTTAAGCCTGCGGTACCGCTGAATTGGCTCGTGTAACGGTATGGTTCTCCCTCCAATGCATTTTTTCTGATTGTAGGTGACTGAAATACATTTCCATCGTAAGCGATTAATAAAAGATTACATAGGATAATCAAGAAAATCACTCGAAGAAGAGGGGCCAGATTGTTCTTCATCTGCTGTTCACCGTTTTCTGTTTATTCTTTCCATATCATATTTTGTATATCGTCCTTCATGGAATTGAAGACGGATCAGCAGAAAGAAAACAACTGTCTGAACCGTTTGTAACAAGGGGACGGTTCTCCCGTCCCCTTGTTACATCAATCATTTACATCAAATACCGGGCGCGAAATCAGCGGGGCGCTCGGGGCGGAGGCCGAAGTACCATTCGATGGCCTGGGCGATGCGGTCGCAGGCGTTGCCGTCGCCGTAGGGGTTGACGGCCTTTGCCATGGCGGCGTAGGCTTCGGGGTCTTCCAGAAGGGTGTTGGCCATGGAGACGATGGTGTCATAGTCCACACCGGCCAGCTTGACGGTGCCCGCGGCAATGGCCTCGGGGCGCTCGGTCTCCCGGCGCATAACCAGAACGGGCTTGCCCATGGCGGGTGCCTCCTCCTGCAGGCCGCCGGAGTCGGTCATGACCAGATCGCAGCGTGCCATCAGATTGTGCATCTGCTGGACATCGATGGGGTCGATCAGATGGATGCGGGGATGGCCGGAGAGGTACTTTGCCGCGCATTCGCGGACAACGGGGCTAAGGTGGACAGGATATACCACCTGGGTCTCCGGGTGGGTCTCCGCAATCGTGCGGATGGCGCGCATGATGTTCTCCATCGGCTCGCCGTAATTCTCTCTGCGGTGGCAGGTGACGGCGATCACGCGGCTGTTTTCAAAGTCCAAGGCATTCAGCTTCGGATCGGAAAATTGGAAATCCGGCTGCACGGTGGTCTTCATGGCATCAATGACGGTATTGCCGGTGATGAAAATCTCGCCGCGAATGGCCTCACGCCGCAGATTTTCCGCATTGGCGCGGGTGGGGGAGAAGTGAAGCTCCGCAATATCGCCGGTGAGGGTGCGGTTCATCTCCTCAGGGAAGGGGGAGTATTTGTCGTAGGTGCGAAGACCGGCCTCGACATGACCCACGGGCACGCGGTGATAGAATGCTGCCAAGGCACCTGCAAAGGTGGTGGAGGTGTCGCCGTGCACCAGAATCAGGTCGGGCTTTGCTTCCGCAATGACCTGCTCCATGCCGACAATGGCGCGGGTGGTGATGGAGGTCAGGGTCTGCTGCTTCTGCATGATGTTCAGGTCGTACTGCGCCTTGAGGTCAAAGGCCTCCATGACGCTGTCGAGCATTTCGCGGTGCTGACCGGTGAGGCAGCAGATGCTCTCGATCCCGGGACGAGCGGCAAGCGCCTTGACAAGGGGTGCCATTTTGATGGCCTCCGGGCGGGTGCCGAAGACAGACATAACTTTGATATTTTTCATTTTCGGATCATTCCTCTTTTTGGGGACGGCTGTTAAAAATTTTCCAGAAGCCGATGCCGCCCACGATGATAATGGAGCCGAGCAGGATCAGCGCACGGCCTGCGCCGGAGCTGGTGAGCACCACAGCTGCCAGACCCAGAAGGGCGGTCAGCAGGTAGGTGATCATGACGGCCTGCTTCTGGTTAAAGCCCATATCGATCAGCCGGTGATGCACATGACCGCGGTCTGCCGCCATGGGGTTCTGCCCTCTGGCAACGCGGCGGATGACAGCAAAGCAGATATCGAAAATCGGGATGCCCAGAATCAGGAAGGGAACGGCGAAGGAAATAATGGCGTAGAGCTTAAATAAGCCCTGAATGGACATGGTGGCAAGAATAAAGCCGAGGAAGGTGGAGCCGGTATCGCCCATAAAAATCTTTGCGGGGTTGAAATTATAGGGGATAAAGCCCAGACAGGCACCGAACAGAGCTGCCATGATCACGGCAACATTCTGCTCTGCCACCAGAATGGCAACCACCAGCATGGTTGCGGCGGAGATGCCCGAGACACCGACGGCCAGACCGTCGAGCCCGTCAATGAAATTCACGGCATTGGTGATGCCCACGATCCAGATGATGGTAACGAATACGGACAGAATGGTCGGCAGACTCAGGTATGTAGCCGTGCTGGTCAGCACGGGGTTGGAGATAAACTGAATGCGGCAGCCGAAGCAAACCGCGATGACGGCGGCAAGAATCTGCACGATAAACTTGGGCAGCGCCTTGAGCGCGTAAATATCGTCCAGCACGCCAAGCACCACGATGATGAGCGCACCGATCAGAATGCCCATGATCTGCCGATCAATTTCGGCAAACAGCAGCACACTGATAATGAAGGCGATAAAAATGGCCAGGCCGCCCAGACGGGGGATGGGAACCTTATGCATCCGCCGATCATCCTTGGGCACATCAATTGCACCAACACGGATCGCCAGCTTTTTTACCAGAGGCGTGGCGGCAAAGGACAGCACCGCTGCTACCGCAACGGACAGCACGATCCAGAGCACGAAGTGTAATTGGGTAGTCATGGAACCACGGACCTTTCTCAGCGGGCGACAAACCCAACCTTTTTATATACCTTGCGCAGGGTCTTCTCTGCCAGCCAGGAAGCTCTTTCTGCGCCTTCCTTGTAGATGCTCTCCAGATAGGCCTTATCGCCCATGAGACGGGTGGCTTCCTCGCGCACAGGGCGGAGCAGCTCTACGACAGCTTCACCGACAGCGGGCTTGAAAATGCCGTAGCCCTGACCCTCGAATTCGGCTTCCGCTTCTTCGATGGTCTTGCCGGTGGCGGTGCAGTAGATGGCCAGCAGGTTGGAGATACCGGGCTTGTTTTCTTTGTCGAACTTGACAGCGGCCTCGCAGTCGGTGACGGCACGCTTGAATTTGCGCATAATATCCTCGGGCTTGTCCATGAGGAAGACGCAGCCGTCGGGGTCGGACTTGGACATCTTGCTCGTCGGATCGCCGAGACTCATGATGCGGGTGCCCATCTTGGGGATGAAGGGCTCAGGCAGGGTGAAGGTATCGGAGAACTGGCCGTTAAAGCGGTTGGCGATGTCGCGGCACAGCTCCACATGCTGCTTCTGATCCTGACCGACGGGGACAAGGTCAGCCTGATACAGCAGAATGTCCGCTGCCATCAGCACGGGATAGGTGAACAGGCCGGAGGTAATATTGTCGGCATGCTTCTTGGACTTGTCCTTGAACTGGGTCATGCGGGAGAGCTCACCGAACTGGGTAAAGCAGCCGAGCACCCAGGCCAGCTCTGCGTGCTGATGCACATGGCTCTGGATGAACAGGACATTCTTCTTCGGGTCCAGACCGCAGGCAATATACTGCGACAGCTGCTCCAGAGAACGGCGGCGCAGGTCGGCAGGCACCTGACGGACGGTGATGGCATGCATATCGACGATACAGTAGACACATTCATATTCATCCTGCAAAGCGACCCAATTCTTGATCGCACCCATATAGGAGCCGAGGGTCAGATCGCCGCTGGGCTGGATGCCGCTGAAAATTCTTTTTTTCTCACTCATATTAGCACCTCTCAGGGAATGAATTCTTAATCTCAGGTATCATATCACATTTCTTGAAAAATGGCAACTGACCATTGACAATACAGGGCAAATAAATGTAAAATATTCTGGAAAAAATATGGGAGGATGATCCTATGGACTTTTTTGAAGAAATGGAAGCGCGCATTCCCCACGGAAAGGTACGCACGCGCTTTGCACCCAGCCCCACCGGCTATATGCATGTTGGCAATCTCCGCACGGCACTGTATACCTGGCTCATTGCCAGAGGTCAGGGCGGTGACTTCATTCTGCGTATTGAGGATACCGATCAGGGTCGTCTTGTTGAAGGCGCTGTGGATGTCATCTACAAGACCATGGCTGAATGCGGACTGACCCATGACGAAGGCCCCGATGTCGGCGGCCCCGTGGGACCCTATATCCAGTCCGAGCGCCGCGGCCTGTTCGGCAAGTATGCCCGCCTGCTCGTGGAGCGCGGCGGCGCCTACTACTGCTTCTGCCAGAAGGAAGAAGAGCCTGAGGAAGCCGGCAAGGAAATCAAGAAGCACGTCTGCTCCTGCCCCGACCTTGCTCCGGAAGAGATCGAGCGCAGAATCGCCGCAGGCGAGAGCTGCGTCATTCGCCAGCGCATCCCGCAGGAGGGCTCCACCACCTTCCACGATGCCTCCTTCGGCGACATCACGGTGGAAAACAGCGAGCTGGAGGATCAGGTGCTCCTCAAATCCGACGGCCTGCCTACCTATAACTTTGCCAACGTGGTCGATGACCACCTTATGGGCATTACCCATGTCGTGCGCGGCAGCGAATATCTGTCCTCCGCGCCCAAGTATAACCTGCTGTATCAGGCCTTCGGCTGGGAGATTCCCACCTATGTCCATTGCAGCCCCGTTATGCGCGATGCCCAGCATAAGATGTCCAAGCGCCATGGCGACCCCAGCTATGAGGATCTGATCGCACAGGGCTTCCTGACCGAAGCGGTGCTCAACTATGTCGCCCTTCTGGGCTGGTCTCCCAGAGGAGAGCTGGCTGAGCAGGAATTCTTCACCCTCTCCGAGCTGGCGCAGGCCTTTGATATCGGCGGCATTTCCAAGTCTCCCGCGGTCTTCGACATCGTCAAGCTGCGCTGGATGAATGGCGAATATATCAAGAAAATGGAGCCGGAGGCCTTCTTTGAGAAGGCAGAGCCCTATCTGCGGGAAGCTATTCAGAATCCCGCCATTGATCTTCGCGCAGTAGCGGCACTGATCCAGTCCCGCTGCGAGGTTCTCTCCGAGATTCCCGAAAAGATCACCTTCCTCCAGACCCTGCCGGAATATGATATTGCCCTCTATACCCACAAGAAATCCAAGACCAACCCGGAGAACAGCCTTGCCTCCCTGAAGGCCATCCTGCCCGTGCTGGAAGCCCAGGCCGATTGGTCGAATGCAGCCCTCTATGACACGCTCAGTGCACTGGCTGCCGAGATGGGTGTGAAGAACTCCGTGGTGCTCTGGCCTCTGCGCGTGGCAGTATCCGGCCTCCAGTCCACCCCCGGCGGCGCAACCGAGCTTTGCGCCATCTTAGGAAAAGAAGAATCCCTCAACCGTATCCGCAAGGGCATTGCTCTTCTGAGCTGAAGGTAAGGAGATCATATGAACCAGTTTACCGAACGTCATTATCAGGCACTTCTGAAGTATCTGAAGGACGGACTGCGCAGCGGCGAATTCAAGGATGGCAGTAAGCTTCCCTCTGAGCAGGAGCTTGCCGACCGCCTGAGCTTCAATGTACCCTCGCTTCGTGAGGCTTTGCACCTTCTGGAAATGTTCGGCCTTGTGACGCCGGATGTCGATGGCGGCTTCCGCGTCAGCCATGATGTGAGCCGCGGCTTTACCGATGTCTTCTCCATGATGCTCCTTCTGGATCAGCTCGCATATTCCGAGGTCATTCGTATGCGCCGCAGCATTGAGCTGCAAAGTCTGGCTGCGATTTGCAGAAACATCACAGAAACCCAGAAGAGCACCCTGTATCTGAGCCTGATGCGGATGATGGCCTCGCCCAACGGCGACAGAAAAGCGGACATTCAGTTCCATGACGTGCTGATTTCCGCCTCACAGGATAAACTGGCGATCAGCCTGCACCGCGCACTTTCGCAGTTCACGGGCTACAGCTCCACAGGCCGTCAGGGTGACGATGAATTCTACTATGTCGAGAATTGGGATGAGATCGTGCAGGTCCATGCGCAGATCTACCGGTCCGTGATCGACGGTCGGCCTGAAAAAGCCGCGGAAGCGGTTTATGCCCATTACGATTTTCTCTTATAAAATGACAGCAGCGTGGCAAAGCGTCTTTTTTGCCACGCTGCTGTTATTTTTGTTATCGTTTTTGCGTCTCTCTTCGCGCGTCAGGGGGAAATGGATTTGCCGCCGGAGAAGAAACGCACCTCCCGCACGCGGGGCAGGCTCTTGAGCGAATCCTGAATGCTGCGGAGCAACAGCTTTCGGTCATCGGCATGGTTTTCCAGCAGCGAAGGCGAAAGCGTAACGGTGACAACGCCCTTCTCCAGGACGCAATCCGGCATTTCTTCCTTGTATAAGGGACTGTAATAGCCGTTTTTCGGGTGGAAACAGGTCAGGGAATACACAACGCTCTGTGCCCGGTTTTCGTCCGGCTTGGGCAGCTGCACAGGGAAGGGGACAGGCACACTCTCACCCTCGCGGTAGACATACAGCGTGGCATCGTAATAGCGCAGGGAACGATCGGTTTTCCGCAGGACGCGCTCGTCATATTCCAGCGGCCGCGATGCATCCGGCCATTCATCCGGGGAGATGCGGCTGCCATTGATATTGATCTGAACCGTGTCCACATCATCCAGCTGGGTCAGGGAATTCACGATGGAAAACAGGCAGAGGCGATCCTTGATCTCATCGCCGAAGCGGTTGACCAGAAAATCTGCGGAGAGGTTCAGCTGGCAGATGTTGCTGTCTTTATTGACCTCCGCATTCAGAAATTGCGTACCGGAGGGCAGGGCAGAGCTGCCCTTGCCGGAAGCGGGATCATGGCACAGGGCCTGAATGATCTCCTTCACCGCATCGGAAAAATCCGTCGCCGTGATATTCTGCTCCTCTTCGATCAGATATTGCCCATTGCGGGAAAGATAATGCAGCTTCACCGGCAGACCGGTTATATGGATGGCATAATCCTCTAAAACCAGCCTGTCAAGGTCAATGAGCAGCTCGTTGTCCGGGGAGCTGCTGCCAAAGCGCAGGCGCAGGGTGTTCACATGAAGGAATGCACCAACGGTTCTGGCAATGCACGCGGCAGCAGTACGAAGCCGGATGGCTGTCAGATCGTTCATTGCATCATTGAGTACGAGCAAAACCTCTTCGTCATCTATCGACCAATCCAGCAGCTTCACGCCCGGAGGAACCATCGTTTCCAGCCCGGAGCTTTCCGAAGGACCTTTGAAGTATTCCTCCAGCAGACCTGCCACATCATCGGGGTGCAGATGTACCCGGCGAATCTCCGGCGCCATGATCTCGCTGCAATACGCTTCTATCTGGTCGCTTTCGGAATGGCAGTAGTAAAGGGTGACCTCCGTCTGGGGCTCCCGTTCGCTGTTTTTTCCGCAGGCGGAGAGGAGCAGCACCAGACACAGGCACAGGCAGAGCATTTTTTTCATTGCTTTCGCCCCTTTCCTTCGTAGCAGGGGAACTCTACGGTAAAGCAGGTGCCGCCCGATGGACGATTCTCAGCCCGAACCGTACCGTGGTTCCGCACCACCTTGTCATGGACGATGGAAAGCCCCAGTCCGCTGCCCCCGGCCTTGCGGGAGCGCGCCTTGTCCACGCGGTAGAAGCGGACAAATATCTTTTCCAGAGACTCCTACGGGCTGCCGACACCGCTGTCCTCGAGTGTAAAGATCACGCGCTGGGCTTCCTTCTTCATGGTAAAGCGCAGGAGGCCGCCCTTGACATTATATTTGATGCCGTTCTCAACCAGATTGAAAAGGATCTGGTACAGGTCATCCTCCGTGATCAGAACGACACAGCCGGCAATGCTCTTATCCTTCAGGCGGATTTTTTTCTCGGCCATCTGGGGCTGGAGCATACGGAAAACCTTGTGCGCCACCTGACGGACATCGACCGGGGTGCATACCTCCCCGGTCATGGCATCAAGCTTATTGAGCTCGAGCAGCTTCTGGGACATTCTGGTCAGCCGGTCTGCCTCGTTGCCGATATCGCCGACAAATTCCCGGATGGTATCGGGGTCCATATCGTTCTGCAAAATGGAGTCGGACAGCAGCTTGATGGAGGCCAGAGGCGTTTTCAGCTCGTGAGAGGCATCGGAAACAAACTGGCGGCGGCGCTGCTCGGATAATTGCAGGCGGTCGGTCAGGTCATTAAACTCCATAGCCAGATGATCCAGCTCGTCGTTGCCGTTCAGCTCGATCTTGCTGGCATAATCACCCTCGCGGACGATGTGGATAAATTCCATGATTCGCCGCATTTTTCCTGCAAAGCTGATAGAGAAAATGGCAGAAAAGGTGATAACCAGCAATTCCAGCACAATGCTCCACAGCAGGACTGTCCGCTCCGTGGTATACAAAAGGTTGCCCAGCGTCTCATCGCACACCATCAGGTAGACCGCGCCGAAGCATTTTCCGTTCTGCATGATGGGCACACCGGTGTTGCACATCAGGACGCTGCCCTCAATGTGGCTGTCCTGCACATCCTTTCCGTCGAGTGCCTGCACGACCCAGGGAAGGAGAAACTGCCTGCCGGTCTCGTTGAACACCTCACGCGAATCGTACAGGGCAATGCCCTGATAGTCCGTGACGACAATGCGGTCATATGCCGTTTTCTCGATCGAGCCGATGACCTGCTGTGCCGTCTGGGCATTGACCGAGTCAATGTCGGTGAAGGATGCAGCAACGACACGGGCGCGCTCCAGAACAGATTCCTGAAATTTAAACATTTTCGTCCGGCTGGAGGAGGCAGAGATAAAATTCAGAAGGTACAGCGTCACCGTGGTGATGACCACACAGACGATCGCATAGCGAAGCTGTGAATTGTGAATGGAAAAGCCTTTCTTATTTTTAAGATTTAAAATAATAGCCAACTCCCCACTTGGTCATAATATGTTCCGGCGCCGCCGGATTTCTCTCCAGCTTCTCTCTGATGCGGCGGATATGCACATCTACCGTGCGGATATCGCCCTGATAATCATAGCCCCAGATCAGATTCAGCAGATTTTCTCTGGAATAGACGCGGTTGGGGTTGCGGATGAGCAGATCGACCAGATCGAATTCGCGGGCGGTCAGCTCCACGGGTTCGTTATCCCGGTAGCCGTTGCGGCCGGCATAGTCCAGGCGGATGGCGCCGCAGGAGATTTCCTCTTTTTTCGGCTCTTTTTTGGCTGTGCGGCGCAGAAGGGCACGGATGCGGGCCTTGAGCTCCAGAACATTGAAGGGCTTGGTCAGATAGTCATCCGCCCCGTGCTCAAAGCCCATAAGCTTATCCATATCCTCGGCCTTGGCAGTGAGCAGGATGATCGGCACATCGGAGAAGCTGCGAATCTGTCGGCAGGCCTCCAGCCCATCCATTTCCGGCATCATTACATCCAGAAGCACCAGATCCACCGGCGTTTCCCGCACGGTGCGCACGGCATCGAGTCCGTTATAGCCGACGAGGACTTCATAGCCCTCATTACGCAGGTTATAGCTGATCCCCTTGACCAGCAGGAGCTCATCATCCACGACCAGAATTTTCATGCTTCATCCTCCACGCAGATCCTGTCTTTGATTTCCGAATACTTGACCTCACCGATGCCTTCCACATCCATCAGCTGCTCGGTGCTGATGAAGCTGCCGTTTTGCTCCCGCCAGAGCAGAATGCGCCCGGCCAGCACTTTGCCGATGCCGGGCAGGTCTTCCAGCTCAGCGGCTGTAGCCGTGTTGATGTTCAGCTTCTCATCCGCTACCGGCTGATACACCGGAACCTCCCGGACGATGACCTCCGGCTCCTTCTGCGTGGTGACGACAGCCCGGGAGGAGCTGCGACCCATGAAAAACGCCAGCGTAAATATGACAAAAACCGCCGTTACGGCAGCCAAGGCCTTCTGTGCAGCGCCCAGTTTCAAGTTCAACCCCCGCAATCATTGACAAAAACCGTAAATTTGTTATAATTTCTATCAGTACAGTTGGCACATATTTTTGTATAATCATTGCCTTCGCAATGATTATACCACACAGCGCAACGCATCGGCAATGCCCGATTTATAATAATTGGAGATATACTATGAAAAAACAAAAATTCCTTGCTCTGCTCCTTGCATTTCTTCTGCTTCTTCAGCTGCTGCCCCTGCAGGCCTTCGCCGAGGAGGGGGATGAGACCGCGTCTGAGGAATCGGCGGAATCGACCGATGAAGACACCGAAGACACTGCCGATGCCGAGGCAGAGGAAGAGGACGGCATTCCCGCACCTCCGGAGCTTGACTGTAAGGGTGCGATCCTGATCGAGCTCAATTCCGGCTCCACCATCTATGAATACAATGCCGATGACAGGCTCTATCCTGCCAGCCTGACCAAGGTGATGACCTGCCTTCTCGCGCTGGAAAAGGGCGATCTCAGCGAAGAGATCACAGTGGATGGCTCTGTTCTCAAGGGGCTGGACGCGGATGCCAGTATTGCGGGTCTGTCTCCCGGAGACCGTCTGTCGCTGGAGGATCTGCTCTACTGCGTGATGGTTCCCAGTGCCAACGATGCATCCCTTGTGGTTGCCGACCATATCGGGGGCAGCGTGGATGCCTTTGTGGATATGATGAACGCAAAGGCCAAGGAGCTGGGCTGCACCAACACCCACTTCGTCAATCCCGACGGCCTGCATGATGAAGATCACTACAGCTCTCCCCGTGACCTGAGCATCATCACCAAGGCTGCGCTGGAGAACGATATGTTCCGCACCATCTGCGGAACCGCAGTGTATGAGCTGACCTCTGAGCATACCACGGCAGAGCCGGTCATCTATACGACGAACTACTTCCTCGACACCATCATCAGCCCCAAGTATTACTGGGAGAAGGCCAGCGGCGTCAAAACCGGCCACACCACGCCCGCAGGCCGCTGCCTGATCACGCTGGTGGAGGAGAACGGCTACTCCTATCTCAGCGTTGTTCTGGGTGCCGCGACCACCTATGATGAGAATAATGAGGCGGTATTCGGCAGCTTCACCCAGAGCCGGAGGCTGATTGAGTACGCGCTGGAAAACTATACCTTTGTATCTGTATTCAACCGCCTGAGCCCCATTGCGCAGGTGCCGGTATCCTCCGGTGCGGTCAAATATGTCATCGTCTCACCCACGGAGGATGTCAGCGCTCTGCTTCCGGTACAATATGACGCGAAAAAAATTGATGTTTCCTACAGCCTGAATGACGGCGATTCCCTCATGGCCCCTGTGGCAGCCGATCAGGTGGTCGGCAAGGCCAGAGTTACCTATGAGGGGAAAGAGGTCGGGCAGGTCGATCTGCGAACCATTACTGCAGTGGAGCGGAATAAAATTCTGGCGGTTCCTACGCAGGATGATCCGGGCTTCCTCCGGCTGGTGCCCATCATCATCATTGCGGTTGCCCTCCTGCTGCTGGCCGTTGCGGCAATCAACCGCAGAAGAAGCAGACGCCGCAGAAAGAGGAGAAGAAGATGAGTCAACTCGAACTGCTTCGTGAAGCCTGCCAAACCTGCACCCGCTGCCCCCTGTGCGAGACCCGCACCAATGTGGTGTTCGGCGTCGGCCCGGAGACGACCCCCATCCTGTTTGTGGGCGAAGGCCCCGGCGAGCAGGAGGATTTGCAGGGAGAGCCGTTTGTCGGCGCTGCCGGAAGGTTTCTGGATGAAATGCTCTCCATCATTGATCTGGGGCGGCATAACTGCTATATTGCCAACATCGTCAAATGCCGTCCGCCCCGCAACCGCGATCCGCTCCAGAATGAGCAGGATGCCTGTATCGGCTGGCTTCGGCAGCAGACCATGGCGCTGTCGCCCAAAATGATTATCTGCCTCGGCCGCATTGCTGCCATGCGCCTGATCCGTGAGGATTACCGCATCACCCGTGAGCACGGTCAGTGGGTGGAGAAGGGCGGCATCTGGTTCACCGCCGTCTATCACCCCTCCGCCCTCCTCCGCGACCCATCCAAGCGTCCGGAGACGTTCTCTGACCTTCTCTCGATACGAAATAAAATTGCAGATATCTGCCCCGAGGTTTATCAGATTTGTTAAATACACGGAATCGGGGACGGTTTCCTTTTCGGATTGACCGTCCCCGATTCCGTTTTTTATATCCGCATTGATAATATCTAAGGCATGTCCCATAATGATAAGGAACCTTTCTCCGGGACAAACCGCTTTTCTTCATGACAAAACCCCTGTGCTTTCGCAGCTTTCTTGCGGAGGCACAGGGGAATGTTATGACTTATTTTATATAGCCGGGCAGGGGGATGCGGTCAAGCCAGAGGAGCGGGATGCCGTGATATTCGTCCCGGGGTTCGCCCTCCAGAATGGCGCAGGCGGCAACGGTGATTTCCACGCCGATTTCCTTTGCCAGCTTCAGCACGGCTTCAATGGTGCCGCCGGTGGAGACAACATCGTCAAGGAAGCAAAGGCGTTTGCCCTGAAAGCGCTCATATTTTTCTTTGCCGATCCAAAGCTCCTGCTTGCTCTGGGTCGTGATGGACTGCACTGCAATGCTCTTGGGCTCGATCATGAAGCTCTTGCGGCTTTTGCGAAGCTCCAGATAATCCGGGAGATTCAGTTCCGTGGTCAGAGCCTGCGCAAGGCCGCAGGATTTGGTCTGCACGGTCACGATGCCGTCATAGTCGTATTGAGACAGCTTTTTGGCAAGCTCCTTCGCCGCCACGCGGTTCCACTGGCTTTCGCCGGTCATGTCGAAGGAATAGATGTGGAAGCCGCCGCCGATGTCGAGCAAGGGCAGGGTAACGGAAAAATCCGGAGAGAGGTTTACACGATAAGTATTTTCCCAGTTCATATATTGCTCCTTAAACAAGACCTACATACTGACCAAGGAAGCGGACAAGAATAGCCGCGGCCATGCCGAGGAACGGATTCTTGGACCATGCGGTAACACCGAGCGCCACATAGCCGCACATGGATTCATCGGAGGTGGTAACGGTGGACAGGCTGGGGATGAAGGTGATGATGAGGCCGATGATGAACAGGAAGCCTGCAACGCTCTGTGCGGGCAGATACTTGCCCAGCTTACCGACCAGACCGATCAGGACCAGAATGCCGGTGATGAGCATGAAGACGATGCCGCAGGCAACAGGCCAGGGGGCACCGGCGGTGCCGGAGATGATGGCTTCAATGGGAGGGCCGCCGAACAGGGCGCTGGGGATATCGGCCAGAGAGTTGATCACGGACAGATGGTCAAAATTCTGGGTGGTGCCGGCAATGCTGGCAGTGATGCCGCCGAAGGAGATGTTGGCGCCGATGTTCAGCATCACGAGGCTCAGTGCGCCGAACAGAACGGAAAGATTGAAGGTGGGCTTGATGAACTTGAATTCGGTCCAGTATTCCTTCTTCCAGAACCGCCATTCGGTGCCGGATTCGACAGCATCGCGGCCTTCCTCCACCAGAGTGGAAAGATCAACGCGGCGCTTCTGAAGGAACAGGAAGTCAGCGGTTGAGATGACAACGGAAATGAAAATGGTCCAGACCAGCTTGTTGGAGCTGTTAAGGAAAATGGCATATGCTGCAATGGCGGAGATGATGGAGATCAGGGTAATGCGCTTTTCCTGACCGTACATATCCCATGCCACACCGGCCAGCATCAGGCCGACACCGGCCATCATGCCGTTGAGAATCGCGGCACCTGCAAAGCTGGCGATCATATTGACACCGCCGCAGAAGCCGAGGGTAATCATGATGAGAGCAGCCAGCAGAATGGCGCTGACATTGTTTCTCAGGTTCTTTTCCACACTGGCGACGGTGATGGTTTCAGCCTGTGCAGAGATGGGGGTAACGGAGCCGGTGAACAGGTTGCCGAATGCGCCGATAAAGTAGGCAAATCCGGCGGGCTTCAGGGCAAAACCGCGAGCCTGTGCATAAAGCAGCTGCGGAACGCCGTTGATGATGACAGCAATGACTGCCAGCAGGAAGGGAAGCAGGTTCTTCAGGAACATTTTCATTCCTCCAATAATTATATTTCGACGATGAATTATCGCCGAAAAGTATTATAGATAATTGCAAAACCATTGTCAAGAAAGTGGCAAGATACGCTGATTACGCAAGGGAATTGAAAGAGGAGAAATTTGACGGCATTACAGCAGGGGAATGATGCAGGTTTCCTTCCGAAAGGCAGATTCTATCAAAAAAATTTTAAACAATTTGCAAAGCAATTTGACAGATGAGAAGAGAAATATTTCAAAAGACTTGAATTTTTTCTGCTTTTCTGGTATTCTGATAATGATCGGAAAAACACGGACAGCCGGATGCTGCGGCACCGATACCCGTCCGGTTTTCAGACGATTTTAGGAGGAGAAAAAATGGCTAAAAATTCGACATCCCTGCCTCGTGACGGCTTTAAAAGCGCATGGGGCTTTGTCATGGCTGCCGTTGGATCAGCGGTTGGCATGGCCAATGTATGGGCATTCCCATACCGCACCGCGATGTATGGCGGCGCAGCATATCTGATCCCCTATCTGATTTGCGTGGTCATTCTGGCCAGAACCGGTATCGTGGGCGAAATCGCCTTTGGACGATGGGGCAAGACCGGCCCCGTAGGCACCATGAGCAAGGCCATGCAGAAGGCCGGCGTAAAGAATAAGGCCCTCCAGAAGATCGGCGTTCTCCCCGTGCTGGCTTCCTTCGCCATCGCCACCGGTTACGCCATCATCATGGGCTGGGTCATCCGCTATCTGGTCGGCGCCATCACCGGCGCTGTCGTGCAGACTGCTGACGTTGGCGGCTACTTCGGTGCGATTTGCGGCAATCTCGGCTCCATCGGCTGGCATGCTCTGGCGCTGGTCGTCACCCTGCTGATGATGGTGGGCGGCATTGCCAAGAGCGTGGAAAAGATCAATAAATTCATGATCCCCGCTTTCTTCGTGCTGTTCCTGGGCATGACAGTCTATATGTTCTTTGTCCCCGGCTCTGCCGAAGGCTACAAGTACCTGTTCATTCCCAAGTGGGAATTCCTGCTCGACCCCAAAACCTGGATCTATGCCCTCGGTCAGGCCTTCTTCTCCCTGTCTCTGGCTGGCAACGGTACCCTGATCTATGGCTCCTACTTCAGCCGGAAGGAAGACGTCGTCTCCGCTTCCCGCAACATTGCCCTGTTTGATACCATCGCCGCCGTTCTGGCAGCCTGTGTGGTCATCCCCGCCGTCTTTGCCTTCGGCATGGACCCGGCAGCAGGCCCTCCCCTCATGTTCATCACCCTGCCCGCCATCTTCCAGGCGATGGGTCCTGTCGGCTGGGCATTCTCCATCATCTTCTTCGCTGCCATCTTCTTTGCAGCGGCATCCTCTATCGTCAATCTCTTCGAGTGCCCCATCGAAATGATGCAGGCCGAGTTCAAGATGCCCCGCTGGCTGGCTGTGACGATCATCATGGCGGTCTCCTTCGGCGTTGGTATCTTCCTGGAGAACGGCGATATCATCGGCTCCTGGATGGATATCATGTCCATCTACCTCTGCCCGCTGGGCGCTCTGATCGCAGGCATTCTGTTCTTCTGGGTGCTGGGCAAGAAGGGCTTTGCCAAGGAGGAAATCCAGGCCGGCCGCAATAAGGCTGTTGGCAAGGGCATCCTCATTGCAGGTAAGTATCTCTACTGCGGCATCGCTGCTCTGGTTATCGTTCTGGGCATTGCCCTGGGCGGTATCGGCTGATCCATAAATGCAAAAAGGGAGCCATCTCTTGGTGGCTCCCTTTTTCGGAGGTAAATTCATGTCAGGCATTCATTCTTATATTACAGACTATGTTTCCAAGGATTACGGCGGCGTGGAGGTTAAGCCCGATGCGCTCAATTGCAGCCTCGGGGTCAATGATCTGCCGCTTCCGAAGGAAATCTCTGAGGCGCTGGGGCAGCTTCCTCCCGACATTCTGAAGCAGTATCCCCACGATGCGCAGATCGATCAGGCAATTTATGAGGGTCTTTGCGCCCGCTTTGCGCCTGCGGTCAGCCTGAAGCCGGAAAATATCCTGTTCGGTGACGGTTCCTTTGACCTTCTGAGCAATCTGAACCTGCTCTATGGCGGACGCGGCAGAAGAATTCTGTGCCATGCGCCGCAGTTCACGGCCTATATCGACCATTGCCACTGTACCGGCGCGGAGGTGCACACCTATCCGCTGGAGGTTGGGGAACGCTTTACCTATCGCTTCCACATGGAGGAATTGATCGGTAAGGCTACCCGGGTGCACCCCCATCTGATTTGCTGCGAAAATCCCATCAACCCCACCGGAAAGGCGATCCCCCTTGCCGAGCTGCGGGCACTTCTCCATGCGGCAAAGCGCGAGGGTGCGGCACTGGTCGTTGACGAGGCTTACGGAGATTATCTTCCTGTGGAAGCTTCGGCAGCCTGCCTGCTTCCAGAGGCGGAGGCGATCGGCGCAGAGCTGTATGTCACCCGCTCGTTCTCCAAGGGCTTCGGGCTTGCGGGGATACGGATGGGCTATGTCATCGGCTCGGCTTACGGTCTTTCGCAGCTGGGCAAGCTTGTGACCCCCTTTAACTGCAATGCGCTGGCGCGCTATATCGTCAAGGAGCTTTTTACCCGCTGCCCGGATTACCCCGAAAATCTGATTGCCCGGACGCAGGCGGCAAATGAGAAGCTCTATGCCGCGCTTGCCGCCATGGGCGATAAATACCTGCTGGCGGATACCACGATCTCTACCCCTCTGTGCACCCTGTCCGTACCTGATCCGGACGTTGACCTCTGCCGCGCACTGGCAAAGGCGGGGCTTGCCGCGGTGAGCTGTGCCACCTATGAGAATATGGGCAAAAACAGCGTCCGCCTTATGCTCAGCCGCAATCTTGACCGGCTGATCGACCTTCTGGCAAAGGCAGAACCGGGCTGAGTGCCTCCTGCTGATATTTGGGGATGCGAATGGTCAGCACGATTTCCTTTGCATCCTCCTGCCGCCCCAGATCGGCGCCAATCCCTGCGGCCTGCATCTGGCGGAGGCTGTGATCTATCGAATGTAAGAACAACCGGACGTCCCTTTTGCCTGTCTGCATGGGGGCGGCCGGGCGTTTTTTTAAGATGGTATCGATATATTCCTCTGCCTCCGCCACGGTCATGCGCCTTCTGGCAATCACCGAGATGGCATCCAGCCTGCCATGCTCCGTGGGGAGCTTCAAAAGCGCCCTTGCGTGGCGCTCGGTCAGGCCGGATTCGCGCAGGGCATCGCGCACTGCCTGCGGGTGGCGGAGCAGGCGCAGTTTGTTGGCAATGGCGCTCTGGCTTTTTCCCAGACGCAGGGCGGTCTGCTCCTGCGACAGTCCGTACAGCCGCATCAGCCGCGCAATGCCCTCAGCCTGCTCCATATAATCCAGATCACGCCTTTGCAGATTTTCCACCAGCGCTACCATTGCGGCTTGGGCGCTGTCGAGCTGCAGGAGAATGCACGGCACCTCCTTGAGTCCTGCCAGCTTTGCCGCCCGCAGGCGCCGCTCTCCTGCCACCAGCTCATAGCCTGTCCCGGTGCGCCGCACCGTCAGGGGCTGGAGCACCCCATAATGCTCCACACTTTTTGCAAGCTCTTCTAAACCCTCTGCTTCAAATATCTGCCGCGGCTGGGCAGGATTCGCGGCAATCTCCCCCACCGGCAGCTGCATCACCCGATTGCTTGCCATCAAATTGACTGGTCCCGTTTTCACCATAGCTTGTCCTCCCTTTTTGAGTTTTGCCCTGCCAGTATGGCACAGCCGGGATAAAAAATCCCACGATTGCTTGCATCAAAACGCCGCATTTGGTAAAATAAATACCGTATCCATGTGCTGAAGGAGAATTGCCATGAAGAAAACCGTATTAAAAAACTATGCCCGACTGATCGTGACCATGGGGGTCAACGTACAGCCGGGGCAGGAGGTCTATATTTCCGCATCTTGCGAGCAGACCGATTTCACCGCCATGGTGGTGGAGGCGGCATATCAGGCGGGCGCGAAGCGGGTCACGGTGGACTTTGCCGATGAGCGCCTGACCAAATACCATGTGCGCTACCAGAGCCCGGAGACGCTGGGCGCGCTGACCGAGGATCAGGTGGCCCGCTGGCAGCGCTATACCGAGGTGCTGCCCTGCCGCATTTACCTTCTTTCTGAGGACCCGGACGGCCTGCGGGGCGTGGATCAGGAGAAGTACTCCGCCGCACAGGCACAGCGCCTCAAGGTCATCAAGCCCTATCGGGATAAAATCGAGAATCGCTACCAGTGGTGCATTGCCGCCGTGCCGGGAAAGGCATGGGCAAAGAAGCTCTTCCCTGAGCTTCGTGTCGGACGCGCTGTAGAAAAGCTCTGGGAGGCCATCCTCTATACCTCCCGCGCCGACGGTGCCGACCCTGCGCAAGCATGGCAAGCGCACAACCGCGAGCTGCACGAGCGCTGCGCACACCTGAATTCTCTGGGCATCCGCCGCCTGCACTACTTTGGCGACAACGGCACCGACCTCTGGGTGGGCATGATCCCGGAGGCACAGTTCTGCGGCGGCAGCGAAACCAGCCTGCAGGATATCGTTTTCAACCCCAACATCCCCTCCGAGGAATGCTTCATCTCCCCCAAGCGGGGCGAAGCGGAGGGCATTGTCTATGCCACAAAGCCGCTGTCCTATCAGGGCGAGCTGATTGAAAATTTCTGGATTCGCTTCCGGGAAGGCAAAGCGGTCGAGTGGGGCGCTGAGAAAAATGAAGCCCTTCTGGGTCAGCTCATCGGCATGGACGAGGGCAGCGCCTATTTGGGCGAATGCGCCTTAGTTCCCGATGACAGCCCCATCAGCCAGTCGGGTCTTCTGTTCCTCAATACCCTCTTCGACGAAAACGCCGCCTGCCATCTGGCACTCGGCATGGGCTTCGCGGACACCATCCGCGATTTCGCCTCCCGCACCTTGGAAGAGTGCCGCGAGCTGGGCGTAAACGACTCCATGGTGCACGAGGACTTCATGATCGGGTATAACGGCCTCAATATCGATGCAGAGTGCGCCGACGGACAGACGATTCCCATTTTCCGCAATGGGCTTTGGGCATTCTGATAACAAAAGAGACAGCAAGGGTGACACGGGGACGGTTCTCCTGTCCCCCTCGGGGGACAGGAGAACCGTCCCCGTGTCACCTTCATTGGAATCTGTAGCCCTGTCTCAGGCCATATTTTATGCCCTCCCTGCATAGAACGTAGGGAGGGCACTTTTGATATTAGTGGAGGAAAATATGGGTTACATTTTGATTGGGTTATTATTGATCGGTGTCATGTGGCTGGGGACGATCCCATTAAAGCCGATCGGGAAGGTGCTTCTGAGCGCCCTGTGCGGTCTGAGCGGGCTGATTTTATGGAATCTCCTGCGGGGCTTTACCGGGATGGTCATTGAGCTGAATGCGCTCACTGCGCTCATCAGCAGTCTTTTGGGGCTGCCCGGGCTGGGCGCTCTGGTCATTGCGCATTATGTGCTGGGCTGCTGAGCGGGTGTGCGGCGTGACCTGCCACTCGGGCAGGGGCAGGCGCTGCATGGCGCCGAAAATGCGGTCCTTGAGGTCGGGATAGGCAGCGGAGAGGGAATAGATCAGCTCTTTGATCTCCTGCCGCTTGGTTTTCTTGTCGGCGGGGCAGTTGTTTTCAATTACGGGCAGGCCGTAGCTTTCCGCGAAATGCTGCACCTGCAATTCGCTCAGGTACAGCATGGGGCGAATCTGGGTCACGCCGGTGCGGTCGAGGTAGGTGACCGGCTGGAAGCAGCTGATGCGCCCTTCATAAAACAGGCTCATGAGGAAGGTCTCTACCGCGTCATCCCGGTGGTGGCCTAAGGCGACCTTGGTGCAGCCCATGGACAGGAGCTGCTCATTGAGCGCACCCCGGCGCATTTTCGAGCACATGGAGCAGGGATTCTTCTCCTTGCGGTAGTCAAAAATGATGGTGCCGATCTGGGTATGGGCGCAGCGGTATTCTATGCCCAAATCCCGGCAGAGCGCCTCTACCGGCGAAAAATCCATGCCGAGGCCGAGGTCGATGGTCAGGGCGCACAGGTCGAAGGGACTGGGATAGAATTCTCTCAGCTTCGCCATAAGCACCAGAAGCGCCAGAGAGTCCTTTCCCCCGGACACGCCCACACAGATGCGGTCGCCGGGTTCGATCATGCGGTAGTCGTCAATGCAGCGTCGAAGTAGTCCAAGCAGCTTATTCATGGCATTTCTCCTGTAAAATCAAAATAAATGGGTCGAGAGCATATGAGAGAATAGGGGAGCATACGGGAGTATTTAAGAGTTCTTTCGGAGAAAAACAAATTTTCTGAAAATAGTCGTTGACAGTGGGAATTGAATGTGGTATAAAATACAAGCGCAGTTCCGGGAATATTGTATTCCCTGCGCCCGAATCTGTCAAACTTTTTTATTTATCATATATACGGAGGAAACACTATGTCCACGACTATGGCGAAAAAAGAAACCGTAGAGCGCAAGTGGTACGTTCTGGATGCCGCCGGTAAGCCCCTGGGCCGTACCGCTGTCATCGCTGCCAACCTGCTCCGCGGCAAGCTGAAGCCCACCTTCACCCCCAATGTTGACTGCGGTGATTATGTCATCATCATCAACACCGATAAGGCTGTCCTCACCGGCAAGAAGCTCGATCAGAAGAGCTACTACCACTTCACCGGTTGGATCGGCAACCTCAAGGAAACCAAGTACCGTCAGCTGATGGAATCCCGTTCCGACTTCGCTATGGAGCTCGCAGTTAAGGGCATGCTGCCCAAGAACTCCATCGGCAGAGCTGCCATGACCCGTCTGAAGCTCTATACCGGCCCCGAGCACAAGAACGCTGCCCAGAAGCCTGAGCCCTGGACCATGGACTAATTGGAGGTAAGAGAATATGTACGAAAGCAAGAAGCAGTATCAGTACGGCACCGGCAGACGTAAGGCCCGCATCGCCCGCGTCCGCGTCTACGAAGGCGGCACCGGTTCTATCATCATCAACGGCCGCG
>JAZQOW010000014.1:0-17358 GCA_045628065.1 Faecousia sp.
CAGGCGCTGACGGCACCAAGCTCAGCCCGAAGACCAACGCAACCCGCGCACAGATCGCAGCGCTGATCATGCGCTACCTCGAAGGCGCAGAAGCCTGATTCAATCCCAACCTGCCGGAGCTTAGCCTCCGGCAGGCATGAAAACTGTCTCAAACGCAAGAACTCCCTAGCCGCCAAAAGCGGTCAGGGAGTTTTTATCTCCCGCGCTGCAAAAACATTTCCCGCAATCATTGTCTCTCTTGAACAATAAAGCGAATTGACATACTTTTATTGCTTTTTTGTCAAAAAAAGGCTATGATATAAAGCAGTCTCCCTAAATGGAAAAAACTGCGCGGGTAAAGATAGATTTTTTGCATAGGATAGCAACGGAGGGATCGTATGGAACAGGATTTCCTGCAAGTTCTCAATAATATCGGCAGTGCCGCCGTGCTGCTGCGGGGCGAAAAAATAGAATGGGTCAGTCAGGCGGCTGAGCAGATGAGCCTTACTCCGGCTACATCCTTACATGCACTGCTGCCTGACGGTATGTGTGCATCTGATTTTGAACGTCTTCAACGATTCACGCTTCCCGCACCCTGGGCAGGCTACTACGCACAGGTCTGTCCCCTGCATGACGGTTGGCTGCTGATCCTTAACTCGAATGCACCGACTCTGGACTACAAAGCACTTTTGCAGACCTCCCGAATGATTCGGGAGTCGATGGAGGACATCGTGTCCACCGCGCAAAGCCTGTTTACTAAACTGGAAGAAATGGAAAATCCCACCATACAGGCACAGACTGCGCAGCTCAATCGTGGCATCTACCGCCTTCTTCGCACCAGCATCTCCCTGACGGATCTGGAGCAGAGCAATTCCCTCAGACCCTTAATTACTGTACAGACGGATCTTCGTAAATGGATGCGCGACGACATGCAGCCTGCCGTGAGTGCTGTGGCCGCCGCTGGGAAGAAGCTCGAGCTGGAGCTTCCGACAGAGCCACTTTATGCCGGAATCCATAAACCTCTTCTCGAACAGGCACTCCTGTGCCTTCTCTCCAACGCCATACGCTACAGTCCAGATGGCGCAGTCATTCGGCTGCATCTTCGGGAATATCGCAGACAGTGTCTGTTCACCATGGATAATCCCATCGCAGACTCTGTCGATCTTTCTGCCCTGACCAATGGCTTCTCCCGCGCTCCATTGCCCGATGAGAACAAGGGACTCGGACTCGGACTTCTCCGCGTCCAGAACATTGCAAAGCAGCATGGTGGCATCCTGCTGCTCGAATGCACCCCAGAGGGCAATTTCCGGGCAACGATGCGCATTCCCTCCAGCCCCGAGCCGACCGATTTCCATATGCGTATGCCGGAGATTTCCGAGGGCGGCTACAACCGGATGCTGGTGGAGCTGTCCGATGTGCTCCCGTATTCCGTATTCGACTCCAGAAACCTTTGACGGGCTTATTCGAAGTTCACAAGTTTTTTATAGCTTTCCTCTCTTTTTCGGCGCTTTGCCGATGTACAAAACATTTTGCCTTTGATATAATATGAATGAAAGACTGCCCTTGGGCAGGTATAGGAAAGGGGCGTAAACTCCTTGGAAAGCAAATCCGCTGTTATCGTGATTCCCAACGATCAGGCTCGCACCGGAAGAAAACGGCCATTGTTTCTCCATCCGGTTCTCGGTGCTCCGCTGCTCACCTGGCTTGCCAATGCACTGACCATGCAGGGTGTTACGCGGTATTTTCTCGTGTGCCAGGAGCGCTACCTCAGCGAAGCCAAGCAGTGTCTGCCCGAAGGCTGCGACATTTACGCCTGTGCTGACCGGGAGGCCGGTGATCCGCTCCACGTTTTCCTATCCTGCGCCCCCGCATCTGAGCAGCAGGTTCTGGTAATTACCGGTACCTGCGTGTGCCTCCCGCCCGAGAAGGGGGAGGAACCCCATGCCGCCTGCGCCTGTCAGGTGCCGATCGCTGCGCTTGTGGAAGCGCTCGATGCGCCGGGCTTTTCCTTTACGGGTTTTTTGGTCTCAAATGGCAATGCCTGCACCCAGCTCGATGGAATGTACTCCATCGCCGATCCGGGTGAGCTGGCTGCCATCGCAGGGAAGCTGAAGCTGGCGCTCCTCCAAAGCCATGCCAACCGCGGCGTGGAGCTTTGGGATATGGAAAGCTGCTATATTGATCCCGGCGTGACCATCGGCGCGGGCAGTGTCCTGCGCCCCGGCACCGTTCTTCGCGGCCGCACCAGCGTCGGCGCAGACTGCATTCTCGGCCCCAATGCGTGGCTGGAAAATGCAAAAGTCGGCAGCGGCTGCCAGATCAACGCCTCCCAGCTTCTGGACTGCACGGTAGGCAACGACTGCGCCATCGGCCCCTACAGCGTTCTGCGCTCAGACAGCCGACTGGAAACCCGCGTGCGCGTGGGAAGCAACACCGAGCTTGGCAATGTCCTTCTCGGCGAAGGTACCCATGTCGGTGCCTCCTGCTGCCTGAAGGAACTGACCTGCGGCAGAGGCTGCATCATCGGCCCCGGTGTGTGCACAGCGGCCTGCCTGCCTGAGAATACCGGGCGCACCACCATTGAGGATGATGCCATCATCGGCGCCGGTACCATCTTTGCAGGCCCCGGCTCTGTCGGCCGCAGCGCTGCTGTAGCCCCGGGCAGCACCATCACCCAGAGCGTCCCGACCCAGGCACTTGCCACGGCCAGAAGCCGCCAGATCACCAGAAAAGACTGGGTCATCCACCAAAAGTAAGTTCTATCCGCCGGATGTTGATAACTATAGTAAGAGAGGTATTTTTATGATTGCACACGGCAAGGAAATTAAAGTTTTCTGCGGCAATGCTCACCCTGATTTTGCCCGGGGAATCTGCGAAGAGCTTGGGCTGAACATGGGTGAGTGCGAGGTAAAGGCCTTTGCAGACGGAGAAGTCTCTGTCTCTGTCTATGAATCTGTCCGCGGCTGCGACGTATTCGTTGTGCAGCCCACCTGCAAGCCGGTCAACGACAACCTGATGGAGCTGCTCATCATGATGGACGCCTTCCGCCGCGCCAGCGCAGGCCGCATCACGGCTGTCATCCCCTATTTCGGCTATGCCCGTCAGGATCGCAAGGCCCAGGGCCGCGACCCCATTTCCGCCAAGCTGGTGGCCAACATGCTCGTTGCCGCAGGCGCAGACCGTGTGCTGACCATGGATCTCCATGCTGCTCAGATTCAGGGCTTCTTTGATATCCCTGTTGACAATATGCTGGGCAATCCCGTGTTTGTAAAATACTATCTGAATAAATTCGATGAGTCCGAATACGACCATGACGATATCATCGTGGTCTCCCCCGATGTCGGCTCCGTTGCCCGCTCCCGTGCGTTTGCAACCAAGGTACATATGGGTCTTGCCATTGTGGATAAGCGCCGCCAGAAGGCCAACTTCTGCGAGGTCATGAATGTCATCGGCGATGTGAAGGATAAGACCTGCATCCTCTATGACGATATGATCGATACCGCCGGTACCCTGTGCAATGCCGCCGTGGCACTCATGGAGCACGGTGCAAAGGCCGTCTATGCCTGCGCCTCCCATGGCGTGCTCTCCGGCCCCGCCTGCGACCGCATTGAGGCCAGCCCCCTAAAGGAGGTCATGCTCCTCAACACCATCCCCATGCCCGCCAACTATACCGGCAGCAAGATCCGCCAGCTGGATGTCAGCCCGCTGTTCGCCAAGGCCATCACCCGCATTTACAACGAGACCCCCATCTCCACCCTGTTCTAAGCGATGCTGTTTCACAAACCGTCTGTAGACTGGATGGTGGTTGGGCTGGGCAATCCCGGCCTGCCCTATGAGCGCTCCCGCCACAACACCGGCTTCCGCGCCATCGACCTTATGTGCAGCAAAGAGCATTGCCGCGCAGACCGGGTGCGCATGAAGGCGCTCACCGGCTTTTGCACACTGGCAGACGCCAAGGTGCTGCTGGTAAAGCCCGTCACCTATATGAATCTTTCCGGGCAGGCTGTTCGGCCGCTGGCAGATTATTATAAGATTTCCCCGGAGCATATTCTGGTGATTTTCGACGATATCTCCCTGCCGGTCGGCAAGCTTCGGGTGCGCCCCGGCGGCTCTGCCGGCGGACACAACGGGATCAAATCCCTGATTGCGGAGCTCGGAACACAGGATTTCCCCCGGATCAAGGTCGGCGTAGGCGCAAAGCCCCACCCGGACTATGATCTTGCCGACTGGGTATTATCCTCCTTTACACCGCAGGAGGAAAAGCTTCTTGCCCCCGCGCTGGAAAACGCGGTGGAAGCCGCAAGCAGCATCATCGCTCATGGCGTTACCCAGACCATGAACGACTTTAACGGCCGATAAACAGAACAATTTTTCATCTCCCTGCGCCTGCCGCAGGGAGATTTTAACACTCTATCAGGAGGCCTCCATGAAACCACTGCTGCGTATGCTGATGAATATGCCGGAATTCGGCGAGCTTCTCACCGCCGATGCGCGGGGGGAGCATTGCGCCGTCTCCGGTGCGGCGCAGATTTGCCGAAGCCATATGATCGCGGCATTCTGCGAAAGTTCAAAGCGTCCTGTCACAGTGCTCTGTCAGGATGATATGGCCGCCAACCGCACGGCGCAGGAGCTCAGCGCGCTTCTCGGAGCCGAAATTCCCGTGCTGCCCACCCGCGAGCTGACCCTGTATGACACCGCCGCTGCCTCCCGCGGCTGGGAGCAGAAGCGTCTGCGCGGCTTATACGCTCTGCATCAGGGGCAAACCCGCGTGCAGGTCATGTCGCTCGGCGCCGCCTGCATGCGCACGATGCCGCCGAAGGAGCTGGAAAAGTGCGCCATCACCGTGACCTGCGGCGAGGATTATGACCTGCACGAGCTGACCCGCCGCCTGGTCCGCTGCGGCTATACCCATAGCCAGCTGGTGGAGGGCGTGGGACAGTTCGCCCTTCGCGGCGGCATTCTGGATGTTTACTCCCCCATGGCCGATCAGCCGGTTCGCGTGGAATTCTTCGGCGACACCGCCGATGCCATGGGCTATTTTGACGTAGTCACCCAAAGACGAACCGAAAATATCGATTCCTTTACGATTCTCCCCGTGGCGGAAACCCTGCCCCAGCTGCATCCCAACGGCATTGCCGGACTTTGCGCCGATCTAAGGGAGCTTCTCACCCGGCAGAAGCGAAAACGCAAGCCCCATGAGGCGCTGCTTCGCACGCTGGAGGCCGATATAGAGAAGCTGGAAAACGGCGTGAGCTTCCCGGCAGCGGATCGCTACATGGCGCTGATTTATCCTGAATTCTCCACCGCCGCAGACTATATTCCCCACGGCAGCGCCGTATTTTTCTGCGACCACAGCAATCTGCGCCGTTCGGAGCATACCAGAAGCGAAGAGCTGGGGCTGTATCTGGACAGCCTGCTGCAAAGCGGAACGGTCGCCGGGGAGCTTTGCGACTTCCAGAAGGAATGGGAGGATTTCTGCGCGGGCTTCACGGAAGATATGTGTGTATTTTTCGATTCTTTCCTCTCCGGTGCCTTTCCCAAAGCACTTCCTCCCAAGCATCTGTTATCCGTCACAGCACGGCAGCTGCCCTCCTATGGCGGTAACCTGGAGGTTGCCGCGCAGGATCTGGCACATTATCGAAAAAACGGGTTTGCAACGCTGGTGCTCTGCGCCAACCGGCGGCGTGCGGAAACCATGCAGGAGCTGCTGTTCAGCCGCAATATCCATTGCAATCTGATGTTCCCCTGCGAAGAGCTGCCGAAGCCCGGTCAGATTTTCCTCACAGAGGGCTGCCTCCCCAACGGACTGGAGTACCCTACGCTCCATATGGCGGTACTCTCCGAGGGGCAGCTGCTTGTTGCCCGGGAGGAGCGCCGCACCCGTGCAGCCGCCAGAAAAAAGACCGGCGCGACCAACCGGCAGAAGCTCAATTCCTTTGCCGACCTCTCTCCCGGTGATCTCGTGGTGCACGAGCAGCACGGCATCGGGCGCTATGTCTCGATGGAGCAGCTTCGTGTGGACGGCATCAAAAAGGATTATGTAAAAATCGCCTATCAGGGGACGGATGTGCTCTACGTACCCGCCACCCAGCTCGATATGGTGAGCAAATACATCGGCGCCGGTGAGGAGACACCCGTGCGCCTGAATAAGCTCGGCGGCGACGCCTGGCAGAAAACCAAAGCCCGCACCAGAAAAGCGGTGAAGGACATGGCGGAGCAGCTGGTGAAGCTCTATGCTGAGCGCAGCCGCCTGCCCGGTTATGCCTTCTCCGGCGACAGCCCATGGCAGACCGAATTTGAAAACGGCTTTGAATTTGCCGAAACCGATGATCAGCTTCGCTGCATTGAAGAAATCAAAGGGGATATGTGCCGCCCCGCGCCCATGGATCGCCTCCTGTGCGGCGATGTGGGCTTCGGCAAGACAGAGGTCGCCCTGCGCGCTGCCATGAAGGCGGTGCTGGATTCCAAGCAGGTGGCCATTCTCGTCCCCACGACGGTGCTTGCACAGCAGCACTATACCACCGCAGCCAAGCGTTTTTCCGGATTCCCGGTCAATGTGGATGTCCTGTCCCGCTTCCGCACGCCGACCCAGCAAAAACGGACACTGGCAGGACTGAAAGCGGGTACGGTGGATTTGATTATCGGCACCCACAAGCTCCTGAGCAAGCAGGTCGCCTTCCATGACCTCGGGCTTTTGATCGTTGACGAGGAACAGCGCTTCGGCGTGACCCATAAGGAACGCCTGAAGGAAATCTCACGCGGCGTGGATGTGCTGACGCTCTCCGCAACGCCCATCCCCCGCACCCTCAACATGGCGCACTCCGGCATCCGGGATATGTCCACGCTGGAGGAGCCGCCGCAGGATCGCTATCCGGTGCAGACCTTTGTGATGGAATATGACACCGGCATCATTGACGATGCCATCCTCCGCGAGCTTGCCCGCGGCGGGCAGGTTTACTACCTGCACAACCATGTGGAGAGCATTGATACCTGCGCCGCCGCCATCCTCAAGCGCATCCCGACCGCACGCATTGCCACTGCCCATGGGCAGATGAATGAGGAAACGCTGGGCGAAGTGATGCAGCGCATGGCAGACGGTGAAATTGACATTCTGGTGTGCACCACCATCATTGAGACCGGCATTGACATCCCCAATGTCAACACGCTCATTATTGAATCCGCCGACCGCTTCGGTCTGGCGCAGCTGCATCAGCTTCGCGGACGTGTCGGCCGCAGCGGACGCCATGCCTTTGCCTATCTCACCTTCCGCAGGGGAAAAATGCTCACGGAAATTGCCGAAAAGCGTCTGACCGCCATCCGGGACTTTGCAGAGTTCGGCTCCGGCTTCAAGATTGCCATGCGCGATCTGGAAATTCGCGGTGCGGGCAATCTTCTGGGCGCAGAGCAATCCGGCCACCTTGTCAGCGTGGGCTATGATATGTACCTGAAGCTGCTGGAGGATGCCGTTCTGGAGCAGCGGGGCGACAGAAAGCCCGGCCAGACCGATTGCACCGCCGACCTGACCGTCGCCGCCAGCATTGACGACAGCTATGTAGAAAATGCCGAGCAGCGCATGGATCTTTACCGCCGTATGGCCGCCATCCGCTCGCAGGAGGATGCCGACGAGCTGCTTGACGAAATCGTAGACCGCTACGGCGATCCCCCGAAGGGTGTGCTGAACCTCATTGATGTGGCACTTCTGCGCACGCAGGCCACGGAAATCGGCATTGTAGATATCGCGCAGAAGCAGAATGTGCTGGTATTCACCTTCGCCGCCTTCGAGATGGAGGTCGTCTCGGCGCTGTGCGCGGCATCCGAATTCAAAGGACGCATTTTCATCTCCGCCAACGGCGACCGTCCGGTGCTCAGTCTGCGCGTGCTCAAGAACGAATCCCCGCTGCCCCTGTCGCGCGCCTTTGTGAAAAAATACCGCCTGACACGCGAATCTCTACAGCAATCGTGACGCTTCGTCCCAAGCACCCGGAGCCAGACAGAATTAACGAATTTTTCACAAATTATTTACAAAAGAAAAGCAAGAATTGTGGCGAATTTTGATTGCATTTTGCCGTCCTGTTCCGTTATAATAATAGGGTGAAGCTCTGCGCTGCCCTAAAATGAGCAGCTTTCACATATTATCAGAGGGAGGGGATCACCATTAGCAAGAACGATAAGGTCTTCAACAATGCAGGCGCAGCAAACATCCCGGCATACGATGATGATTTTGACATGGATGCCCTGGATCGGTTCACCCAGGAGATTACCGGGGAAGCCAAAGCGCCGTCTGCCGCCGAGCAGGCTGCCTTAAACAAGGCAAAAAAGGATGCCCTGTTTGAATCCATCATGGCAGAGGAGCTGGCGCATATGTCCGGCAAGCCTGCCCCCAAAACGCCGAATCCGGCCGCCAAGGCGCCTGCACCCAGGCAGCCCAAAGCAGCCCCGGCAAGACCTGCACAGCAGCCTGCCAAGGCCGCTGCACAGCCGACAGCAGCAAAGCCTGCGCCCCAGACCAAGGCGCAGCAGACTGAATCCAAGGACGGATCAAAGAAAGACGATATGGCTAAGAAGAAAAAAAAGAAATCCGGTAAGGCAGCCCTGTATGCCATCTGCGCGGTGGTGCTTGTGCTTGCCATTGCCGCAGTAGGACTCTATGTGCTCGATGGCGGTACCATTGTGGATAACCTCTACATCGCAGGCGTTCCGGTAGGCGGCCTGAGCAAAACCGCAGCAGTCGATGCCGTCAATGCCGCAACCAATGACGTATTCGGAGAGACCAACCTCTCCATCCAGCTGCCCGACGGTGAGCTGGTCATTCCTCCCGAAGTCAGCTCCCTTTCTCTGGATGCAGAAAAGGCAGTTGCCGAGGCCTATACCTATGGCCGCGTGGCAGGTCTTGTGAAGGTGCCCGGCATTACCAAGGCACCTGCTGACCCCAAGGAAATCGACCTGACGCCCTATTTCTCGCTCGACACTGACGCCGTTCGCGGCATCCTCAACGAGAAGGCCGAAGCAGTTCAGACCGAGCTTGTCCAGACCGAGGTCAAGCTGGAGGAGCGTCCTGCCGAAGAAAAGCCCGACGAGGAAACCGACGACGACAAGGACTCTGACGAGGAAGGCGATGAAGAAGAAGCGCCCGCCATGGACAAATTCCTTGTCATCACCAAGGGTACTCCCTCCTGCAGCCTGAATGCTGATGCCCTCTATGAAGAGGTCATGGCTGCTCTCAACACCATGCATCCCGAAGCCATTGCATTTGAATACGATGTCACCGAACCTGACGCCATTGATCTGCAAAAGCTTTATGACGAAAACTGCACCGAGCCGGTCAATGCCAGCTACAACGAAGAAACCGGCGAGCTGACCGAGGAGATCAACGGCTATGCCTTTGATCTGGAAGCTGTCCAAGCACAGTATGACAAGGCCGAAGCCGGCGAAACGCTTGAGATTCCCTTTGAAGTCATTGTGCCTGAGGTCACGACTGCTGAACTGAAAAAGTATATGTTCCAGGATAAGCTGGCCTCCTACGATTCCCCCCACACCGCCATTGCCAACCGCACGAAGAATCTGGAGCTGGCCTGCGCCGCCATCGACGGCACCGTGATCAACGATGGCGAGATCTTCTCCTTCAATAAGATCGTCGGCGAACGCACCGCAGCCAAGGGCTACAAGAAAGCACAGATTTATTCCAACGGCGAGGTCGTGGAAGAGCTGGGCGGCGGCTGCTGCCAGGTCGCTTCTACCATCTACCTGTGCGCCCTGCTGGCAGACCTGCAAATCGTGGAGCGCTACTGCCATTACTTCCAGGTCTCCTATGTGCCTCTGGGCATGGATGCCACCATCTACTGGGGCTCTCTGGACTTCCGCTTCAAGAACAACACCGGCTATCCTATCCGCATTGATGCCAGCGTGTCCGGCGGCTATGTCCACATTGCCCTCTACGGCACCGAGACCAAGAATTACACGGTCAAGATGACCTATAACGTCACCGGCCGCACCTCTGAAGGTACCAGCGTTGTCACCTATAAGCACAAGATCGATGCCAACGGCAACGAAATCTCCAGCACCAAGGAAGCCAACAGCTACTACCATGTCCACAAGGATAAGAAAGAGGAAAAAGAGGAAGAGAAGGAGCCTGATGAACCTGACGTCGATCCCGACAATCCTCCTGTAACTCCCGATCCTCCCGTCAATCCCGATCCCCCTGTCAATCCCGATCCCCCCGTCGATCCCGATCCTCCCGTTGATCCCGATCCTCCTGTGAATCCCGATCCTCCCGTTGATCCCGATACCGGCGTTGGCTGATTCCTTATGAATATGCGCAAAGCAGACACAAAGCAATTTGTGTCTGCTTTTTTGCGTATAAACAGCGGGAGAAAACAGATGCAAATCTGTCTTCTCCCGATCGCACCGTCTCAGCGGCACCCTTGACTCCGCGCCGCAGAGCCCACGGGTAGCTTGCCCGGTCTGTTGTCAATTATTCATGCGGGAACGGAAGATCGATGCGCTTTCCGTCAAGATGGGCTGAAATGAGCGTATCGCCCTCATAGGAAAGCTTGAGCGAGAAGAAGGGCGCATCCCGATAGAGCAGCTCCAGAAAAATCCGATCTCCCTCCCACTGGGGAAGATTCGGAATCTCTTCTCTGGGAACCCATTGCAGCAGCCCTTCATCACATGCTCCAACCGTCCCCTCAAAGCCGTCGGCGGTGAACAGGTGCATATATTCTCCCTCCCAGAGGTCGGAGACGAAGGTGACAATGCCGCGATAGCGCCAGCTTGTCAGGCGCAGACCGGTTTCCTCCCGGACCTCGCGCAGGAGGCATTCCTCGGGGCTTTCGTTTTCCTCTATTTTGCCGCCCACACCGATCCATTTGCCCTCGTTGAGATCATTCTGTTTTTTGATGCGATGGAGCATGAGCCACTGCCCATCGCGGATGATGTAGCATAAGGTCGTGTTTTTCATCAATTCCCCTCCACACGGCACAGAGAGATTGCACTGTGAAGATTTTCAACGTCCACTTCACTGATATTTGCCGCGCGTTCGCCGTCCAGCGTCCAATCCAGGGGCGTAGGGCAGGTGATATGGAGCTTGGATGCAGACAGGAAGGTGATCATTCTCGACGCGTAATCCTGTGCAGTAAGGGCGCGGATACACTCGTTGAGCTCAATAATATCCTTAGGCGATTTGATCAGAATCAGCTCAAACATGCCGTCATTCAAATCCACCAGCCGGGAATCGAGCGTCAGCACGCCGCCGACAGAGGTGGTATTACTGATGGCGCCGAAAATATAATCATCCTCCAGCACCATATTCTCCACCTCGACCCGCACATGTATCGGGCGGATGGTGGGGATATCTTTAATGCCCGAGAGCAGGTAGGCCAGATGCCCGAGCGAATTTTTGATATTCTGCGGCGTCGTATAAGAGGTTCTGGTAAATGCACCAAAGGAGGCAACATAGGAGAAATAGCGGCTGCCGAATCTTCCCACATCCACAGGGCACGGCGTTCCGTCCATAATAAAGCGGGCAGCCTCAGGAATGGTCTTCGGCAGATGCAGGGAGTTGGCGAAGTCGTTGGTACTGCCGCAGGGAATGTAGCCCAGAGGCACGGTGAGACCGGCAGAGAGCACACCGGCCATGACCTCATTGAAGGTACCGTCCCCACCCGCGCACACGATCAGGTCGAAATCAGCGCCCCGGTTGATGGTGATCGCGGTGCCGTCCCCGCGCGCGTTGGTCATATAGACCGTATTTTCATAGCCATAGCGGCGGAAGGAATCAATAATATCCGGAAGAAAGCGCACCACGCGCTTCATCCCGGCGCAGGGATTGACAATAAAAAGAAGACGCTTCATAAAAATTGACCTCTTTTCAAAAATCGGTTATTTTGAAAACCGCTGGGCATAACCGCAGTGGCGGCAGAGCGCCGCATGGCGAACCCGGCGGGAAAATCCGTCATAAATCGCTTTGGCCGGCGGAGAATTTAAGATTTCTGGCAGCGGCGTCTCAAAGGCATTGCCAAGCGCGAGTGCCCCCTCATGGTCGAGGCAGCAGGGTATGACCGTGCCGTCACTCAGGATGCCCGCCTGATCGCGCAGAGCGCGGCAGAAGCCATTTTCGCCGTAATCCGGTGCAGTATCATCCGGCCACGCAAAGCGCTCTCCCCATTCAAGAAATACCTTGGGAGCCATGCGGAAGCCCTTCGTGTTTTCCTCCCATTCTCCGGGGAAGTGCTCGTGCAGCAGCTGCAAAATCCGGGCATTGGCCTGATTCATTCCCTGCTGCATGCCGTCAAGATTCCACAGGCGCAGATTGCAGATGATCTCTTTCCGGCAGGCTGCCTTTGCAAATTCGCAGCAGCCGCGCAGATAGCCCTCAGGCGAAAAGCAGCCGTTGGCCTCCATGGCATGGAGGGAAATATTGACCTTATGGAGCGCCGGCTGCGATAACAGCAATGCCTGACAGGCGGGGAGCAGCGTGCCGTTGGTGGTGAGGATCACCCGCAGGCCATTGGCATGGGCAAGCTCCAGAAAATCCGCCAGACGGGGATGGGAGAGCGGCTCGCCCATCACATGGAAATAGACATAGCTCGTGACTTTTTTTATTTCCGGCGCAAGGCGGGAAAATTCCTCCGCCGACATCTGCCGCGGCGCACGCTTCGTTCCGGGACAAAAAGCACATTGCAGGTTGCACACGTTCGTTATTTCTACATAAATCTTGGCAAGCATGGCTTCCTCCCGGGCAGTCATAAAAGTCGTTCCTATTATACCACGCTATTTTCAGAAAAGAATAACAATATGTAAATTTTTTCTAATAAAAAAATGTGCACCCCGTTGTCGGGAATGCACATTTTGCGGGGCTGCTCAGCGGCACATACAGCGCATAGAGTCTTCCAGGGTATCACCCAGGCAGTCTGCCTTCTTCTGCACAGCGCGCCGAATGCTGTTCTGCCGGGGCATCATCAGGATCAAGGTTGCGCCAAGCGCCATGCCTGCACCCAAAGACAGTACAAGTGTTTTCGTATCCAAAACCTCACCCCCTGCATAAAGCTTGCCCGGAAGCGGGGTTTTTACGCTGGAAAATCAGGGATAAAATTATTTGAATTGACCTTCTGCCTGAAAGCCTCCGGGCAGAAGCTCTCCGAGCGTGCAGGCACGATACTTCTTCCCGCCCTCGCTGAGGTAGATGGGAAAATCATCCGGGCAGAATTCCCGCAGCACCTGACGGCAGACGCCGCAGGGCGGGCAGACCTTCTCCGGCATCTGACCGGCTACAGCACCGGCTACCGCAAGCGCGGTAAAATCATAGTGCCCTTCGCTGATTGCTTTGCTCACAGCTGTGCGCTCAGCACAGATCGACGGCGTAAAGGCCGCGTTTTCAATATTGCAGCCGGTGAATACCGTGCCATCGGCACACAAAAGGGCAGCACCAACCGCAAAGCCGGAATAAGGGCAATAGGCACGCGCTCTTGCCTGAAGCGCCAGAGCGCATAATTCTTCAGGATTCATCATTGTGCTTCCTCCTTCAAGATTGCACTGGCAAAGCTTTCGCCGTCACCTGTGAACGGAACGTCCAGAAGCTCTGCCGCCGTTGCCGCGATATCGGCAAAGGTTTTCCGCGTACCGAGATCGACAGGCCGGATGCGCTGGCCGAAGATCAGCAGCGGAATATACTCCCGGGTATGGTCGGTCGTCGCAGTATAGGAAGGATCACAGCCATGATCGGCAGTAAGCATCAGAACATCCTCTTCCCGCAGCGTTGGGAGAAAATCCTTTAACCAGCGGTCAAAGTCCGTCAGCGCCTGCGCATAGCCGTCAATATCGCGGCGATGCCCATAAACAGAGTCAAAATCGACCAGATTCACAAAGCAAAGTCCGCGGAAGTCTTTTTTCGCATAGGCCAGCGTTTTTTCCAGCCCATCGGCATTGCCGGAGCTGTAGACATACTCCGTAAGGCCGCGCCCTGCAAAAATATCGTGGATTTTTCCAACACCGATGGAGGAAAGCCCTGCCTGCTCCACAGCATCAAGAAGGGTATCTCTCGGAGGTACCAGAGAAAAATCATGCCGGTTGGCCGTACGGGTATAATTTCCGTTGCCTGTGCCAACAAAAGGACGGGCAATCACTCTGCCCACACCATGCGGGCCCTGCAAGATATCACGGGCAATACGGCAGTAACGGTATAATTCCTCCGGCGGGACAACAGCTTCATGTGCTGCAATCTGAAAAACGGAATCCGCAGAGGTATATACGATCAGATCGCCGGTGCGAACATGCTGATCACCGTAAAGATTGATGACCTCGGTGCCGGAATATGGCAGGTTCACAAGCGTTCCGCGCCCGGTTTGCTCACGAAACGGCTGCAGGACCTCTTCAGGGAAGCCATGCGGATAAGTCGGCAGAGGCGCGGGCGAGATGAGACCTGCGATCTCCCAGTGGCCGATGGTCGTATCCTTGCCGCGGGAAGCCTCCGCGCAGCGAGCATAAGCCGCAAGCGGGATGTCGGCAACCGGGATGCAGTCAACACCTTCAATATGACCCAAGCCCAGATCACATAGCACAGGAATGGACAGCTTTGATGAACTTGCGCAGGCAGCAAGCGTATTGACACGGAAATCACCGAATTGATCAGAATCGGGCATCGCACCAACTCCAAAAGAATCCAGAACGATCAAAAAAACACGTTTCAAATCTTATGCCTCCCATAAGCAAACTCGATCTTATGGAACATCATACCACAAAACACAAAAGCAGGCAAGGACAAGTGTAAAGACAGCAGCAAAAGCCAGTATTCCCAAAAACCGAAGGAAATCTTGCAAAAAGATGAAAATGGTAAAAAATACAGTTATACTGTATGGAGAAGAAATAGCAAAATATGATTTAAAGGGAGGGCGAAACCGATAATTGACCAGAAATTCCCCAGTCCAGTGGAGCAGAAAACCTAAAATCAAGCAGAATAATATAACCAATGCCGCGAAATATTTCATTTTCCTCTTGCAAAAAATAAAAATTGATGTATAATAAGAATAGAACTGTTTCTGGAGGAAAATCAGATGAGCCGATTAGATAAAGAAAACTATTATCTGGACATCGCCCAGACTGTTTTAGAGCGTTCCACCTGTGCCTGCGAGCAATACGGCGCAATCATCGTCCGCAACGATGAAATCGTATCCACCGGCTATAACGGTGCACCCCGCGGAAGAAGCAACTGCATTGATCTGGGCTACTGCATCCGCGAAAAAATGGGCATCCCCGCCGGTCAGCGCTACGAGATCTGCCGCAGCGTCCATGCAGAGGCCAATGCCATTATCTCTGCCGCAAGAAGCGAATGCATCGGCGGCACCATCTACCTCTGCGGCCGCGACGTCGCAACCGGAGAGCTGCTCGACCATGTAATCCCCTGCCCCCAGTGCCGCCGCCTGATCATCAACGCCGGCCTCACCAAACTCGTCATCCGCTGCTCAAAGGAAAAATACGATATCATCAATGTGCAAGACTGGGTCTTCAACGACGATTCCATCCTGGAACCAATCGAAGCGCCCTGAATAAACACCAATGGATAGGAGGCAATCTGCCGCCTATCCATTTTATTTATGCATTTGAAGATATGAATAGAGAGATAAAAAGACTTAGAATAAAAAGCTTTGCGCCTCAAAACCAGCTTACTTCTGACCTCAAAAAATAAGAAGAGGAAATCGCAGCCTCTGAATAACAAGAGAAAACCGTCACATAATTAAAAGTGTTCATTAAATTCTTATACCTTTACTTTTTAAAAACTGAATAAAATCTTCTTTCGTTCCTATTGTAAATGTATCTTTTCGGAAAATATAAATTAGATTTGCTTTTGAGCGTAGTAAAATTAAATTTTTGGTTTGCACTGCATTCCGAATTTTAAAAAACTCTATTTTATTTACTGCACCGGTAGAGGCAGTATTTTGGATATACTCGTTCGTGACAATTGTATCAACAATAATCTCTGTGCCGTGGACTTCCTTGTCACGATTTACCATTGTATTAGCCTGACGGTAATAGCAATAAAGCTGAAACAGAAAGAATAAAGGAACAAAAAATAAAACGCACCAATTTATCGTTTTATCAAATATAGAAATCATAGAAATCAAAATATTTACAATAAAAGAAATAAAAAGAATTATGTAACAGCCAACTAACCATTTACGATGAAAATAGTAATAACCATATATTTCTTTTGCCAGTTGTCGATCTCTAATATAACTATTTTCAAATAAAATTTCCATGCCATATCCTCCTTATGAAAACACTATATCACATATAAGAATTATGCCATACATTTTCAAAATAAGTGCAGGTCTAACAAATCTAAATAGGGGTACTATTGCAAGGCATCCTGTTTTACCTTTAAAAATCGACTACTTCTTCACTCTTCACTATTACTTCTTCCCTCAAAAAAATCCGTTCACGCCAGACAAGTGAAGAGTGAATAGTGAATAGTTAAAAAAATTCCGCTCACTTGCGTGAACGGAATTTTTTGGCTCCCCCTGTTGGACTCGAACCAACGACCCTCTGATTAACAGTCAGATGCTCTACCGACTGAGCTAAGGAGGAATATATATGTTGGCGTTACCTATCTTCCCAGTAAGTCACCCTACAAGTATTGTCGGCGAAAGTGTGCTTAACTTCTGTGTTCGGGATGGGAACAGGTGGACCCACACTCCAATCAACACCAACTATATATTGTCTTAAGAGCCTTGATATTATACCACAAATTCTCGAAAAGTCAAGAGATAATTTATGGTGACCCGTACGGGATTCGAACCCATGTTAACGGCGTGAGAGGCCGCTGTCTTAACCACTTGACCAACGGGCCATATATCAAGAACTATATATAAAAGCCTGACGGCTAATATATCTGGTCCGCCTTCAGGGACTCGAACCCGGGACCCACTGATTAAGAGTCAGTTGCTCTACCAGCTGAGCTAAAGGCGGATAAAGGTGCAATGCACCCTCAAAACTGAACATTGCTTCATTCTTTCCAAATCAAAGGCTGAGTCTGCGCTGTTTTGTAGGTCAAGCCCTCGGCTTATTAGTATCAGTCAGCTGCATGCATTACTGCACTTACACCCCTGACCTATCAACGACATAGTCTACGTCGAGCCTTACTCCATCTCTGGATGGGAGATCTTATCTTAGGGGGGGCTTCACACTTAGATGCCTTCAGCGTTTATCCCTTCCATACGTAGCTACCCAGCTATGCCCTTGGCAGGACATCAACGGCGACCGTTACGAAGGCGCGTTCATCGCCGGCAAAAAGAGCGGCGAGGGTGTCTATACCTGGGCTAACGACGAAACAGGAAAATCCGACCGCTACGAAGGTCACTTTGAAGACGATATGAGAAACGGCAGCGG
>JAZQOW010000015.1:0-4239 GCA_045628065.1 Faecousia sp.
TCTATGACAACTGGGAAAACGATTCCATCATGAAAGAGCTGGGCCGTGAGGCCTGCCTGAAGCTCTTCGAGGATTACAGAAATGGCGAAAACACCCGTTACTGAAAAAAAACACCGCTGCTGACTTGAATGACAGCAGCGGTGTTTTCATATGCAATTAAAACGCGAAAGTGCCATAAGCGCCTGAAAAATCAGGGCTTTTGGCACTTTTCTGGCACCCATGGGAGGATTCGAACCTCTGACCCCTCGCTTAGGAGTTGGAACGGAACGCTTGTCGCATGTCCTGAATGTTCCGGAAATGTCCTGATATATACGGTAAAATCGAATTTTTCAATCCGTGTTTGTACGGGTGTGTACCCCCTAAAACTATCCCATTCTATCTCTTCTGTTAGACAGCTGTTAGACAGACTACGAAAAACGGTGGAAGGTTTGTTTTCCGAATTGTCCTGATATGTCCTCTGATGTCTTTGCATATACTGCGATATCGGCACTCATAAACATACAATGTGTTGATTATCCTTTAGTGCAACTATATGCCCGCAATTACTTTTTCAGCATTTCCGCAATGCCGCCGAAGAAGTGACCGTTGGCCATTTTGAGGATTCCCTCCAGCACATGATTGTTCATGGCACCGTTGATCTTCATGCCGGATAAGGAGCAATCAGCAGCGGAGGACATCATCATGCGGAACTCGGGATTGCTGTAATCCTTCTTCCCGCCAAAGCCCTTGGCGATGGTACCTTCCACGGCCTTATACATGATCTTCATCATGAGGGAGAAATCTTTCATTTCCATGACGGTGTTTTCCATGGTAAACTCTCCCTTTTTGAGAGATTTTTCCGTTACTGTACGACCCACCAGCACCTCAAAGTCAACATGTTCAGGGACGCCCTTCGGATTCAAATACCACGCGGGTACCTTGGGGGCAGATAGAGAATCCGCTTCTTTTTCTACCGCTGCGGTCAGGGGCAGATCTTCGCTGGAGGAGCCCACCAGAACGGTGTAGGTTCCGCCGGGGATCACCCAACCGCCGTTCCAGATAGCAAAGCTGCGGTCGTTCAGCGTGAAGGTCACGGTCTTGCTTTCACCGGGAGCAAGGCTGACCTTGGCAAAGCCCTTCAGTTCCCGAACCGGGCGGTAGAAATCGCCTTTCGGGGGAGCGACATAAAGCTGGACGATCTCCTTACCGGGAAGGGTTCCCACATTCGTCACCGTGCAGGTGACGGTACTTCCGTCTATCTTCAAATCAGAGTAGGAGAATTTGGTGTAGGACAGGCCAAAGCCGAAGGGATAGCGCACGGGAACGCCTGCGGAAGTGTAGTAGCGGTAACCCACATACACACCTTCCCTGTAGTGGGCATCCTTGCTGCCGTAGTAGGTGCTGCTGACGCAGTCGGAATACTGCATGGGCCAGGTCTCTGCCAGCTTGCCGCTAGGATTTACCTTACCGAAGAGCAGATCCCGGATCGCCTCACCACCCGCCTGACCGGGCAGACCCATATAGAGGATGGACTTGACCTTATTTTCCCAAGGCACTTCCACGGCGCTGCCGCAGAGCAGCACTACACCGGTATTAGGGTTGGCGGCAGCTACCGCTTCGATCATGCGGTTGTGACCTTCCGGCATTGCCATGCTCTCCCGGTCGAAGCCCTCGGATTCGTAGCTATCCGTCAGACCGGCGAACACCACGGCGATCTTTGCTTTTTTCGCGGCATCCACCGCCTCGGCAAGGAGTGTCTCGTTGGTGTCACCGTTTTCGGTGCAGCCTTCTGCAAAGGCGATCTCCGGGATAGATTCCAGAATGTTTGTCAATTTCCATGGGTTAATATGGCTGGAACCGGCACCCTGATAGCGGAGCTCCTTTGCCATGTGACCGATGAAAACCACATCTGCTGCATTCGCAATGGGAAGAATGCCTTCATTTTTCAGCAGCACGGCGCTATCAATCGCTGCCTGCTTTGCAAGCTTGTAGTGAGCAGCCATGTCTGCCGGCTTGGCATTTTTTACGGCAGCAGTTCCCTGCAGGGCAAGCTTCCTGACCCTTTCTGCGCTGCGGTCAATGCAGGCTTCATCCAATTTGCCATCCTGCACTGCTTTCAGGACTTCCTTTTCCATATAGGCAGAGCCGCCGGGCATATTCAGGTCGCAGCCTGCCCGGAAGCCTGCAATCCGGTCGCTCATAGCGCCCCAGTCCGTGACCACCATGCCGCCAAAGCCCCACTCATCCCGCAGGAGCTTCGTTAGCAGCCATTCGTTATCTGAAGAATGCACGCCATTGATTTTGTTGTAGGAGCACATAATTGTGGAGGGTTTGCCCTCTTTGACGGCAGTTTCAAAACCGGCAAGGTAAACCTCCCGCATGGTGCGCTCATCCACCACGCTGTCGGAGGAAAAACGCTTGTATTCCTGGTTGTTCAGGGCAAAGTGCTTCAGGCTGGTAGAGATGCCGGTAGCCTCCGCACCCCGGATATAGCCTGCCGCCAGCTTGCCGGTGAGGTAAGGATCTTCAGAAAAATACTCGAAGTTCCGTCCGCACAGGGGATTTCGCTTGATGTTCGCACCGGGACCCAGCAGAAGACTCACGCCGTTGGCTGCCGCCTCGGAAGCAATAGCCTCGCCTACTTTGCTCAGCAGTTCCGCATCCCAGCTGCAGGCAGTGGATACCGCCGTGGGGAAACAGGTGGCGGGGACAGACTGATTGATGCCCAGCATATCGGCACCATCCTCCTGCTTGCGCAGGCCGTGAGGGCCGTCCGTCATCATAATCTGCGGCACACCGGGCATTTCTTTTGTGTGCCAGAAGCTCTCGCCGGAGCAAAGGGCGACTTTTTGTTCCAGAGTCAGTTCGTCATTCATAATTGTACACTCCTGTCGTAATGGTCTGCGGCTCCATGCCGGGAATCCGAATCTCCGCTGTGCAGTTGGCGGGTATTTCTACGGCATAATGATACCCTGCATCCGTCTTTTCCCAGCGGACAGATACGGCTCCGTAAATGCTCTGATAGGAAAGTTTCGCATAGGTAAAGTGGCCGCCGGGCTGGGGAGCAATGACGAAATGGTTCTCGCCTGCAACCTGAATGCCGCACATCCGGGAGAATACCCACTCTAAGCAGGCACCCTTGGAATAGTGGTCAAGGGAAGCAATGCCGCCCTGAGCCTGGGTTCCTTCCCAGCTTTCCCAGATGGTAGTTGCGCCCATCTTCGGCATAAAGAGCCAGCCGGGCATTTCTTCGTTTTCCAGCAGGCGATAGGCTGCTTCCAAATCAAAGTCGCTCAAAACATACAGAATCAGCGGGGTGGAAAGGAAACCGGTGCCCAGCCGCCAACCGTAGTTTTGGAGCGCTTTTATGAGCCGCTCTTTGGCGTAGGCGGTGTCCTTCTCATCCAGCAGGTTCATGTACAAGGGACGCACCAGCATAGCCTGCCGGTCGGTATCCAAGGGAAAGTTCTCTGTATGCCGCAGGGCCTGATAGGAAAGTTTCACCTTGTCGTGATACTCCTGATACAGGGCAGCATCCTCGCCCTTTCCCAGCTCCCGGGCAATCTCCGCCATGTGGGCCATGACAAAAGCGGTATAGGCGGTTGATACTTCCGGGTGCGGGAGCACCATATCCGTCCACTGATTGGGAAATACATCCGCAGGCTCTGCCCACTCGCCGTAGGACTGACCGGCATTCACGGCGTATTTCTTCGCTTCACCCTTTAGCTTCAGAGGTTTGCTCAGAATCGCATTTTTGCCGCAGCGGCGTATCATGAACCGGGCGTATCTTGCCATGGCATCATAGTTTTCCGCAATGATTCTCATGTCGCCGTACTGCTTCCACAGGCGGTAGGGGATCAGTACGCCCGCATCCGCCCAGCCGACGCTGCCGTTCAGAGTGTTCATATAGAAATCCACACCACCCGCCGGGGCGATCTGAGGGAAGCGACCTTCCTTATCCTGCCAATCCGTCAGATCTCGGATATGCTTCCGGGCAAAGGGGTAGTAGTTCATGAGATAATTGGCGGTGACGCAGAAGAGCTGACTGTCACCCGTCCAGCCGTGACGCTCCCGGGTGGGGCAGTCGGTGGGCACGTCGGCAGAGTTGTTTTTGGTGCTCCACAATGTGGCATCCACAAAGCGGTTCAAAAGATCGTTGGAGCTGTCAAATTCTGCTGTGATTTCCAGATCGGAATAAACTGCAATGGCAGTAAAGTCCTCCGGCTGAATCTCAATATCGCCCTCTACCAGTACATACCG
>JAZQOW010000016.1:0-2612 GCA_045628065.1 Faecousia sp.
ACAGTAAATCCGCTCTGGCACAGGTCTCGGAGCTGTTCAGCATGGAGCGTATCGCCTATGTGCTTGCCGCAACCGTCCAGCACAAGGATTGGGATGGGCGTCTTTCCGATACCAACAAGGCATGGGCAAAAACAATTCCGGTCTGTGAGGACAGAAACACCTATGCTTTCGTGGTGGATCAGGCGCACACCGGGCTGGTCGATCTGTTTGTCAATCAGGTACGAAAAGAGCTGGCTGTACCGCAGGAGGAACGTAAGCCCTCCGTCATGGAAAAGCTCAAAGCCGCGCCCGCAAAAAATTCGCCGAAAATTTCGGCGAATTCCAAAGGGCAGGAGCGTTAAACATGGCGAAGCGCAAACGCGAGATTCAAATGAAGTTCCGCGTGGACGAAAACGAATACGACATCATTCATGCGAGAGCCGCATTAGTCGGCACAACCAACATTGCGGCATATCTCCGCAAAATGGCGCTCGATGGATATATCGTCAAGCTGGACTTCCCGGAGCTGAAAGAAATGGTCACGCTCCAGCGCCGGTACAACAATAACCTCAATCAGATTGCCCGACGTGTGAATGAAACCGGACGTGTTTACGAAGCCGACATGGAAGAAATCAAGCAGGAAATGGATTCCCTGTGGGAAGCCGTGGAGAGCGTCATCCGTGAGTTTTCAAAGCTCAAATGATCTCCGATTTTCCCGTCTGCCGCATCCTTGCAGAAAACCGCATCTTTGCGTATCATTATAGTAGAAAGATAGGAGGTAATTGAAATGAAGCTCATTTTGAAGATACTTGCCGCACCCGTAACCCTGCTGATCTCCCTGTTCGTGTGGATTTGCGCCGGACTGATCTCCTGCTCCACCATTGTTTTCAAGCTGGCGAGCGGCCTGATCGCTCTGATGGCGCTTGCAGTTCTCTTTACCTATTCCGTACAGAACGGCATCATCCTGCTGGTGATTGCCTTCCTCGTCAGTCCCTTGGGATTGCCGATGCTGGCGGTGAAAATGCTGAGCGGCCTGCAAAGCGTGAACGGGTCACTCAAAGGTTTCATCCACAATTAAAGAAAGTCGCCGGGGCACCTGAAATGCTCCGGCGATTATTTTTTTACACATCAATTTCGTTGCAAAGGAGGTGTCCCTAATGGCAACTACAAGACTTATGCCCCTTCATCTTGGTAGGGAAAGAACCACCGGACAGGCAATAAGCAAAATAATTGATTATGTCGAAAATCCGCAGAAAACCGATAACGGCAAGCTCATCACAAGCTGGCAGTGTGACAGCCGAACAGCAGATTCAGAATTTGCTTTTTCCAAAATGGTTTACCTACAAAAGACCGGCAGAGAACGCGGCGCAGACGATATTGTCGCATACCAAATAAGACAGTCTTTTTCGCCCGGAGAGATCACGCCGGAGGAGGCAAACCGGCTCGGTTGTGAGCTGGCCCGCCGCTTCACAAAGAACAATCACGCCTATATTGTCTGTACCCACGTCGATAAGCAGCATATCCATAATCATATCATTTGGAACTCCACGGCATTGAGCCATGAACGCAAGTTCCGAAACTTTTGGGGAAGCACACGCGCCGTGCGTCGGCTGAACGACACCATCTGCATTGAAAACGGATATTCCATCATTGAGAATCCGCAGCAACACGGCAAGAGCTACAACAAATGGTGGGGCGATAAAAAGCCGACCTCTCACCGTGAACGGATTTGCTACGCCATTGATGATGCAATGGCTCAGAAGCCGGAGAGCTTTGACGCTCTGCTTGCTCTGCTTCGGCAGGCTGGGTTTGAGGTAAAAGGAAACGAAAATCCTTCTATCCGAGCCGAAGGACAAAAGCGTTTTGCCCGCATGGACACGCTGGGCGAAGGCTACTCTGCGGCAGATCTCCGGGCTGTCATCGCCGGTGAACGTCAGCACAAACCGAAAGAACGCAAGGCTACGAAGAAAGCCGCGCCGGAGAAAAAGTCCGGGAATCTGCTGATCGACATTCAGGCGAAATTGCAGGAAGGCAAAGGTGCCGGGTATGCGAATTGGGCAAAGAAATTCAACCTCAAACAGATGGCTCAGACGGTAGCATATCTTCAGGAACATGAACTGACGGATTACGAAGTCCTTGCCGAAAAGTCCGCTGCGGCATCTGCCCGTTTCAACGAGTTAAGCGAAAAGAATAAGGCTGCGGAGAAACGCTTGGCTGAGATTGCGGTCTTGGAAGTCCAGATCGCCAACTATGCCAAAACGCGCGAGACCTATGTGGCATATCGGAAAGCCGGTTACTCCAAAAAGTTCCTTGCGGAGCATGAGCGTGAGATTTCAATCCACAAAGCGGCAAAGAAGTGTTTTGACGATATGGGCGTTACCAAGCTGCCATCAACTCAGAGCTTGAAGGCAGAAAGCGCCAAGCTGATGGCAGAGAAAAAAGAGGCGTACAGCGAATATCGCAAAGCGCGTGAAGAAATGAAAGAGTTGCTCACAGCCAAAGCCAATATTGACCGAATACTTGAAAAGGAGAAAGACCGTGAAGCACAGCGAAGCGAGAATAAAGCGATTTTGTAAAATCGCGCAGCCGCACATTTATGTGCGTTTCCGGGGGATTGGGGAACGCCCCAACAA
>JAZQOW010000017.1:0-5328 GCA_045628065.1 Faecousia sp.
CTCTCATTTGTGCAACCTTTTTCTCTTTCCAAGGCATTCGCGGTTCCTCCCGTTTTTGCCTTTATTTTACACCCAATGTGTAAACTATGTGGTTGCACAATCTGTAAACTATGTTACTACTCTAAACACATTGCTCGCCCGTGCCGTCTTGCATCCATAAAAACGGTCGGTTAAATTGGCTTGGCGGGCGAGCAATGCTCGCCCCTACGGCTGACCGCCATTGAATAACCTTAAGTTGATGACATTGCGGGCGGTTCCGTCTCCTTATTGCAAGTCAAAAGCTTGTTCTAACATAAGAGGATTTCTTATGTTATTGGTGTTAACTTCTTATGTTGTTTCTTGCTTTTTTAATTAACATAAGAAAATGTCAAAGTTTGTCTTATGTTTTTTCTTTACTTTTTTAAATTGCGTGGGAGGCGGACAGGATGCAGCTCTGTGTCCGGTGTAAAATTAAAAAACGCCCTGAACGACATTGCCGTTCAGGGCGTTTCCATAAATATCAATTAGATGGTGGGCTGGTTAGCAGCTTCGATGATCTTGACGAACTTTTCGGGGACGAGGGAAGCGCCGCCGATGAGGCCGCCGTCGATGTCGGGCTGAGCCAGGAGCTCATAAGCGTTGCGGTCGTTCATGGAGCCGCCGTAGAGGATGGAGAGGGCGCGGGCGTCGGTGGAGCCGTAGAGCGTGCGAACGACGGTGCGGATGTGCTCGCAGACTTCCTCAGCCTGCTCGGGGGTAGCGGTCATGCCGGTGCCGATGGCCCAGATGGGTTCGTAGGCAATGATCAGCTTGCGGATCTTCTCTTCGGGAATGCCGTTCAGGCCGGCCTTGATCTGCATGGCGATCCATTCGCTGGTGATGCCCAGCTCGCGCTGCTCGAGGGACTCGCCGCAGCACATGATGGGGATGAGGCCCTGCTCCATAGCGGCCTTGACCTTGGCATTGACATCCTGATCGGTCTCGCCCATGGCACGGCGCTCGCTGTGGCCGATGATGACATATTTGCAGCCGGCATCGGAGAGCATATTGGCGGCAATTTCGCCGGTGAAAGCGCCGGAGGGATTTGCGTTGCAGTTCTCAGCGCCGATGCCAACGCGGGTCTCACGCATAGCGCGGACGGCGGTGGTGATGCAGACAGCGGGAACGCAAAGAGCGATATCACACCAGCGACCCTTGGGCAGAATGGTCTTGAACTCGGTCATGAAAGCCTTGGTTTCAGACGGAGTCTTGTTCATTTTCCAGTTGCCGGCAATAACGGTCTTACGATACTTTCTGTTCATAATCTATTATCTCCTGATTCTTGATAAGAAAAAATATATTGAAATTTTGACGAACGTGCCTATTATAGTGAAAGAATGTCAAAACGTCAAGTGAAAAATTCGAATTTCTATGAAGAAATCTTACTTGTCTTCGAGGCAGGCAATGCCGGGCAGCTCCAGGCCTTCCAGGAATTCCAGGGAAGCGCCGCCGCCGGTGGAGATGTGGGTGATCTTGTCAGCAAAGCCCAGCTGCTCGCATGCAGCAGCGCTGTCGCCGCCGCCAACAATGGTGATGGCATCGGATTCTGCCAGAGCTTCGGCTACGGCGATGGTGCCCTTAGCCAGCGTGGGGTTCTCGAAAACGCCCATGGGGCCGTTCCATACAACGGTCTTTGCAGTCTTTGCAGCCTCGGCAAACAGAGCGCGGCTCTTTTCGCCAATGTCCAGACCCTGCATGTCGTCGGGGATGGCGTCGGCAGCAACGGTGGTCACATCAACGGGAGCGTCAATGGGGTTGGGGAAATCCTTGGTGATGACGGTGTCAACGGGCAGAAGCAGCTTCACGCCGTTGGCTTCGGCCTTGGTCATCATCTGCTTGCAGTAGTCAACCTTTTCTTCGTCGAACAGGCTCTTGCCGATGCCGTAGCCCTTGGCAGCCAGGAAGGTGTAGGCCATGCCGCCGCCGATGATGAGGGTATCGACCTTGTCGAGCAGGTTGTTGATAACGTTGAGCTTGTCGGAGACCTTTGCGCCGCCCAGAATGGCAACGAAGGGACGCTCGGGGTCAGCCAGAGCCTTGCCCATGATGCCGATTTCCTTCTCGATCAGGAAACCGCAAACAGCGGGAAGATGATCAGCGACGCCTGCGGTGGAGGAGTGTGCTCTGTGAGCGGTGCCGAATGCATCGTTTACGAAAACTTCTGCCAGATCAGCCAGCTGACGGCTCAGCTCGGGATCGTTCTTGGTCTCGCCCTTGATGTAGCGGGTGTTCTCAAGCAGCATGACTTCGCCTTCCTTGAGCTCTGCGGCCAGAGCCTTGGCGTCATCACCGGCAACGTCCTTGGCCATCTTGACTTCCTTACCCAGCAGCTCGCTCAGGCGCTGTGCAACAACAGCCAGAGACAGCTCGGGCTTCCATTCGCCCTTGGGCTTGCCCATGTGGGAGCAGAGAATAACCTTAGCGCCCTGATCGATCAGGTACTGAATGGTGGGGAGGGCGGCAACGATGCGCTTGTCGCTGGTGATCTTGCCTTCCTTGAGGGGTACGTTAAAGTCGCAGCGGCAGAGCACGCGCTTGCCGGCCAGGTCGATATCACGGACAGATTTCTTGTTGTAGTTCATAAAATTGCCTCCTGATTTCGTATGCGGTTTTAACCGCGTATTGACGGAATTTATCTATTCAGCACCTGCCATTTTGCCGTATCCCTTGAGGTGCGGGAACGACTGCTGGCGCAGCGCCTCATATACAATAATAGCTACGGAGTTTGCCAGATTCAGACTGCGTGCCTCGGAGATCATGGGAATGCGCACGCAGCGCTCGCGGTGAGCCTCCAGAAACGGCTCGGGCAGACCCTTGGTCTCCTTGCCGAAGAAGAGGTAGTCGCCGTCATGGAATTCGGCGCAGGAATAATCCCTCGGCGCCTTGGTGGTCAGGCACCACATGGGGATATCGGGGTGCTGGGCAAGAAAGTCATCGAACGAGTCATAAACCCGGATGTCTACCAGATACCAGTAGTCAAGGCCTGCGCGCTTGACGGCCTTATCGGAGATATCAAACCCCAGCGGGCGGATCAGGTGCAGGACACTGCCGGTTGCGGCGCAGGTTCTGGCGATATTGCCGGTGTTCTGCGGGATCTCCGGCTCCACAAGTACGACATTCAGCATAGTTCCTCCGTGCAGCGGTTATAGCTTACCGCAGCACTCCTATTTTATGACAAATTGGCAAGTAATTCAATCCTTATTTGGTAAAAATGGGGTCATTTCTCAATTTTTATTGTAATTACATAAAAAATCTCCCGTAGAAAGACGCATTTTGTTTCATCTGACTGTATGTGCGGGTCAAAAGTATGGGAAATGTGCTGCCCGGGCATACTTTTGCAAAGGAAGGCCGACGGAAAAGAGGAGATTTCCAAAAAAACTGCAAAATTCTCAATTTTTTCCTTTACATTCGGCTTGCCATGTGCTATCATATTACGGCATAGCCCCGGCCCCGAGTTTTGGGGGAAGACCTTCGCAGCGAGGGCGATCCATCGTCCCATCACTCAGCCCGCGGGTAATTTTTTGAAAGGTGGAACAAACATGATTTCCAAAGACGCAAAAGCTCAAGTTATCGCCGAATACGCCGTCCATGAAGGCGACACCGGCTCCCCCGAGGTTCAGATCGCTATCCTCACCTACCGCATCAAGGAGCTCACCGAGCACCTGCGCACCCACAAGCATGACAACCATTCCCGCCGCGGCCTTCTGATGATGGTTGGTAAGCGCCGCAGCCTGCTGGACTATCTGGCAAAGAAGGATATCAACCGCTACAGAGCGATCATTGCCAGACTCGGTATCCGTAAGTAATTCTTATTTCGTCTCGATGGGCGGCCTTCATCGGTCGCCCATTTTCAACCAGTGCATGGGAACCTTTAGCAGTTGAAAGCGCTGCCGAAGCTTCGGCAATGGTTTCAAGTGCTAAAACCTCCCATGCTGATATCGTATTTACAGGAGGATTTTATGATTACCCATAAGCAATTCCCGAACCATCGTGTCTTTGAGACCGATATCGGCGGCCGCACCTTCACCGTTGAGGTCGGCAAGGTGGCAGAGCTTGCCAACGCCGAAGCCATTTGCCGTTACGGCGATACCGTCGTTCTGGTCACCGTAGCCGCTTCCCCCCTGCCCAAGGCAGGTATCGACTACTTCCCTCTCACCATTGAGGTCGAGGAGCGTATGTATGCCGTCGGCCGCATTCCCGGCAGCTTCAACCGCAGAGAGGGTCGCCCCTCCGAGCGCGGCATCCTGATCTCCCGCATCATCGACCGCCCCATGCGTCCGCTGTTTGACGACGAGCTGCGCAACGATGTGGTGCTCACCAACACCATCCTGTCCAACGATTTTGACAACCCTGTGGAAATCGTTGCCTCCATCGGCTCCTCTCTGGTTGTCGCCTATTCCGACATCCCCTGGAACGGCCCCACCTCCACCACCAACGTGTGCTATCTGGACGGCCGCTATATCATCAACCCCTCTCAGGACGAGCGCAACGCCTGCCAGTGCTTCGTGACCATCGCCTCCACCCATGAAAAGGTGGTCATGATCGAGACCGAAGCCAAGGAAATCCCCGAGGATATCCTGCTCGAGTGCATCCGTCTTGCCCACGAGACCAATATCAAGGTCGTTGAATTCATCAACGAGATCGTTGCCGCCATCGGCAAGCCCAAGTTCACCTTCGAGAAGGCCGCTGTCAACCATGACCTGCTCGATGACCTGATGGCCTACGGCATGGATCAGATCGAGTATGCTCTGGATACCGATGACAAGAACGTGCGCGAAGAGCGCCTGACGCAGGCACATGTGGACTTCATGGAGAAGTTCGGCGAAAAGTATCCCGACTTCGACGAGCATATCGAGGTCTGCCTGTATAAGATGCAGAAGAAGGTCGTCAAGAAGTGGCTCCTTCAGGGCAAGCGTGTCGATGGCCGCGGCATGGATGAGATTCGTCCTCTGGCTGCCGAGGTTGGCGTTCTGCCCCGCGTCCATGGCTCCGGCCTGTTCACCAGAGGCCAGACCCAGGTGCTTTCCATCTGCACCCTGAACACCCTGTCCGCTTCCCAGAAGCTCGACACCGTGTATGACGAAACCGAAAAGCGCTATATGCACCATTATAACTTCCCCGCTTTCTCCACCGGCGAAGCAAGAGCTGCCCGCTCCACCTCCCGCCGCGAGATCGGTCACGGCTCTCTGGCTGAAAAGGCCCTGCTGCCCGTGATCCCGCCTGTGGAAGAGTTCCCCTATGCCATCCGTGTGGTCTCCGAAGTGGTCTCCTCCAACGGCTCCACCTCTCAGGGCTCCATCTGCGGCTCCA
>JAZQOW010000018.1:0-6618 GCA_045628065.1 Faecousia sp.
CGAACCTTCTGAAAAACGACGGAAAGCGCGTGCTTCTGTGCGCTGCCGATACCTTCCGCGCTGCTGCTGCCGACCAGCTTGAAATCTGGGCGCAGAGAAGCGGAACGCAGATCGTCCGCCAGAATGAGGGCGCTGACCCTGCGGCTGTAGTTTATGATGCCATTTGCTCTGCCAAGGCCAGAGGCTCCGATGTCATTATCTGCGATACCGCCGGAAGACTGCACAACAAGCAGAACCTTATGAACGAGCTGAACAAAATCAGCCGTATCCTTGACCGGGAGCTGCCCGGCGCCAGCAAGGAGGTCATTCTGGTTCTCGACGGCACGACCGGCCAGAACGGCCTGATCCAGGCCAGAGAATTTTCCAAAATCGCCGGTGTTACCGGTATGGTCGTCACCAAGCTCGATGGCACCGCAAAAGGCGGCATTGTCATTTCAGTAGCAGATACGCTTGGCATTCCTGTAAAATATGTGGGCGTCGGCGAACAGCTCGATGATCTGATGCCCTTTAATCCCGACCATTTTGCAGCCGCTCTGATCTGATTTCCCGCAGGGAGGAATACCATGGATTTTGTACTTGCCAGTAAAAACCGTCATAAATTGCAGGAAATGTCTGCGATCCTGAACCAATACGGGATCCATGTCACCCTGCAAAGTGACCATAATGTAGATATTGATGTAGACGAGACCGGCACAAGCTTTGAGGAAAATGCGCTTCTCAAGGCAACAGCCGTCATGGAGGCCACCGGACTTCCGGCAATTGCCGATGATTCCGGCCTTGCGGTGGATGCTTTGGGCGGTGCGCCCGGCATTTATTCTGCAAGATACGGCGGAAATCAATGCGCCAATGATGTGGAGCGGTACGAATATCTCCTGAAAAATATGGAAGAGGTTCCTCCCGAAGAGCGCACGGCACGGTTTGTATGTGTCATTGCGGCGGTATTCCCGGACGGAAAACAGATTCTGGCAAGGGGAAGCTGCGAGGGAACGATTACCTATGCCCCGCAGGGTGCGGATGGCTTTGGTTATGACCCGGTATTCTTTGTACCGCAGGAGGGCAGAACCTTTGCAGAACTCCCTGTTGAACGAAAAAATGAAATCTCCCACAGAGCCATTGCCCTGCGGTTGTTCCAAAAGAAAGTAATTGAGGTATAAACGATGTTGACAAGCAAACAGCGAGCCGAGCTGCGCTCGCAGTCCAATGGACTGGAAACGACCCTGATCGTGGGCAAAGAAGGCATCACCGAGACGGTCATTGCCGAGGCAGACACCCAGCTTCTGGCCAGAGAACTGATCAAGGGCCGCGTGCTGGAAACCTCCTTCCTGAGCGCCAGAGAAGCATCTGATGCCATTTGTGAGGCAACCGGTGCAGATGGGATTCATACCGTTGGCTCAAAATTTGTAATCTACCGCGTAAGCGAAAAAAAGCGTCAGGCCGAGGCAGCCAAGCGCCGTGCAGCCAATAAGGCAGCGGCAAACCCTGTGAGAAAGGGTGCACAGGCCAGACGCAAGCAGGCAAAGCAAGAGCGCGAGAAGAAGAACGAATACTTCCGGCAGGCCGCCATTCAGGCAGCCATTGACCGCCGCCGCGCCCGTCAAGAAGAAGGCGAATAAGCATGGCACGAATCGGTATTTTCGGCGGCAGCTTTAATCCGCCCCACAGAGGGCATCTGCTCGCCGCGCAGGAGCAAAAACGGGCATTGGGACTGGATGAGGTGATTCTCATTCCTGCGGGCATTCCGCCCCATAAGCTGATGGCAGACGGTTCTCCCGCGGCTTCCGACCGTCTGGCTATGACCGAGGCACTGGTTGCCAATGCGCCGGGACTGCGCGTATCGGATATTGAAATATTCAAAAATGAGGCATGCTATACGGCGGATACGCTGCTGTCACTTCATGAGCAGCATCCGGACGATGAGCTGTTTCTTCTGATGGGTACAGACATGTTCCTGTCCTTCCATACATGGTCAAGGCCGGAGATCATAAGCAGGCTTGCAACCATTTGCCATGCTTCGCGCGCGAAGCTCAGCAAAAAAGAAAATGAAGAGATTCAGGAGCAAATTCGCAATTTAAAGGAGAACTTCGGAGCCAGGGTCTGTTGTATCGACAACGATGTTCTGGATATGTCCTCCACCCTAATTCGCAGAATGCTTCGCTTTGACTGTGCCGAGAACTATCTGACGCCGGAGGTTCTGGCATACATTCAGTCCCATGGTCTGTACGGAACAGGGAAGTGCCTGAAGAATCTGCCGTATGAGGAGCTGTGCGTGGAATCCCTTTCTCTTCACAAGGAAAAGCGCAGACCCCATGTCATCGGATGCAGCGAGACGGCACGAGAGCTTGCGATTCTTTGGGGTGCGGATCCTGAACTTGCTGAGCGTGCAGGTATTTTGCACGACATTACAAAGGCTTTGGACAAGGAAGCCCATCTTGCGCTGTGCAAAAAATATGAAACGGCGCTTCGTCCCTTTGAGATAGAGAATGAAAAGCTGCTTCACTCCAAATCCGGCGCAGCAGTTGCAGGCGGCGTATTCGGGGAGTGCCCTGAGATCGTCAGTGCGATTTTCTGGCACACGACAGGCAAGGCAGATATGACCAAGCTGGAGAAAATCATTTATCTTGCAGATTACATGGAGCCGAACCGTGACTTTGAGGGCGTGGAAAAGCTTCGCGCTCTGGCCTACAGCGATCTGGATCGGGCGATGCTCCATGCGTTTGATTTGAGCGTAAAGACTCTGGAAGCCCGTGGCCGCGGAGTTGACGTATACTCCCGGCAGGCACTTACATTTATGCGTCAGCAGCTTTGTGAAGAATAAACGGTAAAAGGAGAATGATTTTATGAAACAAACCAAAGAGGTTGCCCTTCATGCCGCTAAAGCGCTGGCAGACAAGAAGGGACTGGGCATTCAGCTTCTGGATGTGGCGGAGATCACGACCCTTGCAGAGTATTTCCTGATCTGCACCGGCACCTCCAATACCCACGTCAATACCCTTTGCGACGCCGTCGAGAAGGCGGTAAATGATGAAATGAACGAGCCTCTGCTCCACCGTGAGGGTCATCGCAGCGGCACCTGGGTGCTGCTGGACTTCGGCAGCCTGATCGTCCATGTGTTTACCGAGGAAACCCGCAAATTCTATGACTTAGAGCGCCTCTGGGGCGATGGGAAATCCGTTCCTCTTGGCGACCTGATTGACTGACAACAGGGGGAGAATAAAGATGGGAAAAGAACAGACCATCAGCAAACTGACGCGCCTTGGCAGACTGTCCGGGCCGACGATGTATACCTATTCTAATGCCAAGCAGCTCCCGCACGGCGAGTATGGCTATTGCGTTCTGAGCATTGCCGAAAAAACCTTTTATATCTCCGCAGTGGAGGGCGCGGCAATGGAGATCGGAGATTTGCTTTACGCCATCCCGATTTCCGAAATGAAGGATATCAAGCATTCTCCCCGGATTTCCCTGAATCCGTATTTGAAGTTCACATGGCAAGGTGCCAGCGTTATGGTAGGCGCTGTGACCGCCGACATGAAAAAAGCGCTGGGGATTGCGTAAAACCTCAGCGCATCAAATACACAAAATAAGATAGTACGAGCGGAATTAACTACACCATATTTTATTCATTTTAAAGATGGAAAAATGATGTGCAGTGTGTTATTGAAAAAATTTCCTTAAGGAGAAATGATTATGCATATAAGACAATTAAATGTCCATAACTTTAAAAGCATAGAGAATGCGCAGATAGATTTCAATCCTCTTACGATGCTTGTCGGTGCTAATGCTTCCGGAAAATCCAATATAATTAATGTTTTTAGGTTTATTGAAAATATACTAACAGATGGGGTTGAAAATGCAATTGCGCTCCAAGGTGGAATTCAGTACATTACAAATGCAAATTTGTCAAAAGGAGAACCGATTGAAATTTCTTTTGCAATAGATGTGAAAAATGAATCATGGATTAGACATCTTCAAAATAGAAAAATTGCATTAGAGGTTGAGGAAATAGATTGCCATTTTATTATACAACCTAATAAAAAAGGAATGGGATATCATATAGCATATGATTATATGAAAATAATCTACGATAGCTATTCCTATGATCTATCGGCTAATAAGGAAGAAAGGTATCAGTCACTTAATATAGTATATGCCGTTTCTTATGAACGGAAAAGTCAAAAAGCCTCCATAACACAAACGGCATCATATTTTTCAAAAGATGAGATACCTGATAATTTCAAGATGTGCCTTGAAAAAGATGCTGCGGGAAGTTATTTTGCTTTTCTTGCAGATGAGGATAAATGTGAGTTAATGTTATATAGGCTTTCCCTTTTACTTCCACCATTTTTTTCAGATAGCACGTTTATTCGAATTTTTGACTTGGATCCCAAAGAATTAAAGAAACCTTCATCTATGGCTTCAACAAAAATTCTTGATGAAAATGGCGCAAATCTTGCCTCAATTCTCAAAACAATTTTAAGGACAAATGAAAGCAAAAAAAAGCTCACAGCACTTTTACAAGCATATCTTCCGTTTGTTGAAACGATTTCCATAGAGGATAATCCAGATAAATCTGTTTCGTATAAAATAAGCGAATCCTATTATAATAAAGCATTTTACGCTAATTTTTTATCGGATGGAACTGTAAGTATTTTAGCACTAATTCTTGCCTTATATTTTGAAGAACAATCAAATATCATTATTCTCGAAGAGCCCGAGCGAAATATTCATCCTAAATTGCTTGCAAACTTAATTTCTTCTGCAAAAGATGTTTCTCAGGAAAAACAAATTATTATTACGACACATAATCCTGAATTTCTGGATCAAGCGGATATTAATGATGTGCGTTTAGTCTCACGAGAAGCTTGTGGAAAGACTAATATAACAAAGCCGGCTGATAGTAAAACCGTTCAAACATTTCTTGAGAACGATTTAGGATTGGCAGATTTATTTCTTCAAGATTTATTGGAGGGATAAATGTGAGATATATATTTGTTGAAGGTCCTGACGATGATGCTTATTTTGAAAAAATTTTCGGGAATGAATTTGGAGATCACAGAATAATAAAATATGCTGGGTTGACGAAAAATAAGATTAATAGTTTTATCAAATCAATAAACTCAATGCCAAATTGTGATTATTTGTTCTTCGGAGATGAAGATGGGAAGGGGATAGAGACAAAGAAAGGAGAATTGTGCAAAATATACAGCAATCTGTCTTGTGACAATTTATATATTGTTCAATATGAAATTGAAAGTTGGTATTATGCTGGAATTTCGGAGAATGATAGCAATAAGCTAAAACTTACAAAATACAAAAACGATACAAACACCCTTACAAAAGAGCAGTTTGATGCAAAATTGCCTAGTAAGGTGGACAGAAAGTATATTATGTCACAAATATTGGACTGTTACTCAAAAGATTTGGCGAAAACAAGAAATAATAGTTTCCAAATTTTTTGCATAAAATTTGAGGAACCTGCCGCTGTTTAGTTTACTTCAGGTTACAGCAAACTGAAGCACACAATTAAGACAGGTTCCAATATGAATTATATGCCGATGATTTAAAAATATTCCTGTATCCAATTATGAGTAAGGAAATAATATTTGATTATTCTCTGGGCAACCCCTCCATTTCTGCACCAGAGTTGATCAATGCTTCGATTCGGAATATTGCAGGAAACGAGGATACGCTGTCCCAGTGATATTATTGCTTGACAAAACCCGGGGAAAACCGTAAAATAATAGGCGTAAAATGGTAAAGGCGATGAAGGGAAAAAGGCAGCTCCATCCAGCGAAGAGAACCGGCGGCAGGTGTAAGCCGGTGTGGTGCGGCTGCGTATAGCTCATCCCGGAGCTTCCTGCCTGAATTCATCAGGGCAGGGCGTTGGCTGCGTTAAGGCCGGACCTTTGGGTCACTGAGGGCATATTGGGGAAACTCTGTGCCAAATCAGGGTGGTAACGCGAAATTTCGCCCCTGACCGGCTCGGTCAGGGGCTTGTTTTTAAGAAAAAGGAAAGTGTGACATTATGAAGTACGATTTTACTGCGATTGAGAAAAAATGGCAGGGGATCTGGGAGGAAACCAAGCCCTTTGCTGCGGTCAACGGCGATACGACCCGTAAGAAATTCTACGGTCTGATCGAATTCCCCTATCCCTCCGGTCAGGGTCTGCACGTGGGTCATCCCCGCCCCTTTACGGCCATTGATATTGTCTGCCGTAAGAAGAGAATGCAGAACTATAACGTGCTGTTCCCCATCGGCTTTGATGCCTTCGGCCTGCCCACTGAGAACTATGCCATCAAGAACCATATCCATCCGGCCATCGTCACGGAGAAGAATATTCAGAACTTTACCTCTCAGCTGAAAATGCTGGGCTACGGCTTCGACTGGGATCGCTGCGTGGATACCACCGACCCCAAGTATTATAAGTGGACGCAGTGGATTTTCCTCCAGATGTTCAAGAAGGGTCTGGCCTATAAGACCACCATGCCCGTGAACTGGTGCACCAGCTGTAAGTGCGTTCTGGCCAACGAAGAGGTCGTCGACGGCGTTTGCGAGCGCCGCGGCAGCGCAGTCGTCCGCAAGAAAAAGAGCCAGTGGGTGGTGGCCATCACCATGTATGC
>JAZQOW010000019.1:0-20300 GCA_045628065.1 Faecousia sp.
TGCGGCGGCTGTGATTTCCGGCATATGGACTATCAGGAGGAAACGCGGCTCAAAATGCAGCGGGTCAAGGATGCCCTGCGGCGGCTGGGCGGCTGGGAGCTTGACGAGCTGCCCATCACCGGCGCGCAGACGCTCACCGGCTACCGCAATAAGGCGCTGTTCCCCGTAAGCGAGGAGCGCGGCAGGGCAGAGGCCGGCTTCTATCGGGCGCGCACGCATAAGGTCATCCCCATCACCGGGTGTTTGCTTCAAAACGAGGCCGCCAACCGCGCAAGGCAGGCCACGGTGGATTTCCTGCGCACCTATCGCATTTCTATTTATAATGAAGAGACCCGCAAGGGGCTTATCCGCCATATCTATGTGCGCACCGCCGATGCCACCGGGCAGGTGATGGTGTGCCTCATCGTCAACGGCAAAAAAATCCCCCATGAGCGGGAGCTGGTCGCCATGCTGCAAAAGGCGGTGCCGGGACTGGCCTGCGTGGTGCTGGGCGTGAACGAGCGCCCCGGCAACAGCGTGATGGGGGACGAATTCCGCACCCTCTGGGGTGCGGACGCCATTGAGGATATCCTCTGCGGCCTCCGCTTCCGCCTTTCTCCGCGCAGCTTCTATCAGGTCAACCATCAGCAGGCCGAAATTCTCTACGGCAAGGCCGCAGAAATGGCAGGCCTGACAAAAAATGACACCGTTCTCGACCTCTACTGCGGCACCGGCACCATCACCCTGCATCTGGCAAGGCAGGCAGGCAAAGCCATCGGCGTGGAGCTGGTCGATGCCGCCATCGAGGACGCGAAGAAAAACGCCAAGGCCAACGGCATAGAAAACGCCGAATTCTTCTGCGCCGACGCCGCTCAGGCCGCCGCCCGCCTTCTGGAAGAGGGCGTCCGCCCGGATGTCGTCGTCGTAGACCCGCCCCGCAAGGGCCTGTCCGCCGACGTCATCCCCACCATCGCCCAAATGTCCCCTCACCGCATCGTCTACGTCTCCTGCGACCCCGCCACACTGGCAAGAGACATCGCCCGCTTCAAGGAAAACGGCTATGCGCCGCAAAAGGCCGAGGCCGTTGATCTGTTCCCGAGATGTGCGCATGTGGAGACGGTTGTTCTTCTGTCACAATGTTAACCCCCTACGGAACGTAAGGCAGAAGCCGGCTCTCTATTATGATGGATATTGTTCGGTTTCTTAGCGATATTTAAGAAAATTCTATTAATTTTGGTGAAAAAAGTTTGAGGACGGAGAACCGTCCCCTGTCTTATTGTTACCGATGGTGGTAAATTATTCCAAACTGCCTTTTCTCAAAATGACCCGTACTTTTATTTCAACTTGCTTAAAAACGAAAGCGAGAAAAGCGAATTTACGGGTTTGAAGGAACTGTTAGAGGCTATTTTTCATTTAGTAAGGAATCCGGCTGCACATACACCTAAAGTAAACTGGAAAGTTGAAGAAGATAAAGCACTTGATATATTGACATTGATTTCGCTGGCTCATAAGTACATAGATGAGTGCAAACCTGTGCCATATAAAGTGGGAGGAAATATAAATGGAACAGATTGACGGACTTTCGATGAATCTTGAACAGACCAACATGGACAAGCTGCGCGCGGTGTTCCCGGAGTGCTTTGCCGAGGGCAAGCTGGATATTGACAAGCTCCTGAGCCTGTGTGGGGAATACATCGACAACGATTTTGAGAAATACAAATTCGAGTGGAAGGGCAAGGCGGAGTGCCTGAAGCTGGCGCAGAAGCGCTCCACCGGGACGCTGCGCCCCTGCCCGGAGGAAAGCGTCAACTGGGACAGCACGCAGAATCTCTATATCGAGGGCGATAATTTAGAGGTTTTGAAGCTCCTGCAAACCGCCTATTACCGCAAGGTCAAGATGATCTACATAGACCCGCCCTATAACACCGGCAACGATTTCGTCTATGCCGATGATTTTGCCGACCCTATGGCGCGGTATAAAGAGGTCACGCAGCAGACCACAAAATCTAACCCTGAGACCATGGGACGCTTCCACACCAACTGGCTGAACATGATGTATCCCCGCCTCCGCCTGGCGGCCAACCTCCTGCGGGACGATGGCGTGATCTTTATCAGCATTGATGATGCCGAACTGTACAATCTCAAGAAAATCTGTGATGAGGTATTTGGCGAAGAAAACTATGTTGCAACGCTTGTGTATGACAAGAACAGAAAAAATGACGCCAAATACTTTTCTGTCGGGCATGAGTACATGCTCGTATACTTCAAAAGCGCCGCTACGATTTATGAAATGGGTATTGTACTCAGAGCAACCAAAGAAGGAATTGACGAGGTTAAAGAAGAATTTGAGCGCCTGCGTAAGCTACATAGCGACGATTGGGTAAAGGTAAATGAGGGCTTAAAAGCCCTGTATGCCTCTTGGCCTGATGGTGATGAACGCAAATCGTTGGCACGCTTCACCCGTGTCGATGAAAAGGGTCCTTACAGAGACGACGGAAATATTAGTTGGCCGGGTGGTGGCGGACCGACATATGATGTGATTCATCCCATTACAGGAAAGCCCTGCAAAGTGCCTTCGAGAGGATGGGTTTATCCCAATCCTCAAAGAATGCAGGAAGAAATAGAACGTGGACGTGTTGTTTTCGGAAAAGATGAAACCACCACGCCCAAAATTCGGACAAATCTCTTTGAACAGGATAAAGAGGTGTTGCGTTCGGTCTATTTTAGCTATGCACAGACTATTGCCCAAGATTTTAATAAAATGTTCGACGGTGTGCGCATTTTTGAAAATCCAAAGGGTGTAAATGATATTAAAAAACTGGTGGAATACGTTACCGCAAAAGATGACAACGATATTATCCTCGACTTCTTCTCCGGTTCGGCCACGACTGCCCATGCCGTGATGCAGCTCAACGCGGAGGACGGTGGCAATCGCCGCTTTATCTTGGTGCAGCTCCCGGAAGTCTGCGATGAAAACAGCGAAGCTTTCAAAGCCGGTTACAAAAACATCTGCGAGATCGGCAAAGAGCGCATCCGCCGGGCAGGAATGAAGCTCATGTCGCAGGTAACATCCGGTGCAGGCAATTCTAAAGGCGAAGGCTGGGGATGCGGTATGCCCTCAACGAAGACCGAATGGGATGATGCGATTAAAAACATTCTTGATATCGGTTTCCGTGTGTTCAAGCTCGATACATCCAATCTGAAAACGTGGGATTCTACGCCGATTGAGGACGAACAGCTTGAAATGCTCTATGACCGCATGAACGGCATGATTCACCGGGTCAAATCTGACCGCTCCGATATGGATATGGTCAGTGAAATCATGTTGAAGCTGGGCATTCCGCTGACTTATTCCGTCGCGGCGGTGGATGTGAACGGCAAGACGGCCTACACTGTGGGCGACGATTGCCTGCTGCTCATCTGCCTTGCGGAAAATGTGCAGCCCGCCGATGTGGACGCTATGGCCGGGTACACTCCGGCAAAGCTCATTATCTCCCGCGACAGCTTCACCGACGACACCGCCATGGCAAATGCGTATTATATTCTCCGCGATAAGGGTATTGATCTGAAATTGGTGTGAGGAGGATTTTCAATGAAGAAAGAATGCAGTAATTGCGAGTTTAATTTTGGCGGTATTTGTGCCGGACACGGGGAAGTTTATAAGTATGGTGAAGAAATAACAGACAATACGAAGTGTTGCGATGACTGGGGCGCAAGTTTTGACTTCTTTTGCAATGAAACTACAACTGCGCCACGATTTCTGAGAGAAGCATTTAACGATTGTCGAATTTCCTATAACGAGTTTTCCGAAATGAACGATGCCTATACCGCCGGAAGGGCTGTGCCAATCAACATCTTCGATGCGGTAAAGGCTGTATACGGAATCAGTATGGTTGATATTGCAGTCGTTTTAGGTGTCTCTTTCGGGGTGGTATATCGGGCAAAAACGAAAGGCTTCGCGCAAAAAAGGATAAAGCAGTTCTCCAATGGCCTTTGCATTCCCGAAAAACTCCTGCAAAACATCACTACAAACGATTTTGATGAATTAGAAAAATGCGAGGAAGACTTCTTCAAAAAGCCTAAGATCAAAGAGATTCTGGAATCTGTTCCTGAGTGGAAAGAGAAACTGGCCCGTGAAATCAGCTCTGTCTATTTACATTGCCCAATTCATATTGCCAGAAAGATTGCGCGCGTAGACAAGATTTATTGGAATAAGGATTTCTCAATGGACGATTATACTGAAAGTGAGCAGGTGCTTATCGGCTATATTTCAAGAGAAAGCAAGAATCATGAACCAGCTCATAGTCTTGAGTATTCTTTGGATATTGCCTGTAGTCCACATATGAGTACCAGTATGATACGTAAGTAAGAGCTCAGAAACATGGAAAACGCATAATTAAGCCTACAAATAAGAGCGTTGGGTTGAAATTGGTGTGAGGGAGCAACATGAAAAAATTCTTGAAAAACCCGTGGACTATAAGCATTGGGACAGCAATTTTTGCCTTCTTGCTGACGATTTTGCGTGATTTATTACAAGGAAAACGAATCTTATCTACTATTTGGAGTATTCTTTCTGCCATATGGAGGGCAATTCTGACATTCCTTAATTTCAATCTAAAAGTATGGTGGGTACTGATTGGCATAGCTGCTGTTATTGCTATTCTATGGCTTCTTTCAAAGCTTGATGAAAAAAGCAGAGAGAGTAAAAAACCAGAGTTCACATCGTATACGGAAGATCATTTCAGAACATGGAAATGGTCTTGGAAATGGGAATTCAGTAGTTATCAGAAAAAATGGCATGTTAGTAATTTAGTAGCTCATTGCCCCAAATGCGATACTCCAATGCAGCATGACCAATTTGAGGACACATTCCAATGCCCGCGTTGCCAATACTATTCCAGATATGACGGACATGAAACGAGTTCACAGGTTGAGGCTGTAATAATTGACAACTTAAACCGAAGAGAAAAAAGCAGGTGAACAGCATGAAACTTAAATTCAAAAATCAAGACTTCCAGACGGATGCGGTAAATGCCGTAGTCGATCTGTTCACCGGGCAGGAAAAGACACGCAGCACCTTTTCGGTAGTGGAAGAAAAGCAAATGTCCCTGATGAATGATCTGGGCGTCGGCAATGCGCTGTTTGTTGACAGTCAAGCCATTTCCAACAATATGCACGCCGTACAAAAGCGCAACCGTCTGCCGATGACGCCAACCGCCGACGATATGCAGTTCTGTATTGAGATGGAAACCGGTACCGGCAAAACCTATGTCTATACCAAAACTATCTTTGAGCTGAACCGCAGGTACGGTTTTACCAAGTTCATTATCGTGGTGCCGAGCGTGGCGATCCGTGAGGGCGTATATAAATCCTTTGAAATCACGAAGGAACATTTCGGCCTTCAATACGACAATGTGCCATGCAGGTATTTTATCTACAATTCCGCCAAGCTCTCTGATGTGCGGCAGTTTGCCACCAGCGCCAACATTGAGATCATGATTATCAATATCGACGCTTTCAAAAAGGCAGAGAATATCATCAATCAGGCGCAGGACAAGCTGAACGGCGAGACCGCCATGCGATTCATTCAGGACACGCACCCCATTGTCATCATTGACGAGCCACAGAGCGTGGACAATACAGCAAAAGCCAAGGAAGCGATTGCCTCCCTTAATCCACTGTGCGTACTGCGTTATTCGGCAACGCACCGGGAAAAGATCAACTTGCTCTATCGTCTGACCCCGGTAGACGCCTATCAGATGGGACTCGTCAAGCAGATTGCGGTTTCCTCCAATCAGGTATCCGGCGGGTTTAACCAGCCATATGTGAAGCTATTGTCCGTGTCCAACGACAAAGGCTTCCGAGCAAAGCTTGAGCTGGATGCAAAGGGTAAGAACGGCGTTGTGGCGCGAAAAACGGTAACGGTCAAGCCCGGTGATGATCTGTTCCTGCTCTCCGGCGAGCGTGAGCTATATGAGGGCTATTCCATAGCCGGAATCGACTGCACGCCGGGCTTTGAGCACATTGAGTTTGGCAACACCGAGGAAGTTGCGTTGGGCAAGGCAATCGGTGATGTAGATGAAAACATCGTAAAGCGGGCGCAGATTCGCCGTACCATTGAAGCCCACCTTGACAAAGAGCTGCGCTATGCCGATAAGGGCATCAAAGTGCTGTCGCTGTTCTTCATCGACAAGGTTGAAAAATACCGCCACGAGGATGGCACACCCGGCATTTACGCCAAGATGTTTGAGGAGTGCTATCTTGAGCTTTTGGCAAAGCCGAAGTATGCACCGATTCGGGAGCGCTTCACTGCCGATGTGAGCAAAGTACATAACGGCTATTTCTCGCAGGACAAGAAAGGCCGCTTGAAGGATACCAAGGGTGATACGCAGGCGGATGATGATACCTACAACACGATTATGCGTGACAAGGAATGGCTTTTGAGCTTTGAATGTCCGCTTCGGTTTATTTTCTCCCACTCCGCGCTGAAAGAGGGCTGGGACAATCCGAATGTGTTCCAGGTCTGTACCCTGATCGATCAGAAATCCACCTTTACCTGCCGTCAAAAGGTCGGGCGCGGCTTGCGCCTGTGCGTCAATCAGGACGGCGAGCGTATTGAGGATAAAAACATCAACGTCCTTCATGTGATGGCCAATGAGAGCTTTGCCGACTTTGCCGATACACTGCAAAAGGAAATTGAAGATGAAACCGGCGTGAAGTTCGGCGTTTTGCAGCTTGACCTGTTTGCGGGAATGGTCTATGAGGAGCAGATTGAGCATGAGCATACCATTGATGAGGCGGAAGCACATGAGCTGGTAAAATACTGGACAGAAAACGGAACGCTTGATAAATGGATGTCCGATCCGGAGATGCAGGCTGCTGAAAAGAAAATCTCGGAACAGCTTGAAACAGGTGAAATTAAGTCGCCACCCAATCCGGCAACCGAAGTGATGCGGCAGATCAAAATGGGCGCAACGCCGGAACAAGCTGCAAGTGCAATCGTGGGAATTACATCTCGTGTTACGGAGACGGTTGAAAAAGAAATCTCCTACGAAGACGCACAGGAGCTGATGCAGCATTTTGAGCAAAAAGGCTATATCACAAGCACCGGCAAGATGAAAGACACCATGAAAAACGCGCTGAAGACCGGAACATTGGATTTGCCGAAAAAGTATGAAGCGGCGCGGGAACGATTTGAAGCAATCATTGCCAATGCTGACCGCAAGCCGCCGGTACGGGATGCTTCGCGTGATGTTGTTGTTCGGATCAACAAGCAGGTCATGCTGTCCCCTGAGTTTATGGAGCTGTGGAATAAGATCAAGCAAAAAACAGCCTATCGAGTCAGCATCGACACCGATAAACTGGTAGAAAACTGCGTGAAAGATTTCCGTGATATGCCGGCCATTCCGAAGACAAGGCTAATTTCTCAGACCGCAGATATTCACATTGAAAAAGCAGGTATCTATCATACGGAACGGGAAATGCGGACAATGGATGTCGAGGATTCGTATTCGATGCTCCCTGACCTTATTACTGCAATCAGCGATGAAACCTTACTGACGCCCACTACCGTTAATAGGATTTTGATAGAAAGTGGGCGGTGCAAAGACTTCTTGAATAACCCGGAAGCGTTTCTGGAAAAAGCGATGGAGATTATCCGCAATAACCGCCATGCGCTGGCTATTGACGGCATCAGCTATGTGAAGCTTGACGGCAAGGAATACTACGTTCAGGAAATCTTTGACACCACCGAGCTGATCGCCAATCTTGACCGCAATGCGGTGAAAGTGGAGCATAGTGTCTATGACTACATCATCTATGACAGCAGTTCCATTGAACGCCCGTTTGCTGTGGCACTGGATAACGATCCGGATGTGAAAATGTTTTTCAAAATCCCGGAGCGTTTCAAAATCGAAACGCCTATCGGAACCTATAATCCGGACTGGGCTGTTTTTCTGACCAAGAATGGAGAGGAAAAGCTGTACTTCGTTCTGGAAACAAAAGGAAGTACAAGCTTCATGGATTTGCGTACCCGCGAGCAGTTAAAGATTCATTGCGGCAGAAAGCATTTTGAGGCTTTGAACAACGGTATTGAAATGCAGGTTGCAACGAATTGGAGCGAAATTAAAGCCAGAGTATGATAATGCCAGAATAACTATGGAGGCTTAATATGACGTGTCCCTTCGGTTTCCTTGTTGTCCTTCCCGATCAGATGATCATGATTCCGGTGGATAGCCATTTCTCGTGGCTGACGATGTTCTATATAAGACAGGGGACGGTTCCCTATATAAGACAGGGGACGGTTCCCTGTCTTGCGGTGAGTGACTTTATGTTTTGATTGAAATAGTTTTAATATCTTTGAATATCGAGCAATTATGCGGTGTTTTATGCCGAAAAAGTTCCAAGGCATAGAGCCGTCCCCTGTCTTATTTTGAAAGGTGATTCTATGAGATATCCAATTTTACTAATTCATGGAATGGGTTATAGAGATGATGGTATCTTTGGATACTGGGGAAGAATCCCAAAGACGCTTCAAAACAACGGATTTACGGTAGCGTTTAGTGGTCAGGATAGTAATGGTTCAATAGAATCAAATGCCAGGCAGATAGCAAAATCCATTGACGCTATTCTGGAATCAACCCAAGCGGAAAAAGTGAATATCATAGCCCATTCAAAAGGTGGCCTGGAAGCAAGGTACTTAGCCTGCAAGTTGGGGCTGTCAGATAAGATTGCCTCAATTACCACATTATCCACTCCTCACAACGGGTCAGCAACAGTTGATGCACTCTTTCGACTGTTCAATCCGCTAATCAAAATTGGCAGCAAGTTAGCGGATTGTTGGTTTAAAATACTCGGTGATAAGAGTCCGAACACCTACCAAGCCATCTGTTCTTTTCGGACAAGTGATGCTTTGCTGTTCAATCAGCAAAACCAGGATGTTGATACAATTTACTATCAAAGCTACGGATTTGTTATGAAAAGCTGTTGGTCGGATTTCCTTATGTGGCTGCCAAATCTTGTAGTCCAACATTTTGAGGGACAGAATGATGGATTGCTTTCTCCCCAAGCTGTTGAATGGACCAATTTCAAGCCTATCATCTTTGGCACAAAGCTTCGGGGAATATCTCATTGCGATGAGGTTGATATGAGGCGGAGAAAAATGTCTATTCATACTGAATATGGCATTACTGATATTACTGATTTCTATGTTAGCATTGCAAAAGATTTGGAGGAAAAAAGCTTCTAGGACAGGGGACGGCTCTCTGACCTGAGAGATATTGTTCGGCTTCTTATCGGGATTTAATAAAACATGATAAATTTCAGCAAAAAAAGTTTGAATACAGAGAACAAAAGAAAGCATAAAACGACATGAACACAAAAGAAAGAATCATTCTGAAAAGAAATATGGTTACGATACTTGGCCTCATCATAGTCTTTGCGGTGTTGTGGCTTGGCAGTGCGAGCGTAATGGGAAACCGTTTTACGGATGCGCTGTTCATCTTGGATTCTGAGAACGAGTATAACGAGCTGGAGCCGGAGCAGCTTCGGATTGAATTTGATCGGGATCATATCGTTCATCTGGAAGCCGTTGAAAAAAGAGACGGTCGAATCGTATATACATTAAGCCCGGAAAGCAGCGGAATTGTTTTTATGACCGTTTATCGTGCGGACACAGGCGAGGAGATCTGTCTGGGTTCCTATCGCGTTTTGCCGTCAGGAACGATCGTGGATTTTTCGACAGGGAATTTTACGAACTATCGCGTATATCATCTACTTCTTTTGCTGTTTTGCGTGGCGCTCACCGTGGTATTGTGGCTATCCTTTGGCAATATCCAGAAGGTGCTGAAGTATAGCAATCAGGCGATATTCTTCTCGGGGCTCGCTATCTGGACGACCTTGATCTCTATTCTGCTGATCCGAGTATGGTTCCTGAAAGAGATTATGCTGAATGTGTACGGTGTCCTTAAGATGGCTGCGATGGAATTTATGCTTTTCAGCTTTCCGTTTATGCTGATCTTCTGCATTGCGCTTTCCGTGAGCAATATTCAGCTGATCCGAAAGGAAGGCTTCCGAATCAGCAATGCGCTGGGTATCATGATTTCCTTCGTTATGCTGCTTGGCATTATGATTGCGATTTTGCTGTCCAACAGTTTTTCGTCAGGCTCTGAGATGCAGGTCCGGCTGTTTGGGGCATTTACAGGGATTTACAGCTCCATCTATGCATTTTTTGAGTGCTTCCTGATGGGCGCCATTCTGTGCGGCTCTCTGGCAGCAAAGCATGAGCCAAAATATGACAGGGACTATCTGATCATTCTGGGCTGTCAGGTGAAGCCGGATGGCGGGCTGTATCCACTGCTTCAAGCCCGCGTGGACAGAGCAATCGGGTTCTATCGCAGGCAGCTCGAAAAGACCGGGAAAAAAGCGATCTTCGTGCCCTCCGGCGGGCAGGGCGCGGATGAGCCCATATCTGAGGCCGCCGCGATGAAACGCTATCTTCTGGAGCAGGGCATCCCCGAAGAGAGCATTCTGCCGGAAGATCAGTCCTGTAATACCGCCCAGAATATGTGCTTTTCCAGGAAAATCATTGAGGAGAGAACCCCGGATGCAAAGGTGGCATTTTCTACCACGAACTTCCATGTGTTCCGAAGCGGTATCATTTCCAGACAGAACCAGTTTGAGCCGGACGGCATGGGCAGCAAAACGAAATGGTATTTCTGGCCAAATGCCTACATCCGCGAGGTGATCGGCATGATGGCGTATAAATGGAAATCCATCGTGATCGTCCTGATTCCCATTATCGTATTTTTGATCGCAATTCAGTTCGTCGGCTAAAGGAAAGGAGAGGGAACCGTTCTCAATGGCATTAAGTTAAGGTTATTCAATGGCAGTCAGCCCCCGCCATCCGATTCAACCGGCCTTTCAAACGGATGCAAGACAGCACTTAACAGAGGCATTTACGGAATGCAACGCCGTAGGGGAGGGGCTTGCTCCTCCCAGATGGTGGGATCAGCACCCGATTGAAAAGCGTGCAGAAAACCAAAGACAGATTCGGGAGGGGCAAGCCCCTCCCCTACGGCATCGCATAACACAGACATTGGCTTTCTTTTGAAATGTCTGCTTTAAGTTAATGACATTGGGAACCGTTCTCTGTTTTTTGACATTTTAAAGCATAATAATTGTTATTGATCCGTAAAAATGTAAAATTATCAAACGATTTTGCCAAAGACAGAGCGTCGCTCCCGTCTTTGTAGAAAGGATGTGTTTTTTATGCCACCAAGCGGTCGCAGTTCAAGTTCGCACTCCTCCGGCAGCAGTAGCAGCAGCCGAAGCAGCAGTAGCAGCAGCTCTTTTTCTCACAGCTCATCAAGTCATTCCTATAGCAGCAGTAGCAGCTCCTCGCGCAGCTATTCCAGCCATTCTTCCGGCAGCTCTTATCGAAGCAGTCCGAGCAGCCACAGCGCAAGCTCCCACCGTCCGTCTTCGCATAGCACCAGTACGCATACCGCAGCACCAACCGGCGGTGTCCCCATCCGAGGCCGTTTCAAGCAGCCGACAGGATACACGCGCAATACCCCGGGTTATCAGCCGCCGATTACATACCATTGCAGACATCATGACTATATGTATTACGCATTTGGATGGACGGATTCGAATACAGGCACCACCTATGCGCCGGGATATTATGACGAGAATGGCAAGTACTACGATGAAGTGGCTATGAAAGACCAGTCTAACGGTATTCTTACGATGAAGTGTGAATACTGCGATTCTTCCGTAAAAATGAAATGGACGGATGGTGTGCAGCCAAAATGTCCAAATTGCGGTGCCGGTTTGAAAATCAAGAAGGTGGATGAGCTGTTATCCAGCTATAAAGAATCCTCTTCTCCGTCACGCTCCGCCGCAGCATCTGATTCCTCGGAGAAAAGGAAATGGCATCCGGTTCTGATCGCCTTTATGGCATTATTGCTGCTGGGTGCAATCATAAATAAAGAACCCGTCCTGATCTTTTTATCTGTGGCTATTCTGATCGTTACAGCGCCTCCTGTGTCCCGGCATATGTCCAGGAGCACCGTGGTATGGCTGTGTGTAGGCATTGTGGTGCTCTCTTCCTTGCTGGCAGCTTCGACATCGGATGAAGGCAGCGATGTCAGCATTTCATCTAATGACAGCAGCATTTATGTCGAAGCACTCGGCCGCAGCTGCCCGTGGTATGATGATTATGATTCCTACTACGATGAGACAACCGACTGCTACTTCGCCTACAATGATACTGCGGATACATGGCAGTACTGGTATGAGGGTATTTCCTCCGATTATGGCGATTACGGATGGATGGAATACGATGAGGCGGAGAAGCAATGGTATATCGAAGCATCAGAAGCAAACTGGGTGAAGCTTCCCGGCAAGTATGAAACCTCTGATCTATGGTATATAGCGCAGGACGCTGCCGATGCAGCACTGACGGAGCCTGAGAAATATCAGGACATCAACTCCGGTTCCTTTTATGTAGAAGCCTTAGGGCGTTCGTGCGATTGGTCAGATGCGTATGATTCATACTATGACGAGGAAACCGGCTGCTACTTCTGGTATAACACAGACATCTCTCCTGCATGCTGGCAGTACTGGTATGAAGGTATTTCCTCCGATTTCGGCGATTACGGTTGGATGGAATACGATGAAGCGGAAGCGCAGTGGTATATCGAAGCTTCAAAAGAGAATTGGATCGTCCTGCCAAAGGGATATCTTTCAGATCAGCTATGGCACATTGAAGAATAAATGATGTGATTGGAAATCTCTTTGATTGAACGCGAAGGGGGCTTCAGCCCCCGTAGGGGCGAGCATTGCTCGCCCGCCAAGCCGATTTAACCGACCTTTCAAATAGATAGAGTTATATACGGAATGCATCGCCGTAGGGGAGGGGCTTGCTCCTCCCCGATGGTGGGATCAGCACCGATTGGAAAGCGTGCAGAAAACCAAGGCCGGATTCGGGAGGGGCAAGCCCCCCCCGAATCCAGCATCGCATAACATAGACATTGGCTTAACTTAATGCCATTGGGAACCGTCTCCTGTCCTCGTTTTTTCCCGGGAAGAGGGAAATTCACTTAAACTTCCTATGTTTTTCAGGCTCAATTCAGCCCCATATTATAAAATAAAGGCAAACATTGAACATAAGGAGTGTAAGGATGACAAAAACGAGAAAAATTATTTTGATTTCCGCTTTGCTGCTGATTGTGGCTGCACTTATCTTTTTCTGCGTGCAGCGCGGAAAAGCACCGGAAGAAACGCCGGCTGAGAATCCGACGGTAGCCACGCAAGATGCCCTGCAGGCGGCAGTACAGCTTTCCTCTGCCGCGGAGACAGCGTGGCAAAACGGGACTGCACAGTGCATTACGCTTTCCGATGAAGGAAGCACCGCTTCCGCTCCGGGCGTGCAGATCGCGGGCAACACCGTGACCGTCACCTCGTCCGGCATATACAGCGTAAGCGGAACGCTGACAGAAGGTCAGCTTGCGGTTGACTGCGGCGATACGGTCGTGCTGATTCTGGACGGCGTGGAGATTTCCAACGCTGCGGATGCGGCGATCCGTGTTGCGGATGCCGCGCATACCCTGATCTATCTTCCCGAAGGCAGTGCAAACAGGCTGACAAGCGGCACAGAGCAGGAGATCACAGCGGCAAGCGAAAATGCGGATCTGGAATCGGCAGCCGGAGCCGCCCTGTATGCAAAGGACAGCCTTTCCATCGCGGGCAGCGGAAAACTGACCGTCGGCGGATATATCAATAACGCTGTGGCAACGACAGATCACCTGACCGTTCTCGGCGGTGAGCTGGAGCTTGCGGCGGTGAACAACGGATTGAAAGGCAAAGATTCCGTCACAGTTCTGGACGGTAAAATCAGCATTCACAGCGGCAATGACGGCATCAAATCCAGCAACGAAGCGGATGAAGCCTGCGGCAATATCGACATTCGCGGCGGCGAAATCAATATCGTCAGTCTCGGCGACGGAGTGAACGCCGAAAAGAATCTGTCGGTAGCCGCTGGCAGCATTACGGTTTCCGCAGGCGACACGGAAACGATCGGCTCCCGGAAATCCGTGCAGTCCTTTGACAATATGCCCGGCGGCAAAAGAGAAGCCGGTTCCATGCCGCAGCCCGGAGAAGCGCCCCCCGATCTGCCGGATGGTATGGAGCAAGGCAGCTTTCCCGGCGCCCCGGGCGGCATGACGCCCCCGGACGGGGAAGCGCCGCCTGATCTGCCGGATGGTATGGAGCAAGGCGGCTTTCCCGGTGCCCCGGGCGGCATGACGCCCCCGGACGGGGAAACGCCTCCTGAAATCCCCGATTCGAACGGCGAACGCATGGACGCAGGCACATTTGATGAGATGCGTGGTCAGGGCGGTATGAGAGGTGACTTCTCCGACCCGGAGGAAACCGACGAAGCCAGCACAAAGGGTCTGAAATGCGGCGGCGATCTCACCGTTTCCGGCGGCAGTATTACCGTGAATTCCGTCGATGACTGCATCCATGCAAACGGCAGCATTACCGTGACCGGCGGCAGCTTCCTGCTTCGCACCGATGACGACGGCTTCCACGCAGATGATACGCTGACGGTAGCGGACGGCGATATTACCGTTTCGCAGTCCTATGAGGGACTTGAAGGGCATTTCATCTATTTGAACGGTGGAAACATTTCTGTCACGGCATCTGACGACGGTATCAACGCCAGAGGCGGAAGCTCTGCCATGTTCGGCGGAATGCACGCTGCGGCAGGCACCGATGATGCATCCCTTCCCGTGCTGAAAATCAGCGGCGGAACGATCTGCGTCAATGCTGACGGAGACGGTCTTGACTCGAACGGCGATCTGATCGTTGAGGGCGGAACAATTCTTGTGGACGGCCCGACCAACAGCGGCAACGGCGCACTGGATTCCGGTACGGAAAACGGCGGCAGCATCCTCTGCAATGGCGGAACGATTCTCGCCATCGGCGCTTCCGGTATGGAAGAATCCTTTGAAAGCGATTCCGCACAGTGCTCGTTTATCAAAAACTTCTCCGGAACGATGCAGGCGGGAACACAGATCACGATCACCGATGAAAGCGGAAAGACCATTTTTGAACACAAGTCCGCGAAAACATTCAACTCCGTTGTATTCAGCAGCCCGGAGCTTGTGCTTGGAAGAACCTATACGATAACAGTCGGCGATCAGACCGAGACGATACAAATAGAAAGCATTTCAAACGGCACCTCTTCCGGCTTCGGAATGCCGGGAGGCTTCGGCGAACATAACGGAAGGCCGGAGATGCCATAGAGCAAAAGCACTGCGTTTTCCCCGTATTTTTCGGAGAAAACCCAGTGCTTTTCTTTTTCCGCTTTGCCCGTTTTCTATTGCAATTTTTATGCCACCGTTTATAATGTAAGATATACTACGCCCTGTCCCGCGCCGTAAGGGAGAGGCTTGCCCCTCAAGGAGAAGGCTTTGCTGTTAGGTGGCAGGCACCCCCGTAGGGGCGAACTGTGTTCGCCCGCTACGGTCTGCAGCTTAATCAAATGTCGGTTGAATCGGCAGGCGGGCGAACGCAGTTCGCCCCTACGGTGGGTGCTTGCCGCCTAATAAGGGGAGACTCACACATTGATGGATGATACGGAGAAGCTATCTGTCTCCGGGGAGTAAAAATATGAAGATATTATATCAGGATCAGGATATTCTTGTTTGCATCAAGCCTGCGGGGGTCGTGTCTACGGACGAGCCTGGGGGAATGCCGGAGCTAATTCGCGGGGCGATCGGTGAAGACAAAGCCGTGCGGACGGTTCACCGATTGGATGCTGTCGTTTCCGGGCTGATGGTGTTTGCGCTTTCCAAGGAGGCTGCATCCCTGCTGAGCAGCCAGATCACGGGCGGCACCTTCTTAAAGGAATATCTTGCCGTGACGGAGGGCGCGCCCGCCGAGGATGAAGCGGAGCTGCATGACTATCTGCACCGCGATCCGAAGGAGCGCAAGACCTATGCCGTTGCAAAGCCCGCCCGGGATGCGCAGGAGGCGGCGCTGCGCTACAGCGTGTGTGAAAAAACCAACGAGCTCAGCCTTGTGCGTATCGAGCTGATCACCGGCAGGACGCATCAGATCCGCGCCCAGTTTTCATCCCGCGAGCTGCCGCTCTACGGCGACAGAAAGTACGGCGCAAAGCATGAAGCGCCGCAGCTTGCGCTGTGGTCCTGCCACCTGCGTTTTTGCCACCCCATTTCGGGACAGGTCATGGATTTTGCAGCCATGCCGCCCGAAAAGGAGCCATGGACGGCTTTTTCCGCCGCATATTACCAGCATTACGATGCGTCGGATGTTGCCGTGGCGTATCAAAGACCGGCGACCTTCGGCGATTGTCGTTTTGCCAATGTCTGTGCCGGCTGCGCGTATCAGGGGATGGCATACAGCAGGCAGCTTGAGAAAAAGCAGAAGCTGCTCTCAAAATCGCTGGGAAAATACATCCGCATCCCATCCGTGGAGAAGGCCGAGCCGCCCTTTGCCTGTAAACACAAGACCACCTGGATGTTCAGTGTGGACAAATCCGGCCAGCCGACCTGCTTCAGCTATACCCTTGGCAGCAGGGCAAGCCGCTGCATGCTCAACCACAAGGGGGCAGCCGAGATCGCGCAGACGCTGCTCGGCCTGACGGAAAAGTACAAGGTGCCGATTTTTGACCCCAAAAAAGGCAGCGGATGGCTCAGATACGCCGTGATCCGCGTCTCTTCCTCGAACCATGACGCCATGGTAACGATCGTGGGCGCAAGCCTTCAGCTGAAGGACGCAAAGGCACTCCTGTCCGAGCTGACACAAAGGCACCCCGAAGTCAAAACCGTGATCCTGAATGCCAACAGCAAAGCATCTGCGGCTGTTTTAGGGAAGGAAGAGCGGGTGATCTACGGCCCCGGTTTCATCGAGGACACCCTTGGCGGCTGCACCTGCCGCATTTTCTCCAAAACCGTTTTCCCGCTCAACCCTGCACAGGCAGAGAAGCTATACCGCACTGCCATGGAATTTGCCGGGCTCACAGGCCGCGAGCGCGTGCTTGACGCAGGCTGCGGCAGCGGCATCCTCAGCCTCATGGCATCGCGCAGCGCAAAGCGCGTTTTAAGCGTGGAGCAGATCGAAGGCGCCCTCAGGGAAGCGCGGGGCAATCTGGCGCTGAATGATACGCAGAATGTCAAGACCGTATTATCCGACCCGTGCGAATACATCGCCGCTCTGGCAAGAAGCCATGAGCACTTTGACGTTGCTTTTGCCGACAACTGCCGTTCCCGCTTCCTGCCTGAACAGCTCGGCGCGCTTGCCCCAAAGCGAATCGTCCTGCTCTCAGCCGATCCGGAAAAGCTCTCCCGCCAGCTGGAAACCCTCACCCGCTTCGGCTACCGCGTGCAGCAGGCAAAGGCCTTCGACACTTTGCCGTTTACTTCCCTTGTGGAGACGGTCGTTCTCTTGTCTCGCGCATAGGTTGAGACTACAGTATGATTGTCGGAGCGGCAAATCTGAATTTTTATATGCGATTTATCCGTAGAGGCGAACTGCGTTCGCCCGAAAACGACCTTTTCCGAAATCGGAAAGCCTGTTGACGAAAATATCGGCATATGAAATGATCCTTATGAAACAGAGCAGGTTGATCAATCTGTTATATGGTAAAAAACTCATTAAATTTTTTCGCAGCGTTTGCAGCCACTTTTCCGCCTGCATCGTATAAATAGATGCAAGATCCAAAAAGGAGAAATAACGACAGAGGATAAGAACATATAAAAAGATAAGGGGCTCGAAAAGGTTGTCGGCGGTGTGGGCGATATAATGGATGATGACGAGAGAGGTGATCATTTAAGATACTTTTACGAGGATTGTAAAGCGCTTCCTGCGTGTTTTATCGAAACGAATTGAAAAAAGTAAGCATTCGTAGTAATCTTTTTTTGGATTTTGTGTAAATCAATCCGGAATCCGGAGCATGTTTTTTGAAAGGAGTATGAAATGAACGAGAAATTCGAACATGAAGAACTGGATGAAAGCATACTGAAGAACGTATCCGGCGGAGTCAGATCGGAAATTGTACTTGACCCCGCTGAAATCGCCAGGATTCAGGCGGAATGCTGGGATTTGCATAACCACGAATATGATCCCGTCCGCTGTGAAGCGTGCACGAGGCTTGGGGATATGAGCAAGTCAATCTGCAAGGTCATGCTTACGGGGCATTATTGATTTTCATTGCTGAAAATGATGGCTCTATCCAATCGTTGGGGTAGAGATAAAGTGAGATAGAAAAAGATCGTGCCGGAGGGATAAGCTCCGGCACGATTTTTGTGGTTTTATACGAAATCGGTTTCGATGGTGAGTGCGAGCTGGTATTGGGGGTAGTGCGCTGCGATATATTGCGTGAAATCGGCGCGCAGGGCGTCCCAGTCGCGGAGTTTATAGTCTACGATGAAGTCGCAGTAGATGGTATCGGTTTCGCGGTCGAGGTAGACGGCGTGGAAGTTGGTGATGTGGGGGTTGTCTCTGGAGAAGGCGGAGATATCCTTGCGGATGTTTTTGATTTCCTCGTGGTCGTTATCGACGGCATAGACGCCGAAGACCATGGTGACATGGTATTCGTGCATGATCTCCAGCTGGAGGGCGTGGAGGAACTGGTAGATTTCGCCCACGGTCTTCTTGTGGTCGATTTCGACATTGACAGAGCCGGACCATGCATCGGGGCCGTAATTGTGGAGCATCATGTCCACGGCGGCCACAATGCCGTCGGTCTGGCGAATCTTTTTGTAGAGCGTCTTTGCCAGTGCTTCATCGCCGGGTCTGCCGAGCAGATCGGCGAGGGTTTCTCTGAGCACATCAATGCCCGCCTTGATGATCAGCGCGGAAATGATGATACCGGCATAGGCATCCACCGAGAAGCGGAACAGGATGAAAATGAGGGAGGAAATGATGGTGATGATGGAGGCAAAGGAATCGTTCCGGCAGTCCGCGCCCACACCGATCAGAGAGCCGGATCCTGCCTTTTTGCCCATTTTGATGGTGTAAACGCCAAGGAAGTATTTGATGATCGAGGTCACGGCAATGATGCCGATAGCGAGATAGGAAATGCTCATTTCCTCCGGCTCGAAAATCAGCTTCACGGAGCTGATGAGCATCTGTGCGCCGGTCACAAGGATCAGGGTAGCGATGATCAGGCTTGCCAGATATTCAATGCGCCCATATCCGAAGGGATGCTTTTCATCCGGGTGCTTTTTCGCCAGCTTCGCGCCAAGCAGCGCAATCATGGAGGTCATAAAATCCGCCATGTTGTTCATGCCCTCAGACACAAAGGCAATCGAAGACGCCAGCACACCGATCAGAATTTTCGCAATGGCAATCAGCAGATTCACAACAATTCCAAGCCCGGAGGTGACCATAATAATATCGTCCCTGGATTCGGGGTCGCGGCGGAGTAATTTGTAAAGCATGTGTATGACCTCTTTTCTGTTATTTGCGTGTGTTCCCGGCTGAATTAAGCAGACAGCAATTCAGCGGTAGGCAGCTTAGGAGATTTCGCTCTGAAGCGCAGATCGATGTTAAGGAGAACCATCTGCGTTCACACCCGGATTATTGAAAAACCAGACCGATGATAAACACTGTTGCGCCTAATACAAAGTCAATCGCAGCCATGCCGTAAAAATCTTTTTTCTTTACCAGATTCCAGTGTATGTCGCTTGGCGTCATGTCTTTATGGCACATGTTTTGATAGGAACAATAGATATGTGACCACTTCCGCTTGTATCCGATAAATGTCCAGATCGAATAAATCATCATACATGAGCCACATATCGTTAGAAAATGTTCACGAAGCACAAACAACACAACCAGCATTGTACAAATCCATCCGTAACGATGGAAGAATGCAAGCGCAATGATCCGTTTTTTTCGGGATTGCTTCATTTTTATGTTACTCCCATCCATCGTGCTATTCAATGTCGTTTCTCCACTCCATGATCGTTGTGGACTGCCATGCGCCGAACCTGTCCTTTGCGATTTTTTCTCTGGTTCCGATGATGCGGAAGCCGCATTTCTCGTGGAGCCTTATGGAGCTTTCGTTATTGGAGAAGATGGCGGAGTAGAGCGTCCAGTAGCCTGCTGCTCTGGCGGCTTGCATAAGCTTTGTCAGAAGCGGTGTCCCGATGCCCCTGCCGCAGTGGTTTTCCTCCACATAGATCGAAACCTCTGCAACGCCCCGATAAGCATATCTGGACGAAGTCGGCGCGATCACGGCATAGCCGAGCACATCTCCGTCTTCTTCATATACAAAGCGGCATTCC